>JBOGED010000383.1:0-5545 GCA_050743625.1 Egibacteraceae bacterium | reverse complement strand
GTGCGGGGTCTTGTGGGGGATCGCCGCGGCGACGCCGATCGTCGCCGCGGCGGGCACCCCGCCCGCCACGCCAGCGGCCGTGATCTCGGTGCCGGCAGTGGACGGCGCCTCCCAACCCGCCGTGCCGCCTGCCTCACCCTCCACGGTCGAGATCGGCAACCCCGATCAGGTACGCATCCCCGCGATCGGCGTCGCCGGGATGCGTACCTGATCCGTGGCGCTCGGGCTCAACCCCGACCAAACCCTACGGGTGCCCTCGGACTTCGCCGTCCCAGGATGGTTCCAGCCAGGCCCGGAGCCCGGGGAGCCAGGCGCGGCGGTGATCGCCGGCCACGTCGACTCCCTCACCGGGCCGGCGGTGTTCTTCGCGCTCTCCCGGCTCCGGCCAGGGGACGAGATCGCGGTCACGGGCGACCGTGGGACCGTGCGCTTCAGCGTCGACAAGGTCGAGCGGTATGCCAAGAGCGCGTTCCCGACCCTCGACGTCTACAGCCCCACACCTGCGCCCACACTCCGGCTGATCACCTGCGGCGGCGACTTCGACCGCACCCTCAAGCAGTACCGGGACAACGTCGTCGTCTACGCCTCCCTCACCCGCCCGTAAGTTGCCGCCTTTCCGGGGCACTGCCTTCGCAAGAAGCCTGCCTCTGTTGGAACTCCCAGGCGCTTCCAGGACACCCTTCAGGCAGCGGGAGTGCTCGGTGTCGGGATGCATGAAGGGAAGGCGCGGGAAAATGGCAAAGATACAGGAAAGTCCGGATCTCGCCGAACTCGAGCCCCTGGAGGGAACTGCGGTCGCTGAAGGGGTGCAGGCGCCGGTCCCGTCTGTGTCGGGTGTGTACCGGGCAGCATGGCGCTGGCACTTCTATGCGGGGCTTTTCGTGATCCCCTTCCTGATCATCCTGGCGGTGACCGGCGCGATCTACCTGTTCGCGGACCAGCTCGATCCCATGTTCTACCCAGAGCTGAGGAGGGTGCCGCTGCCCGTGGAGGGGACCACCGCCCGTCCCCTTGGCGAGCAGGTCGCGGCGGTCGAGGAGGCCTTCCCGGATGACCGGGTGGTGAGCGTGAGCGAGCCCCTTTACCCGACGCGCAGTACCACGGTCTACATCAACCCCAAGGAGGGGTGGGAGGACCAGCCGGCTGACTCCTGGGCGACCGGCAAGCGCAACGTGTACGTCAACCCTTACAACGCGGAGGTGCTCGGCTCTCAGGTCCCCGACGACCTGTTCATGGAGAACGTGCGTGAAGTCCACAATGGGCTGATGGCCGGGACCGTAGGCAACCGGCTCGTGGAGATCGCCGCCTCATGGACGGTCATCCTCACCGTCAGCGGTTTCTATCTGTGGTGGCGCGGGCGCAAGGCGCGCAAGGCTCAGCGGGCCGCGGGGCGGCTGGCCGGACGTTCCCTGCTGCGCTATCGCCACGCTCGGATAGGCGCCCTGGGGGGCGCGGTGCTGCTGTTCTTCATCGTCTCGGGCCTGTTCTGGAGCGGTTTCTGGGGCGACGGGTTCCAGAGGATCGCGGCGCGGTCCGGCGCCGGCTATCCGGAGTACGCGGAGGAGGCGTCGACCTCCACGCCGAGGCTGACCAAGGACATCGCCGGCGGGGAGAACCCAGTGCCGTGGGCGGCCGAGCAGCTCCCCGTACCAGCGTCCGGCGCCGGCCACGAGGGCCACAGCGCCTCAGGCGCGCCTTCCGCCGCCACTGCGGCACTCGTCCAATCTCAGCCCATTGGCATCGACCAGGCCCGCGCCGTCGCCGCGCAGCGTTTCGGGGAGGCGAAGACGCGGCACGGCTTGTGGATCAGCATGCCCGAGGACGCCACCGGTGTGTACACCGCCTACAGCCAGACCCCTGGCGGCCACGATGGCTATACCACCCTTCACATCGACCAGTACTCAGGCCAGGTTCTGGCCGACTACGGGTATGAGGACTTCGGTGTGCTCGCGAAGACGGTCTCCGAGGGCGTGAACCTCCACCTGAGTACCCGTTTTGGCGGGGGCGCCGACACCGTCAATACGGTCATCAACCTGTTGATGTGCGTGGCGGTGGTCTTCATGGCGATCACCGGCCCGATGATGTGGTGGAAGCGGCGCCCGAAGGGAACCCTCGCGGCGCCTCGCCGCTCGGCGGACAAGAGAACCCTCAGGCGGATCTTGTTCGTCATGCTCGCCCTGGGAGTCATGTTCCCGCTCGGCGGCGCCACCATGCTCGCAGTACTTGCCCTGGACGGGCTCGTCCTGCGCAGGGTCCCCCGCCTCGCCCGAGCATTCGGATCGGCTTGAGCGCTCACAACCCGGCATGGGAGGAGCCGAACGCTGCGGCTTTCCTCCTTATCGCGCTTTCCGCACGTCTGGGTGTCGTTTGGCCCCCCACTTCATCTCCGACTCGTCGTGGGCCACAGCGGCACGGTCGCTAAACACCGATCAGAAGCGCGGAAGGCAAGTCTATATGCGCCAATACCACCAATTTAGGGTCTTGAGTCAAGCGCTGCTTTTGCGCGGGTACGCGCAAAAGAGACAAGCGCACTGGCAGCGGACAACATCGAGACGGCGATGGGCGGAGACTGGGACGCCCGAATGCAACATTCCCGCGCCTACGCGGGGAATGTTGGCGCCTCACGTGAGGCACCTGTCGGGTGAGTGCATCTTTCCCGCGTCCACGCGGGAAAGATGCAGGCCAGCCTTGCGTGTCAGGCACATGCTCCCGTGAGCGCACACCCTGCCTGCTACGAGCTCCACCCCACACACGTGAGCTGTCCGGCGGTCACGGCCGCGGACGCCGCACACGCGACGGATCCCGCCTAAGTTGGTGGCATTGCCGTATGCGCAGAAAGCCGCACTCCAAGCCTGGCGGCGCGAGCCTGACTGAAGGCGAGGTGATGTCGATTTTGGCTCTCGGCGTCTCCAACGGGCTAGGGCTCCCATCCTTGCCAAAGCCGCAGCTAGGAGGTGTAAGGGTTATCCTTGCGGGGAGGCCAGCGGTGGCTAGGCTGAGATCCTAGCCACCGTGGTCGCCCCCAACCCCGATCCCAGAGAGCGGACCGGTTCGGGTCTGAAGCCCGCGTTCGCGTAGGCGACGCGGGCGGGCAGACCGGTTGATCTCCGCATCGGCCCGTATTCGTGGACGAGTGGGCCATCGCGTCGAGGGAAGAGTGCGGGACGGGCCTCGAAAAGTTCCAAGCTCCACGCAATCCCCAACCCCGGCTGGTGCGTGGCACGACCCCCCACGCGCATCCAAGCCGCTGCGACCTCACGGTATCTTTCCTTCTCGCAAGGTGAGGTGGGAGGGTTGCCCGGCGGCGGGCCGAGGGGCTTTCATGACCGGGCTTCCCGACGGCAAGCTGATCGGCGGTGTGGCCAGGTGGCTGCGGGTGGGGTCTTGGGCGTCGGCGTCCTGCCGGTGCTCGCCCACGGGCTCGACGACATCACCAGCGTGGGATCCGGCATGTTGCCGCCGCTGCCGAGGCTGCTCTTGGTTGAGGCGACAGCCTTGGTGATGCTCGGGATGGCGGCGTTGGTGACCCGCCGCGCCCGGGGGGGACGAACCCCGACCCTACAGGTTGGCGGGACACGGCCAGGGTCGAGCTCGCCGGCGGACCTTCCGAGCGTTCGCGCCGTCCTGCGCGTCACCGTACTCGCGGGGATCGCCGTGTTCGGCTGGTCGGCGGTCTTCGGTGTCAGCTTCGCCGCCGGCAACCCGGCGCCGCGGCTGTTTTTCGTCCTGTTCTGGGCGGGGCTGGGGGTCGCGTCGTTCGCGCTGGGGAATGTGTGGCGGGCGGCCAGCCCGCTGCGCGCATGCTCGGTGTGGTTGGACAGGACCGCCGGCGGGCGCGGGTCAGGGCGCGCACGGCTGCCGGACGGCTGGGTTGCCTGCCCGCCGCGGCGTTCCTCGCGGTGGTGATCTGGGGCGAGCTGGTGATGCCGGACCACCCCCGCAACGTCCTCGCCCTCGTCCTGGGGCTCACGCTCGCGCAGCTGGGAGGCGCGTGGGTCTACGGGCCGTCATGGTACGAGCGCGCCGACCCGTTCGAGATCTACTCCACCCTGATCGCGCGCCTCTCACCGCCACGACGGGAGGTCGGGGGGCGCTGGCGCCTCACCAGCATCCGGGCCGGGCTTGCCGCCGTCCCGGCCATGACCGGCCTGCCCGCGCTCGTCGCCGTCCTGGTCGGCGGCGCGCTGTTCGACGCGCTCCGGGACGATCCCGCCTGGGTAAATCGCTGGTGGGGCTTGTCGGCCGGCTCCCACCTCGTGGTCGAGACCGTGGGGTTGGCCACCGCCATCGGGACGGTCCTCGCCATCATCCGGGTTGCCACCCGGCCGTGGTTGCTGAGCGCGGCGCTCGTCCCGATCGCCGCTGGGCACATCGCGCTGCTGCACCTGCCGGTGCTGGCCGCCCAAGGGCTGGTGGCCATCCGGCAACTCGGAGATCCGCTCTACCAGGGATGGGACCTGTTCACGTTCGTACCGTCCACGACCCGCCTTGGACGGCTGGGTCCGGCCAACGGTGGGGTGGGTCGCGCTCATGGTGTTTCTGGGCGCACACCTGCTGGCGGTAACCGTCGCGAACGACCTGGCCTGGCAACGGTTCGGCGCCAGGGCACCGGCCGCCCAGCTTCCGTTTCGCGGCCTGCTGCTCCTCTCGGCGGTGAGCGGAGTCGCCTTGCGGTTCGGCCCATAGCTTGCGGTTCGGCCCATAGAGAGGCGCACATGGGAACTTTTCGGACGTCGTGGCGCACCCTTCTTCCGCAGTCACGGCCGGTGACCGCATGGCGAGCGGGAGGTCAAGGCGATGCGACGGCGGTTCGTTGGCGCGCTGTTGACGGGAGTCGCGCTGGTGGCGCTGGCGGCGCCCGCCTGGGCGCACGCGACGTTGACGGCGGCGTCGGTTCCGGCTGGCACGGCGCAGCATTTGCAGATGCGCGTGCCCGAGGAGCACCAGGGCGACCGGACCGACAAGATCGAGATCCAGATGCCGGCCGGGTTCCGCGACGTCGCCTGCGGTGAGAAGGCGGGTTGGTCCTGCGTGGTGGACACCTCGGGAACTCAGCCCGTGGTCACGTTCACCCGCGCCGACCCGTCGGCCCAGGCCGACGACCGGTACCAGTTCACCGTGCACACCCCGGCACAGCCCGGCACCTTCACGCTGCCGGCCGTGCAGTCCTACGCCAGCGGGACGGCGGTGCAATGGATCGGCCCACAGGGTAGCGGCGAGCCCGCACCGGTGCTGGTGACCACCGCAGCCGGCGCGGCCGTGCCAGCCGCCGAGGACGAGGGGGCACACCACGACGAGGGTCACGGCGAGGATGCGCACCACGACGAGGATCACGGTCAGATCCCGGTCGGCGGCGCCGCGACGGGGGGAGGTGGAGCCGCCACGAGCGGCATAGGCGTGACCGCCGTGCTGCTGGTGGGCATCGGCTGCGCCACGCTGCTCGCCGGTCTGGCGGCCATGCCGCGGCGGCGCCGCGGCTGAGCCGGGGATGGGGGCGCCGGTCGGGCCGCGCTGTGCGGCAGCCTGTGGGGGGCTCGCCGCGGCG
>JBOGED010000382.1:0-15526 GCA_050743625.1 Egibacteraceae bacterium | reverse complement strand
GCCTCGCGCATCGGCCGGCCGGGAGGAGCCGAGGGCAGGAACGCGCGGAACTCATAGCGCTCGGGGACCTGATAGGGAGCGAGCTGGGCGCGACAGAAGTCGTCGATCTCGCCGCTTGTGGCGATCTCCCCTGGTTGGAGCACCACATACGCCTTCAGCATCTCTCCACCCGCGAACTCTGGGATGCCGGCGACCACCACCCTGGCCACCTTGGGATGGCCGGCCAAGACTGCCTCGACGTCGCGTGGGTGGACATCCCGGCCGGCTCTGGAGATCACCTCGTGCTTCTGGTCTACCAGGTGGTAGTAGCCGTCCTCGTCGACGACGACGATATCGCCGGTCAACAACCAGCCATCCCGCAGGGCAACGGCGGTGTCGGACGCTCGGTTGACGTAGCCGCTCATGACCTGCGGCCCGTGAATCGCCAACTCGCCTGGTTGGCCTGGCGGAACGGGACGGCTCGGCTCGTGTTGGTCGACGACCAGGCAGATGGTGTCGGGCATCGGAAGTCCGATGGATCCAGACTTCGACATCCCGTAGATCGGGTTGGCGTGCGTGAACGGGCCCGCTTCGACCAAGCCGTAGGTCTCGCGAAGCTTGCCGCCAGTCAGCTCCTCGACGAGATCGATAAGGTCCGGGGAGAGGGGCCCACCAACCGACTGGCAGACGCGGAGAGAGGAGAGGTCGAACTTCGAGACGTCAGGCCCCTCAACGAGCTCCGCGAGCATCGATGGCGTCGCGACGCACAATGAAGGCTGCTGCCCGTCGATGATCTTGAGGACCGCGCCGCGATCGAACTCTGGCACAAGCGTGAACGTGACGCCTGAGAGCATCCCCACCCCAAGGGAGCCAGTGAGTCCCCACGCGCTGCTGAACGGCACAAGGCAGAGAACGCGTTCCCGGCCCGATTGGATGTCGGGAATCCACAGCCGGGCTTGGAAGGCGTTCGCAACGAGGTTCAGGTGCGTGAGCATCACGCCCTTCGGCTCACCCGTCTTGCCGCTCGTGTAGAGAACCGCGGCGACGTCCTGGACGGGGTCGATCGCAACCTCAATGAACACGGGTGACGAGCGCTTGATGAGATCCGTAAAGCGGAGCAGCCTCCCATCCCCCGCGGCACGCTCGCGCAGGTCACGCCGCTTGAACAGGGGGAATAACACCTTCTTCGCGAAGGGAAGGTAGTCCTGAAGGCCGGTACCGATGAGATGCTCGACGGTTGGCAGGAAGCCCAGCACCCGCTCGAGCTTCTCGTAAACCGGGTCCAGAAACACAAGCGCCCGTACCTGCGTCTCGGAGAGCCGGCGACCGAGCTCATCGACGTCTTCGTCGGGGTCGACATCAACGACGGTTGCCCCGATTCGCCAGATCGCGAATAACGCGATGATGTGTTGAGGACAGTTCGGCAACAGAAGTGCGATCCGGTCACGACGGCCGAGACCCAGCTCCTGCAGTGCTCCCGCGAGGCGGTCTACGTGGTCAAGCAGCTTTCCGTATGACAGCTCCGTACCCATGAACCCGAGCGCCGCCGTCTCGGGAAAGTCGCCCGCGGCGTCGTCCAGAAAGCGCGTGAGGGGCACCAGCGGGTACTCATAGCCCAACGGTACTCCGGGGGGATACGCGTCCAGCGACGTCCTTGGAACGGAGCCGGGGTCGGGTAGGCGCAAGGCTCCCAATGCGACGGTTGGGTCCGCGGACGCTGGTTTCTGCGGCGAGCGTCGGGTGGCGGGACGTTTCGCCGCGGGATTCCGGCTCGTCTTTTTCTGGCCACGCGTGTCCGCTTGCTCAGAGGGCGTGTGGGAGGGTGGCACCGCCTTGGGCGTGCCCTCGTCTCCATCGGTTCCGTCCTGGTGGGGGGGTCTGCGATTCTCCGCGGCCACGTAGTATCCGCCTTCCGATTCTCCGCCGAGCCGCTCTGTTGTACACCACGGTCCCCGCACGTCCAATCCGAGGCGGCTCTAGCCGCCGCCAAGGACTGGATTGGTGACGAACACGCGATCCACCAAGGGAAACACGGCAAAGAAGAGCACCAGTACCACGATAACCGCCAAGACGAATGCGAGGGTAACCCGGAGCGCCTTCACGTGACGGCCGTTTCCAGCTCGGCGAACACGATCAGCCGTTGCGCATTGGAGAACCGGGGATGACAGCTCGTCAGCGTCAAGGTCGGGCGCCCGGTTCCCAGTGGATCGGGCTCAAGCACGCGCTCCGCGTCGGGGGACACAATCTCTTGCCGGACCACCGAGTAGACGAACTCCTCTCCCTGGCGATCGGTGACCAAGACCTCGTCGTCCGGTTTCAGGTCATCGAGGTCGAAGAATGGATTTCCGTAGGTCGTCCGGTGGCCGGCCACCGCAAAGTTGCCGGGCTGCCCCGGCAGGGCGGTCCCCGTGTAGTGGCCCGGACCCTTCTTCAAGTCTTCAACCCCGATGCCCTCGACGACGAACAGTGGGCCTTCCTGCACGGGCCGCTCTGGTGATCCCGGCCTCTGGAACTCCAGCCTGGCGACCGCCTCGGAGGGGAGTTGACCGTCGGAGCCTGGAGACTCCCACGCCATCCGAAGGGTCGATTGCGCCTGCCGAGTCGTCAGACCCGTGAAGAGCAGCGAGTAGATGATGTAGAGGATCACCACTGCCGCCATGGAGATGAGCATGTATCCCAGAGAGCGGACCAACGCGGTGACGAGGCTCGATCGCCTCCTCAACCGCCTCATTGTTGATGTACTCAAAAGGCCTCCTTTGCCGTTTCAGTGAAACCCCGCCCTCGTACGCCCGCACCCGCGCCGCGCACCCAGCTCGGCAAGGTTCGCCGGGAGCGTTGGGATTTCTTGTTCGAGGTGGGCGTTACGCGCCCGCTCGAGCGGGATCAGCTCGACCAGTCGGATGCGGCGGCCGCTGCGCGGCACCCGCTCCGCGTCCGCTTGGGCAACGTGGCGAGAGACAGCGAGCAGAGCGGCCAGCGTGCCGGACAGGACTACCTTCCGCCCAGGTCGAGCCATCGCCCCGGCCGGAGGGGCGCAGGTTTGGTCGGACACCCACAGCAGGTCGATTGCGGGACGCTAACATTCCGTGTCCAGTCCAACCGCCTGTCCAACAAGGTGCGTCGCCCCGTGCCACCACGGAGAGAGGTGAGTACCCGTGCCGAAGTCCAAGTCGAAGCGGTCGACCTATACCCCACCGAAGCCTTCTAAGCCGAAGCCCAGCCCTCAATGGGTGCCTGTGGTCGGTCTCAGCCTTATCGCCCTGGGAATCCTGCTGATCATCGTGCAATACAACTTCGTCGGGCTTTTCCCGACGGGGGGATGGACGATTCTGATCGGCTTCGCGATCATGGCGGGCGGCCTCGGGGTGCTCACACAGTGGCACTGACAGCCTTGTAACTCCATCCACAGGGTTTTCCCCAACTGGGGAAAACCTGGGATCGGTTACCCGAGGCGGGGCACCTCATGGCGCTCATGCATCTTCTCGCCGCAGTGCCGCGGGGGCGACTGAGAGCCCCGCACGAGCAGGAGCAGCTCCGCGCCACAGCCAGCGCACGAGTACGTGACCCGCTCCCTCGACGTGTCGACTGGCTCGGGGGGACCGTCCGGGATATGGCTACCGCCGGCCGCCAATGAGCGGAACGACGCGAGGCCGATCCGCCAGATCAGCAGTCCCAGCAGCGGCAGCCACACATAGCGTCCCTCGACACGCCCGCTCAACCACAGGCCGATCGCCGCGGCGACGGCGACCCAGAACACCTTCCTAAGCAAGTCGCTCAACGATCGTCGCGTTCGCTAACCCGCCACCCTCACACATCGACTGGAGACCGAAGCGGCCGCCAGTTTGCTCGAGCGCGTGGCACATCGTCGTCATCAACCGAGCACCGGACGCACCCAGTGGGTGGCCCAGCGCGATCGCACCACCACGTGGGTTGACTCGCTCAGGGTCCGCGCGCAGCTCGCGAAGCCACGCGGCGACCACGGGCGCGAACGCCTCGTTGATCTCGAAGTGGTCGATGTCCCCGACGGTAAGGCCTGCCTTCGCAAGCGCCTTTCGGGTCGCCGGGATCGGCCCGGTGAGCATCGTCACCGGATCCGTGCCAGCGAGCGCGAAGGTGTGGAAGCGCCATCGGGGAACCAGCCCAAGCGCGCTCGCCTTCTCGGGTGTGGTGACGAGCATGGCGGCGGCACCGTCGGAGATCTGGCTCGCATTGCCGGCAGTGACGACCGCGGTGTTGTGATCTGAAAAGTCGGAGAATGCGGGCTTGAGGCTCCCCAGCGCCTGCATGGTGGTGTCGGGGCGGATGCCCTCGTCCCGTGAGAACTCCTCGATGCTCCCGTCCGGGAGGGTCACCTTGATCGGCAGGATCTCCCGCGCGAACGCGCCGGACTCCGTAGCCCGGGCGGCGCGCTGGTGCGACCGCAGGGCGATCTCGTCGCACTCCTCGCGGATCAAGGACCATCTCTGCGCGATCAGCTCGGCGGAAATTCCCTGATGCACGAGTCGGCCGTCGTACCGCGCGGGCATGCGTGCGCCGAACGGATTCTTGCCCGCGGCGCTCGACCCTATCGCCACGCGGCTCATCGACTCGACGCCGCAGGCGATCGCCACATCGTAGGCCCCGGCGATCACGCCTTGCGCCGCGAAGTGCGCCGCCTGCTGTGATGAGCCGCACTGCCGGTCAATCGTGGTGGCGGGAACGGACTCTGGCAGCCCCGCACCCAGCCAGGCATTGCGCGCAATGTTGTAGGTCTGCTCACCGATCTGGCTCACGCAGCCCGCGATCACGTCATCGACGAGCTCCGGGTCGATCCCGGCCCGGTCGATCAGCCCACCCAGCACGTGCGCCAGCAGGTCTACCGGGTGGACGCCCGAAAGCTTCCCGCCGCGCTTGCCTGTGGGAACCCGGATCGCCTCGACAATCACCGCTTCGCGCATCGGTGCTCCTGACCTCGCGAGTCAGCTTACGCGGTAGGAATCACCCCGACTCTACATAGGCTTGCTGGTTCATGATCTCCACTCCGCGCGGGGCCACAAGTCTGCTGAGCGACCGAACATTCGGGCCCTACTTCTTCGGAAATCTCATCTCGAACTGCGGCACCTGGTTCCAGAACGTCGCCGCCGCCGTCGTCGTGTTCAACCTGACGGGCTCCGCGGTGCTCGTCGGTGCGGTGTCAGTTGCCCAGATGCTCCCGTCGCTCCTGCTGTCCCTGCCCGCTGGCGCGCTCACAGACCGCGTCGATCGCCGGAAGCTCCTGCTGGCCGGCCAGTTGTTGTGCGCGTGCGCATCCGGATCCCTCGCCGTGTGGACGGGGCTCGTCGGGGTCGAGGGGCTGCCGGGAATCTGGCCGGTGCTCGGCGCGTCGCTGATTCTCGGCGTGGGGATCGCCTTCAGCATTCCCGCGATGCAGGCGCTGGTTCCCGCCCTGGTACGACCGGAGGATCTCGACCTCGCGATCGCGCTCAACTCCGTCACGTTCAACGTCGCTCGAGCGATAGGACCCGCCCTCGGCGCCGCCACGCTCGTGGCGTTCGGGCCGGCGGCTGCCTTCGCCGTCAACGCCGGCAGCTATCTCGTCCTCGTCACCATGCTTCTGGCCGTCAAGCAACGAGACGTCGAGCGTTCCTTGGGCGGCGATAGATCGATCCGCGCCAGCCTGTTGTACGTCCGCGCGGATCGGACAAGCCTCATGCTGCTGGTCGGGGTGGCCGCGCTTGGCTTTGGCACCGATCCGGTGTACACGCTGACCCCTCCGCTTGCCGAGGCGCTCGGCGGTGGAGACCGGCTCGTCGGGCTGCTCGTCTCCGCGTTCGGGTCGGGCGCCGTGGTGTCGGCCGTGCTCGTGGGGCGCTTGCGCCGGCACTGTGGCCAGCGCAGCCTCGGCCTTGCCGGGCTCGTCGGCCTGGGAGGTGGGATGCTCGGGCTCGCCGTCAGCCCCAATCAGACCGCGGCGCTCGTGTCTCTCGCAGTCGCGGGGAGCGGGTACCTCTTCGCCACGACCGCGCTGACCACCCTGCTGCAGCAACGCGTGCCCGAGGATCTCCGCGGCCGCGTCATGGCCTTGTGGACCATCGCATTTCTGGGCTCGCGGCCGCTCGCCGCGCTGATCGACGGTGCGCTCGCCGACCTGGCGAGCGTGAGGGTCGCGGTCGTCTTCGCCGCCATAGTCCCCTTGGTGAGCGCGGCCATCGTTCGGCGTGACGCGGTCCGGGTACCCTAGCGATGTGCTGGAGATTCGCGGGCTGCGGCGGAAGTTTGGAGAGGTCGTCGCGCTCGACGGCCTGTCATTCAGCGTGGGGCGTGGACAGGTCTTCGGGTTCGTCGGCGCCAACGGAGCAGGCAAGACGACCACCATGCGAATCATCATGGGGGTCGAGCGGGCCGAGTCGGGCGAGGTCTGGTGGCAGGGCAAGCCAGCAGATCGCGCGACGCGCCGCCGGTTCGGGTATATGCCCGAGGAGCGTGGCCTCTATCCAAAGATGCGAGTCGCGAACCAGCTCACCTACCTGGCCCAGCTCCACGGTGTCGGCGCGGCTGACGCCGTGGCCTCGACGGCGCACTGGCTGGAGCGCCTGGGCCTTGCCGGTCGCGCCGCCAGCCGCTTGGAGCAGCTCTCCCACGGCAACCAGCAGCGTGTCCAGCTCGCCGCCGCCCTGGTCTCCGACCCGGTGCTGCTGGTACTCGACGAGCCGTTCGCCGGCCTGGACCCGACCGGTACCGACGCGTTGAGCGACGTCCTGCTCGATCTCGCGTCTCGTCAGGTTCCGGTGCTGTTCTCAAGCCACCAGCTCGAGCTGGTCGAGCGGTTGTGCGATGCCGTCGCCATCATCGACCACGGGAAGCTCGTGGCCGCGGGTACTGTCGAAGAGCTCCGTCGCGGTCGCGGCGAACTCCTTTGGCGGGTGGACGTCGCCGCCGATCACCAGAACTGGATGGCGCACCTTCGCGGGGTGACTGTCGAGCGTTACACCGACCGGGGAGTCGTCTTGAGGCTCGAAAATGGATCCGACGAGCAGGCCGTCCTCGACGCCGCGCGAGCCGCGGGACCGGTTTCTCACTTCGGCGCGGTCTCGCCGACGCTCGCCGAGCTCTACCGCGAGGCGGTGAGCCCGTGAACCGCTCGGTGTGGCTCGTCGCGCGTCGTGAGATCGTCGAACGCACCCGCAGCAAGGCGTTCCTGGTCGGCAATCTCATCGTCATTCTGATCGTCGTCGCAATCGTAGTCGCCCAAGCCCTGGCGTTCGGCAACGAGGGGCCGCTCCGGGTCGGCATCGTCGGCGTGGAGGCGGGTGAGCTAGCCGCCGCGGCTGAGCCCGCCGCGACCTCGACCGGGGTCGCTCTTGCGACCGAGACGTTGCCTGATCGGGCCGCCGCCGAGGCCGCGCTGCGGGACGGGCGGGTCGATGTCGCGCTGATCGACGGGCAGACGCTGCTGTCGGAGGGAATGCTAAGGCGCGCCGATGAGGCGCTGTTCTTCGCCGCCGCCCAGCGGCTCGCTCTGGCGAGGGCGCTCGATGACGCCGGGATCCCGCCGGCTGATCGGGAGGAGCTGCTCAGCCCAAGCCCGCTGCGGGTGGAGACGCTCACGGATCCTGACGAGAGTGATTCCGCGGGTTTCCTCGTGGCGCTGGTCGCGGCGACGGTGCTGTACGGCATGCTCATTCTCTACATCCAATGGGTGGCGCAGGGCGTCGTGGAGGAGAAGACCTCCCGAGTGGTCGAGGTGCTGCTCGCCACCGTCCGCCCAAGCGAGCTCCTAGTCGGCAAGGTGGTCGGGATCGGCTTGCTCGGTCTCGCACAGATCGCGGTGACCATCGCGGCCGGCGTGATCGCGTTGCTGATTACCGGATCGCTGGAGATCCCCACGCAGGGGTGGACCGCGCTCGCCCTCGTCGTCGCCTGGTTCGTCCCCGGCTACGCGCTGTACGGGATGCTCTCCGCGGTGGCTGGCGCGCTGGTAAACCGCACGGAGGATCTTCAAGTCACCACGACACCGATGGTCATGGTGCTGGTCGTGGCGTTCTTCGTTGCACAGTTCGCGGCCATGGATCCCTTGTCCCCCCTGGCCCGCATCGGCGGGTTCGTGCCATTCTGGGCTCCCCTCGTGCAACCCTTACGCGCTGCCGCTGGCGCGGTCCCGGCATGGGAGATGGCGGTATCGCTGGTGATCACGCTCGCCACGATCGCCCTGCTCGTCCCCCTCGCCGCTCGCTTGTACGCCGGCGGCGCGTTACGCGTCGACCGGCGGATCGGTCTGCGCGAGGCGTGGCGCACCGCTGCCGACCGCCGCTGGTGACTCGCCGGCATAGATCCGGCGGATCACGTCCTCGATGTCGGGCTCTTCGATGCGCAGGTCCACGAGTCGGGCTTGCCCGCTTACCGCGGCGACAACCTGCGCGGCGGTGGTCTCCGTGCGGTCGAACCGTAACCACTGGCGCGGACCGTCGACCCGAGCGACATGCGTGCCAGCGATCCGCAGCGGCGCGGCCGGCACCTCAAGGTCGACGACGAGCGTGCACTCGCCGCCATACCGCCGGACCAGCTGATCCACCGCGCCGTCGTAGATGACCTGGCCATGGTCGATGATCAGCAGCCTTTGGCAGACGCGCTCGATGTCCGAGAGGTCATGGGTGGTCAGCAGGACCGTCACGCCGCGCTCACGGTTCATCTGGGTGAGGAACTCGCGAACACGGGACTTCGCGACCACGTCGAGCCCGATCGTAGGCTCGTCCAGGAACACGATCTCAGGGTCGTGGAGCAGGGACGCCACGACCTCACCCCGGACGCGCTGGCCGAGCGAAAGTTGGCGAACCGGCGTGTCGAGAAACGTGTCCAAGTCGAGCAGGTCCCGAAACGCCGAGAGATTCTCCGCGTAGCGATCCGCGGGTACCCGATAGATGTGGCGGAGCAGCTCGAAGGACTCGACGAGCGGGAGATCCCACCACAGCTGCACACGCTGACCGAACATCGCGCCGATGCGGCGAGCGAGCTGCCGCCGCTGCGTCGCGGGGTTCATGCCGAGCACCGAGACGTTGCCGGCGCTCGGGACCAGGATGCCGGTGAGCATCTTGATCGTGGTCGACTTTCCCGCGCCGTTCGGCCCCAGATATCCCACGACCGTGCCGGGCTCGATCGTGAAGCTCACCCCGCGGACCGCCTCGACGACTCGCCGCTCGCGTCGCAGCCGACCGCGCTTCGCTCGGACCGTGAAGCGCTTGCACAGCTCGTGTGCTTCGATCATCCGCCCGCGCTCCGGTAGTGGCGAATGGCGTAGCGCCACATCGCCCCGGCGGCGAGCACGGTGATGGCCGCGACGGCGGGAGAGGCGAAGCGAAGCCACGCCGGCAACCCGAGCGGATCTTCCTTGCCCAGGATGAACAGTGCCGGCATGTAGCACACGAACGCCATCGGGACGACGTAGGCCAGGAAACGGCGGAGCCACGCGTCGTAGATCGTGATGGGGAACTGAGTCAGATAGCTCCCGCCGTACGTGAACGCGTTCGCCGTCTCTTTCCCCTCGACCGACCAGAAGGCGATGCAGATCACGAAGATCCACACCGCGCCGAAGATCACTGCTCCCGCCAGGACCATCGTGACGAGCATGGCGAGCTTGCCTGGCGTCCAGACCAGGTCGAGCAGCGTCAGCGCGTACACGAGCACGGCCAGTCCCTGCAGGGCCTTGCCGAGTCGTTTTAGCTGGAAATCCATCGTCACGACCTGGAACAGCGTGCCACGGGGTCGGATGAGCAGCAGGTCGAAGGAGCCACTGCGGATGAGTTGAGGAAGCTCGTCCAGATGCCCGATCGCCGTGTCGGTCAGCGCGAACGACATCGCCGAGGTCGCGTAAAGGAATGCCACCTCGCCGACCGACCAGCCGTCCAGCGAGGGCACGTTGTGAAAGATCACCAGCACGGCGAGGAAGTCGAGGAACGTGATGAGGAACATCCCGATCAGGTCCAACGCGAACGAGACCCGGTACTGCAGCTGCGACCGGATCCGTGCGCGGACCAGCCTCCAATAGAGCGCGATCGGCTCAGCCACCTTGGACCACCAGCCGCCGCGTCCCCGCCGCGAAGATCACGTGGCCAGCGAGAAGAAGCGCCGCAACCCACGCAGCCTGGATGATGAGCGCCACTCCCACCTCTGGTCCGCTCAGGACCCCCATGAAGATGTCGACGGGGATCTGCGCCATCGCGGGAAACGGCGTGGCATAGGCCACGGTCGCCAGCCAGGCTGGGAAGAAGGCAACCGGGACCGTCATTCCCGAGAACAGGATCGACGCGACCATCGCAAGCACCATGACGCCACGGATGTCGACGATCCAGAAGGCCGGGAGGCTGTAGAGGAACCGGAACCCATAGCTCACGGCGACGGCGAGCACAAGACTTACGAGGAAGGCGATCGCGGCGGCAGGTCCGGACGGCATCCTCAACTCGAACACGACCGCGCCGACCAGCAACGGTGGGATGCCGCGAAACACGAGGTGGTAGAGGGCCCTCCCGAAGTCGGACGAAAGTCCGGCGAGTTGTAGGTTCACCGGCCGCGCGAGGTCGATCGCGATGTCACCGGTGCGGATCCGGTCGCCGAGCTCTCTCCATCCCCAGATGTAGACCGCCATGAGCAACGCCTGGACGAGCCACGTATAGGTCAGCGCCGCGCTCGCGTCATAGCCACCGATCTCACCTCGATGCGCGTAAAGCGCCAGCAACACCGACCCGCGCATGAACCCGAACACGGTGTTCGTGAAGACACCCGCCCACGTCGCCGCCGGGTACGCGGCGTACCGCTGATACCCACGCCGAGCGATCTCCCAGTACACGCGCACGAACCGACAACTCTACGGCGGCGCCCTCGCAAGCGTCCAGCGCGGCGGGCAACCCATCGGCGGGTTCAGTCTCACGGGCTCGCGGGCTCACGGGCAACCCAGGCAAGCCACTCCCCCAGCCTGCAGCAATCCTGGAGCATACAGGATGTTGCAGAATCGAGGCGCCGATGCTGCACTGTGCAGAGTTTTGCCGGAATACCGGCAAAAGTCTGCACAATCCGCCAAGATGCCCGCTCGCGGCACGCCATTGTGCAGAGTTAGGCCCATATTTGGGCCGAATCCTGCACAGTGCAGGATTCCGGGTCGACTCCGGCAGCGCGATACAGCCATTTTGCAACAGCCTGCATACGCAGGATTGTTGCGTCCTCTGGCTGGCGCGCTGGTTTTGACCTTCAACAATCCTTGAGGATCTGAAGGAAAGTTGCGGTTAAGCACCTGGCGGGTGAGCCGGCGTTGTCGCTGCTGCACCCACACCGACTGTCGTCGTGTCGCGGGTTGACCGGTCCCGCCACTCAGATGGCACAAACACCCTGCTCAGACCGCGTGGACCCTACCGGAATCGAACCGGTAACCCCCGCCTTGCAAAGACGAGCCGCGCCTGATCCATGACCTGCTCTCATACCTGAATGGCGCTGCTGAGCTGGGGAATCACAATCTCGCTGGTGACGGTCGGTTGCCGTCGTTTTCGGGTGTCGCGTGCCCTGCACGTGTCCTCGGGACGAGCCGAGGAAGGTGCGTGTTACGCTGTCTTACATGGAGGCGGATCCACGGACAGCCGTCGCGTTCGAGTGGGATTCTCGCAACGTCGATAAGCTCGCGAAGCGTCAGATCCGTCCCGAAGACGTCGAGGCGGTCTTCGCGAACCGCCCTCGACGGGTTCCTGCGCAACAAGCGCAGCGGTACCGCGACGTATCTGATGGTCGGCACCGACGACTCCGGACGGTCACTGACCATCGGCGTGCTGTGGGCCGACGAACCAGACCGCGTCCTCCGCGCCGTGACGGGATGGCCGACCTGATGAATGACATGAACCCCACAGAGGAAGAAGCCCACATCGGCCGCATCGAAGCCGACGCCTCGAACCCAGACCTCTGGGAGGAGATCGGCGGTCCCGACGTGCCCCCACGCAGACTTGGAGCATCGATCACGGTTCGACTCGACCCCGACCTCGCCGACCGGCTGCGTACGATCGCCCGCAGGCTCGGCGTCGGCTACACCTCGCTCGCACGCCAGATGCTCGAAGAGCGCATCCACCAGCACGAAGGCGGCTCCGCCCCCAATACCCGCTTCGTGCTTGACGTCCAGGTATCCCCGAGCGGCGACGTGACGGTCGAGCAGAGAGCGAGCTGACCACAGGCTCGAAAGCCATGGCGGACCCTGCTCAGTGAGTCGCGAGCGGGCCGAGGACGGGGGCGTCAGCCCCCGCCACAAGGCCAGCCCCTCGCTCCTCGCCCGCAAGCGTCTCAACCAGCGGGCGCCGCCCTGCCCGCACGCCCGGCGGCGTAGCCGCCCTTGAAAATCGTAGAGAAACTCCTCACACGCGTCAGTCCTCTGAGTGCCTGTCACACCGGTGGAGTATTTTCAGCTCCGTGCCAAGTGGGGAAGAGGGAGGAAACGTGCCTCGGTGGGCGGAGCTGGCGGGTCACACCCCTATGGTTCTACTACCAGGAGGAGCACCAGCTTCCGCATGTCGCGGTCCGCGGAGAACACCGCGCGACCATCGCGCTCGACACCGGAGATGTCCTCGCCGGCTATCTGCCTCCGAAGCTGCATCGCACCATCCGGCGTTTCCTGGCCGAGCACCGTGACCAGGCGTACGCAGCCTGGGAAGCCACGCGACGCGCCGAGCCGCCGGGTAGCATCTGCTCATAGGAGGTGAGACTGTGGAACCGATCGTCGATGTCACCAACGTGCGCGTGCTGTCGCGCTACGTGGTCGAACTCACCTTCGAGACAGCAGAGGTCAAGGTCCTCGCTCTTGAGCGGTCCAGTTTGAGCCGCTGCAGCAGGACTACGAGCTTTTTAAGCAGGTGCGCGCGGATGAGGAGGCTGGCACGATCGTGTGGCCTAACGGTGCCGACATCTCACCGCGGACTCTCCACCAACGAAGCCGAGATGCCATCCCTCACGCGTCCTGACCCTTCGGTTATCGGCTCGAACGCGGGGTGAGCCGGGGGGTGTCGCATCGCCAGGTGAGATCCAGGCCAAGATCAAGGGGCCGACCGGCTGGAGACCGTCACTGTTCGAAGATGCGTCGTAGGACCTCGTCCAGGATCCGCCGGTTGAAATCGGTTCGTAGGTCAGCGTCGATGCGGCCCGTCTGCCAGGCTTGCTTCGAGAGATCGAGCGCCGCAAAGGCGCGGTAGCGTATCGGTCCCAGCTCGATTTCGTCGAGGCGGTGGCGCTCGTCGGCGGCTCGGAGCATGCGCTCGACGACGTCGATGACGGCGTCCGCAGCGTCGGCCCACGTCATCTTGTCATACAGATGAATGCCCTGGCGGTTCATCAGCTGAAACGGGCGCTGGGAAACGGGTATATCGTCGACCCACACCGGGATCACACGGTGCTGGGATGCTTGACTCGAACGCTCGAGTTCGATCGCATGGGTGAGTTCGGCGCGTTGGTAGAAGGATTCTGGCGTGTTGGCCGAAATCAACGCGACGGTTACCAGGCAGGCGGCCTGGGCTTGAGGTAGCGCAATGTCGAAATCGTCTTCGGGCAACAGGCAGCGACAGTCGAGAAAGGTCGGCAGAGTCGGGTCCTGGTGGTCGAACAGCTGCGTCGCGTGTTCCCGGTCTGGGCCGGCGTAGGCGATGAAGACCCTGTGCGCCGGCACCTCACTCACGTGGGCGCCCTCTCACCTGGTCGAGCAGCGCGGCTGCATCCGGGTCAAGCGGACCTTCGCGCTCAAGGGGCTCCAGGATAACCCGAGCCTCATCGAAAAGGACTGTTTGATTACCGGGATCGAGCCGGGCGAGCTGCACCAACGAGAGCGCAACGTCAACGGCGAGGGCAGCGCTACTTGGGTCCTGCGTCGCCAGCCTTCGAGCGATTGCCAGAGCCTGGCTCAGGTAGTCGCGGGCCGCGCCGGGATCTCCCTGCTCGGCAGCCAACGCTCCAAGTCGGTTGTAGGAGATTGAGAGGTCGCGTTGGTAGTCGGCGCGGTCGGGCTCCGCGTCGGCCAGCCGCCTGAAGATGTCCAAGGATTGCTGGTACAGCCGCGCGGCCTCATCCCCGCGGCCGACCGCGATCATCAGGTCTCCCAGCTTGTTGTAGGAGACTGACAGGTCGCGTTGGTAGTCGGCGCGGTCGGGCTCGGCGTCGGCGCGCGAGCGGAATATTTTTAATAGCTTTCCATATGTTTTGATTGCTTTATCTGTTAACCCGCATGCGAGGTCCGCTTGGCCCTCAAGGTCGGCAACGGCACCGAAATCGCCGTGATCGGGGGGAAGGTCTCGCAGGACCTCACCCGCCAAAGCAGACACCGCCAGTTGAGATCGCGCGAACGGGCCGCGGCACAGACCGAGCACGAGCTGGCTGGCGTCATCCCAGGCTTGGGCGGTGACAAGGTTGCGCAGCGCCTCGATCTCGTGGTCGTAGGTGGGATCGGAGCCAGCGAGCTGCAGCCGCCGCATGGCCAGCGGGCGGCATCCCTCCCGGTAGCGATCGGGGTCCCGCCCGCACAGCGCCTCGGCAAGCCAGCGCTCCACAAGCCAGGCGTCCTCTCCCGCCTGGGAGAACAAGGTGAGGTCGGCCAGCCGCCAGCACGCCTCGAGGGTCTCGGCCTCGGCGCCCTCGGTGAGGACGGCCAGGTCAGCGGCGCCGATCGGCAAGCTCGACGGCGCCGCCTGATACAGCAGCGCACGCTCGCTGGGACCCAACAGGGCCAGCAGTTGGGGGAGAAAGACGTCCGCCTCGGCCAGGCGGACCGCCTCCGCGGTGGCGGCACGCGTGTCACGGCCCCGGCGCAGGGGCAGGCCCTCGCGTCTCGCGAGATCATCGAGCTTGCCGAGCACCGGCGCGCGCCCACGACCTTGCCGCAGCAGCGCGTCGGCCAGCTCCAGCACACGCGGGTGGCCGCCCACGGCCCGCAAGACGCGGTCGCGCTCCGCATCCGGCTGGCGCAGGAGCCCGGGCAGGCGGAGCACAAGCTTGCGGGTCTCCGCCCCGGTCAGCGGCCCGAGAGGGAACTCGTGCAGGCTCGTCCGGAACCCCGGCACCGGGTGGCGGCAGGTGACCAGCAGCTTCGACCGGCCAGCCGCCTCCACCAGGATGCCGAGCTGCTGTGCGACCGCGTCGTCGGTGAAGCGCTCACCACCCTCGAA
Organism: Egibacteraceae bacterium; assembly: GCA_050743625.1. GTDB lineage: Bacteria > Actinomycetota > Nitriliruptoria > Euzebyales > Egibacteraceae > JBOGED01. The sequence goes on along the minus strand of JBOGED010000382.1, from coordinate 398 downwards.
CAGGTTCTGCTCGAAATCATCGAGCACGACCAAGACACGCCAGCCGCGCAGCGTGTCACCCACGAGCAGGATCAGATCCTCATCCGAGGCCGACTCGCCCAGCTCCGCGGCGCGCTTCTCGAGCGTTCGGGCGGCCTCACCGCCGCTGGCAGGCAGCCGAGCGGCGCGCGTACGCAGGCCTTCCGCCAGCGCGGCGGCGAGGTCGTCCAGCCGAAACGGGCCGCGGCGCACGACCAAGACCCAACCCTCCTCAACCAGCCTGGTCGCGACCTGACCCGCCAAAGAGCTCTTGCCGACCCCGCCGATCCCGGTCAGCACCACCCCGGGGCGGCGGCCGTGCTCGGCCACAAACCGCACGTCGTCGCGCAACGCCCGTAACAGCGCACGCCGCTCTGGGC
>JBOGED010000381.1:0-3532 GCA_050743625.1 Egibacteraceae bacterium | reverse complement strand
ATCCAGCACACAGCCGGCCCGGGGACACGACGTCAACATGACTCCCCAAACTTGACTCACGCGCAATGACTTCGCGGATCCAAGTCCCCTAGCCAGGCGGTGAGCCGCTCGTGCTGGGCGGTCGTCTCCAGCTTGGCCACCGCGTTGGGGAGCGGCTCGTCGGGGTGACGCTTGATGGCCGTGAGCAGCTCACGCGCCAGATCCGGCAGGCCGGTGGTGATCGCGAGGAGCAGGATCACGTCAGGCGCCGCGTCATCCGCGGTCCAGCCGCGGTGCCGGCCCATTGACTTGACGAGTTGGTAGACGTTGACGAACCGCTTGACGGACCGCGGTGTGGCGCCGAGGAGAGGGGCGACCTCGTCGATGAGCGACAGCTCGTCCTCGGACACGGTGAGGTGCGCGGCCTCGAGCCAGCTGGGATCGGATCCCTCCGTGCGGGAGAGCTCCTCGACCAGCTCGTAGAACCGGTGGTCGACGACGTCGATCCCGTCGTCCATCTGCTCGGCCTCCGGCTCGGTGGGTGATGCGACGGGAGCGGTCGCCAGGCTGGGAGCCAGCAATCCGCGAGCCATCCGCTGGCGCACGTCAGCGCCGAGCGGCTCGACCCAGAACGGCACCTGGAAGATCTTCTCGAGGTAGTCGTCGGGGGTCGCGCCGCCCCGGAGCAGGTCGCCGTACCGCGTTTTCAGCGAGCCGACCAGCCACCGCGCGTCGACCGCGACCACGACGACGAACAGTGGGAACGCGAGCAGCAGGTGGACGGCCTGCAGCACCTCGATCACGCGCTCCTCGGGGCAGCGGTCCAGGTCGTCGATGTAGAGCACGATGCGGTTGACCTGCAGCTCCGCGTCGCCTGGCTCGGTGGCGCGGTTCAGGTGCTCGATGGCTTTCGACAGTCGCTCGAGGTCACGGCGGATCAGGGCTGGGACACCCAGGTGGCGGCGGTAGTCGTCGCTGCCCGTGCGCTCGGTGAGGAACTCGGTGAGCACGCTGGCTGGCGTGGTCTCGGCCAGCGTGACCTCCAGCTCGGCGACGCGAGCGTCGAGCTTGCGTTCCTCGTCGATGGATCTCTGAAGGTCCTGCTCGGCTTGCTCGAGTTGCTCCCGCGCCTTGGCAACATCAGTGTCGAGCTTCTCCTGTTGTTCGGCCCCCTCCTTCTCGAGTCGTTCCCGCGCCGCAGCGATCTTGTCGAGGCTCTTGGAGAGCAGTCGCGCGCCCCACCGCACGTAGGCGGCGGCGCTCGCGAGGAACGCGGCGATGCTTGCCACGGCGTTCGACACGGCGCCGAGCCGATCGAGCGCGGCACTGATCAGCACCGGCACCATCACGAGTGCGGCGACCGCGACCGCGAACCGCCAGCCGCCCGCCCGCAGCGGCGCGAGCGCGGGATTGGCTCGACGGAGCGTGTCGCGGAGCTGGGTGAGGTCGCCGTGAAGCTGCTCCGCCTCCTCGCTCACGGCCTCGAGGCCAGCCTGCCGGGCCAGCTCGCGTGCCGTTGCCGACGGCTTCAAGCCGGCGAGGGGATGCTCGCGTCGTTGGCGCTCCAGCTCTTCGAGGCGCAGCTCCCGCTCGCGCTGCCGGCGGTCGACCTCCGCCGCCGCGACCCGCCGCTGCTTCTCCAACTGGTCATGTTGCCGTTGCAGCTGCTCACGCTGCTCGTCGGTCTCCTCGAGCTGCTCGATCCAGTGACGCTGGCGTTTGGCGAGCAGGTCGGGGCTGTCGTCCGCCGAGGTGCACAGGTTGCGGAACAGGTGCTCGACGAGGCTGGCCCATAGGTCGCCCTCGACGTACTGCCACGCGTTGAACTCGACCTGCGCGATATGCCGGTAGAAGGGCAGCTCCCGGCTCGGGCGGTCCCGCGCGGCGGGATCGTTGACGAGCGCGTCGATCCTGTGTTGGAGGCTGCGGAGGAAGAAGCTCTTGCCCGATCCCCAGTCGCCGAACAGCCCGACGGCCAGAGGCGGGCGCAGCGTCCGCGAGGCGATGAGGTACGCGAAGGCGTCGACCTCGGCCCTGATGTCGACGAGGTCGTCCGCCTCGGGCTGGTCGACGTGGTAGAGGGGAACTTCGACCGGCGCGGGGGTGAACGGGTGGCGCTCGCGCAGGAACTCCCGGTAGGTCCGCCGGTCCGGCAGGTAGTCGCGGTAGGAGCCCACGATCGCGCCGAGATCTACGCCGCGTAGCGCGAGCTCGGGACCGAACGTCCGCGAGGGGTCGCGGATCCGCTCCAGCCACGCGCCGAACAGGACCGACAAGGGGATAAGCCCGTCGCGCTCGACGGTCGGCATCTCCTCGATCGCATGGTCGAGGATCCCGCGTGCGTCCTCGTCGAGCGGCGGTGGTGTGCCCACCGGCAGGTCCCGGACGGCAGCGAGCAACTCGTCCGCCGTGTACGGGTCCACCGTACGGAGCACAGCCCCGAGGGGAATGCGGAAGTAGTCGAGCAGTTGCCGAGGTTCGCTGTTCTGGACGTCGGCGAGGAGTACCCCCACGAGCAGGTCGTGCCAGCTGACGGTGGCGTCCGCGCCGTCCCGTACGCGCGCGCTGGCCCACGCCCAGCGCAGCGCCGCCTTCGGCGGGGCGGTCAGCCGCTCCCAGAAGGGCTCACCGGCCATCGAGGATCGGCGTGTCAGCCTCGAGGCGGCGGATGTGCGGCAGGTACGGGTCCAACTCTCCAGGCTCGAAGCGGCACAGCCCCGCCGCCCACCACAGTCCCCCGTGATCGCCCCCGAGCGTGTAGGCCCCGTCTGGCAGGAGCGCGGCCCACCCCCCGGGCAGCGCGACGAGCGTCGCGCGCAGAACGCCAGTGTCCAGGTCCCAGATCCGCACGGTCCCGTCGCCGCCGACGGAGACGACGCGCCCGTCCGCGGTCACCGCCACCGCCCACACCCGCCAGTGTGACCCTCCAGGACCCGTGCAAGCTGGCCGCTGCCCGGTTTCCCGGTCCCCACCGTGCGGTCGTCTCCGGAGATGATGCGTCCGTCCGCGGTCACCGCCACCGCCCGCGCTCCCGCCCCGCCGGTCAGACGTTTCAGGATCCCCCGCCGGAGCGGGACGCTCTGGACCTCAAGGACCCGTGGCGGCCGGCTGCGGTCGGGGTCCCAGATCCGCACCCTACCGTCGCCGCCGCCGAAGACGATGCGCCCGTCTGCGGCCACCGCCACCGCCAGCACCCAGCCGGTGTGGCCCTCCAAGACCTGCGGGGGCCGGCCGCTGTCCAGGTCCCAGATCCGCACGGTGCCGTCGTCGCCGCCGGTGACGACGCGCCCGTCCGCGGTCACCGCCACCGCGCGCACCCCGAGGGCGTGGCCCTTCACGACCTGTGGGGGTCGGCCGCTGTCCAGGTCCCAGATCCGCACCTTGCTGTCGGAGCTGCCGGTGACGATGCGTCCGTCCGCGGTCACCGCCACCGCGCGCACCCCGCCGGTGTGGCCCTCCAAGACCTGCGGGGGCCGGCCGCTGTCCAGGTCCCAGATCCGCGCTCCGTCGGCGCCGCCGGTGACGACGCGTCCGTCTGCGGTCACCGCCACCG
>JBOGED010000380.1:0-16690 GCA_050743625.1 Egibacteraceae bacterium | reverse complement strand
CCGCGCCCCACGCCCAAGTATGAAAAATTGGACGAGAAGCAGGACCGGGTGAAGCTCGCGTCGAATAATTGGAGAGACAAGAACGCTGCATCGTTGGTTTGGGCGCGGCGGCCCGAGCCTCCTGGTGCACTGGGTGTCGGGCGCGGCGGCTCGGCACTACTCAAGGCCCCGGGCATAGCCCGGGGCCTTGAGCGCGTCTTGAGCGCCTTTATAGCCTTGTGACCAGCGTGTCGATCACAAGCGGCGGGCGCGGTGGACGGATCGCGCCTTGCGGTACGGTGCCCAGGTAGAGGAAGGCGACGACCTGCTCGTTGGCCTGTAGCCCCAGGTGCGCGCGAACCTTGGGGGCGCCCGCGATCCAACCGGTCCGCCACATCGATCCGTAGCCCAGCGCGTGTGCGGCCAGTTGGACGTGCTGCGCCGAGCAGGCCGCGGACGCGAGCTGCTCCCAAGCGGGAACCTTCTCGCTCGGCTTGAGGCTTGCGATCACTACCAGAACCAAGGGGGCACGCAACGCTTTGGCGCGGGTGCGGGCCAGCTCGGCCGGTCTGGCGGAGGGATCGCGCTCAGCATGCGCGGCGGCGAACGCCTCACCCAGACTTTGGAGTGCCTGGCCTCGCGCCACCACGAACCGCCAGGGCCGGAGCCGGCCGTGGTCTGGAGCGGCGACGGCCGCGCCGAGCAGCCGCGCCAGCCCCTCCTCGTCCGGCGCCGGCTCGATGAGCCGCGTGGGGCTCCGCCGCGTCGCGATGCACTCCAAGGCGTCCATTAGGTTGACTATAGTGTTGGCAATTCGTAGTCCGCGAAACGCTTCCGCAACACCTTCTTGTCGAACTTGCCAACGCTTGTCTTGGGAACCTCTTCGATAAACACAATATCGTCGGGAACCTGCCACTTCGCGAGCTTGGACGCCAGGAAATCGAGCAGGTCCTCCTTCGTCACCGACTCATCGGACCGCACGACGCACGCGAGGGGTCGTTCATCCCACTTGGGATGCTTTATCGCGATCACCGCGGCTTCGGCAACCTTGGGGTGGGCGATGAGGAGATTCTCGAGCTCGACCGTGGAGATCCACTCCCCGCCAGACTTTACGAGGTCCTTCGTCCGATCGACGATCCTCATATAGCCCTCGGCGTTGATTACCGCGACGTCGCCGGTCTTCAGCCACCGGTTGCCGACCTCGTCGTCCTCGAAGCGATCCAAGCCGCCCCGGTTGCCCGGCTCCGACGGCTCGTAGTACGCGTCGGCGATCCAGGGCCCACTGATCTGCAACTCGCCGTAGGACACTCCGTCCCACGGCTGCACATCCCCGGCATCGTCGACGATGCGAAGCTTGAGAGTGGGGAGCACGACGCCTTGGGTGAGCCGGGTTTGCAGCTCCGCCTCCTCCGCCACGCTTGACCTCACGGACGCGATCGTCGCGATCGGCGACGTCTCGGTCATCCCCCACGCGTGGACGATGGTGATACCTAGCTCGTCGAAGCCGCGCATCAGGGGTTCTGGCACCGCCGCTCCTCCGCACGGGATCCGCTTGAGGGTCGCGAGGGTCGACGCATCGACCGTGCCGGCCTTGATCGCCTGGAGCACGCCGAACCAGACGGTCGGGACCGCCGCCGAGATGGTGACGCCGGCCTCCTGTACCAGCTGGGACACGCTCACCGGGTCCATGAAGCGTCCGGTCATCGCCAGCGACGCCCCGGCGAGCATCGCCCCGTATGGGGTGCCCCACGCGTTCACGTGGAACTGGGGCACGATCGGCAAGCACACATCGCGCTCGTGGAGCCCGATTTGCCCCGCGAACAGCGAGGCGAGCGAATGGAGGAGGGATGACCGGTGGCTGTAGACGACCCCTTTGGGATTCCCGGTCGTGCCCGACGAGTAGCACATCGCCGCGGCCTGGTTCTCGTCGAGCACCGGCCACGCGAAGTCCGGCGACCCGCCCGCGACGACGTCCTCGTAGTCAAGACCGCCGGGCGTTGGAGTACCGGTGTCGTCCATCCACACCGTCTCCCGGACACTCGTGCCGGGTTGGACCTTTTCCCACAACGGCGCGATCGACGTGTCCACGAAGACGATCTGGTCGTCAGCATGGTTCACGATGAAGCCGAGTTGGTCTGGGTGCAGCCGGATGTTCAGGGTATGCAGGACCGCGCCCATGCACGGGACGGCCAGATACAGCTCGAGGTGCCGGTAGGAGTTCCAGGCAGCCGTCGCGACCCGGTCGCCGGGTTTGACGCCCATGTCTTTCAGCGCACTCGCGACACGCGCCACCCGCTCGGCGAGCTCGGCGTACGTCTCGCGATGGAACCCGTCGCCGGTCTTCGTCGTCACCGTCTTCGCCGGATAGAGCGTCGCCGCCCGCTCCAAGATCATCTGAAGCGTCAACGGCACTTGCTGCATAAGGCCTTGCATCGTGTATCTCCTTTGCTGTTCCCGCGAACCTTCCCGCGAACCTCGCCAGAGGCTAACTCACGTCGAGCGGGTCGTGGCCTGCGCTACCTCGAATGTCCACAACTCCGAGCCGGTCGCGGCGGGCCCGCTCGCGGCGTGCTGGGCATGACCGCGCTCGAATGACCGCGAGCCCATCCAGGCTTCGAACGACTCCTTCGAGTCCCAGCGCGTGTAGACCAGGTACCGGTCCGAGCCCTCGATCGGGCGAAGCAGCTCGAAGCCCTCAAAACCATCCGTCTTGTCCACCTCACCCGCACGCGCCGCGAACCGCTCCTCTAGTGTCGCGCGCATTTGTTGAGGTACCTCGAGCAGGTTGATAGAGACGAAAGACATTGCGACTTCCTTTCCGCATGTAATCGTTGAGCGTGTGATGACTCTAGAACTCGAGCTACAGAACACCACCCGTTGCCTCGTCGGGTTCCGTGCGCGGGACGCCCCCCAGCTCGGCTCGGTGGCGTGCTGGTCCGACGGCGAGGCGCTCTGGATCGCCGTCCCGGCCCGGAGCTCCTTGGCCGCGGGACTTCGAGCCGCTCCGTCGTGCGCGATCGGAATCGGCGCGGGCACCGGCCTGAAGATCTTGGCCAGCGGCGCCGCGCGGGTGTTCACGCCCGACGACTTGGTGGGGCTGCTCTTTCACGGGCCGATCGTCACCGCGGCCATGGCCGCGCTCGCGTTGCGTCATCCGCGCGAGGTGACCCGCGGATGGCCGCTCGTCCCGGCTCGGATCGCCGTCGACGAGGCCACGGCGGTCGAGGCGCCCCTCCCGCCGCCCGGGATCGCGCCTGCCCTGCCCGAGATCATCCCCGCCGACATCCGCCGCGACCTGTCAGGTATTCGCCAGATACTCATGGCGACGGAAGGTCATGACGGCGTCCAGCTCGCTCCGGCCACGTGGGGCGCGGGCTTCACGATCGATCCTCAGGCGCAATCCCGGCCTGGCGCCTCGGTGGCCGTCGCCGCAGGCTCGCCCGGTGGCACGGGTGTGGTCTTGACCGGCGAGCTCGACACCCGCGGCGCGCTCCTCCCTGCCCACGCGTCCTGGTGGGGTGGAGGCCGCTCCGGCGCCGCTCCCCTCCCCCCCGCACCCCGGGGCGCCGTGCGGCTGCCCGACTGAGAGTGGTGTGCTAGATCCGGTAGCAGGCCACGTAATGGCCGTTGCCGTGGTCCTCCAGGGGTGGGTGCTCGTTGCGTTCGCAGTGCAGGTCCGCCCGCGGGCAGCGATCGAGGAAGCGGCAGGTGGGTTTGGGGTTCACCGGCGTGGTCACCCCGCCTTTGATCTGGACCTCGGGACGCTGGTAGGTGGGATCCGGGACCGGCACCGCGGACAGCAGCGCGCGGGTGTACGGGTGGAGCGGGTTCGCGAGCAGGTCTTCCGTCTCCGCCAGCTCGACGATCTTGCCGAGGTACATCACGGCGATCCGGTCGCACATGTACCGGGCGACCGCCAGATCGTGGGTGATGAACAGGTACGAGACGTTGAACCGCTCCCCCAGCGTGAGCATCAGCTCCATGATCGAGATGCGGATGCTCACGTCGAGCATGGACGTCGGCTCGTCGGCCACGACGAACGCGGGATCGATGACCAGCGCCCGGGCGATCGCCACGCGTTGCCGCTGGCCGCCTGACAGCTCGTGGGGGTAGCGAAAGAGGAACGACCGGGGAGGGGTCAACCCGACCATCGCGAGCAGGTCGGCGACGCGCCCCTCTCGCTCCGCCGCAGTGCCGATGCCCTGCACGGTCAGCGGCTCGGCGACGGTGTCGAACACGGTGCGGCGCGGGTTCATGGACTCGTAGGGGTCCTGGAAGATCATCTGGACGCGCCGCCGGAACAGGCGCCGCTGGTCGCGCCCGAGAAGCGCGACGTCGATCGCCTCGCCGCCGTCATGAAGGAGGATCGTGCCCTCGGTGGCATCCGTCAGCTTCGCGAGGATGCGCCCTGTCGTCGTCTTGCCGCATCCGGACTCGCCGACCAGCCCAAGGCGCTCACCGGCCGCGATCTGGAAGTCCACCCCGTCGACGGCATGCACGAAGTCGCGCGGGCGCCGGAAGGTGCCGCGGCGGATCGGGAACCGCTTCGTCAGCCCCTCTACCTGCAGTAGGGGCGCGCTCACGCCGTTCACGGCGCGAGCGCCAAGCTGTCAAGCGCGGGGACGCGGTCCGAGTGCCAGCACGCCACCTGCTGGTCGGCGGAGCCGGTGACGGGCGCCAGCGGTGGCGCGTGCGCGGTGCACCTTGGGGTGGCGAGCGGGCAGCGGGGGTGGAACCGGCAACCGGTTGGCGGGTCGAGCAGGTTCGGCGGCTCGCCCTGGAGCGGCTGGAGCTTGCGGCGGGGGCCGGTGATGCTCGGGGTGGAGGACAGGAGTAGCCAGGTGTAGGGGTGACGCGGCCGGCTGAAGACGGTGGTGGTGGGTCCCACCTCGACGAGCTTGCCGGCGTACATCACGCCGATCTGCTCGCTGACCTCGGCGATGACCGCGATGTCGTGGGAGATGTAGATCACGCTCATCCGCAGGTCCCGCTGGATCCGCTTCATCTCTTTCAGGATCCGGTCCTGGACGATGACGTCGAGTGCGGTGGTCGGCTCGTCGGCGATGATGACCTTGGGATCGCACGACAACGCCATCGCGATGACCGCGCGCTGGCGCATGCCGCCAGACAGCTCGTGGGGATACCGGTCCATCAAGGACGGCTCCAGGTTGACGAGCGTGAACAGCTCGCCGATCCGCTCACGGGCCCGGGCGTCCGACGGGCGCTGTGGCCAATGAAAGTCCATCGCCTCTTTGATCTGCGCGCCGATCCGGTACACGGGGTTCCAGGAGTTCATGGCGCCCTGGAACACCATGGCGATGTCCCGCCACCGGCGCTGGCGCATCTCCTCCTCGCCCAGCGCGAGGAGGTTCTCGCCGTCCAGCCGGATCTCGCCCGAGACAATACGGGCGTTGTCAGGAAGCAGCCGCAGGACCGCCAGCGCGATCGACGTCTTGCCGCAGCCGGACTCCCCGACCAGCCCGAGCGCCTCGCCCGAGCGCAGCGCGAACGAGACGTCCTCGACCGCCGACACCTCACCCGACCGCGTCCGGTACCGCATGACGAGACCGTCGACCTCGAGCAGCCGAGGACCCTTCGCGGCCATTACCTGCTCCTCAGGCGCGGGTTGACGACCTCGTCCATGGCCCGGCCGACCAGGAAGAAGGCGGTGGCGAGCAGGGTGACGGCGAGGCCGGGCGGGATCACGAGCCACCAGTAGTCGATGCCACGCAGGAGGTAGCCGTTGATCTGCGTGGTGTTGAGCATGATCCCCCAGCTCATCGGCACGTTGAGCAGCCCGAAGAAGGACAGCACGGCCTCCGTGGTGATCGCTCCCGTCACGGTGAACACCATATAAAGGAGACTGAGCGGCAACACGTTCGGCACGATGTGGCGAAACACGATGTGCGCGTGGCCGCCACCCGCCACCCTCGCGGCGTCCACGAACGGCTTGACCTTGACGGTCAACGCCTGTGACTTGAGCACGACCGCGGTGCCCCCGAACCCGCTGAGGAGCCCGAGCACGATCCCGACGTGGAGGAGCTCCAGCGTGAAGAAGCCGCTGATGACGATAAGGAGCGGGAGCAGGGGGATCAGCAGCATCAGGTCGGCGAAGCGCATGAGCAGGTTGTCGGTGATCCCGCCGAAGTAGGCGGCCACGGAGCCGACCGTCGTGGCGATCACCACGGTGACGACGGCCGCAAGGGCACCCAGGCCGAACGCCGCCCGGGCGCTCGCCATGAGCTGGGACAGCACGTCACGCCCGAGTGGGTCCGTGCCGAGCAAGTGCGCGCGTGAGGGAGGGGCTGGCTGGAGCAGCCGCGTCACCACATCGCCGACTCGCGCGTCGAGATTGCCCCTCAGCCGTGCCGTGCTCAGGTCGATCTGCGCGGTGGGGTCGGTGACGCTCTCCACGACGACCAGCTCACTGGCGACCGCGTCGTGACCAACGACCGGGTCATAGATCCGCGGCTCCCAGACCATGCCCATGAGCAGGGGGTGCGCCAAGGCCATGAGGGCGAAGACTCCGATGATGACAAGGCCGATCCGCCCGATCAGGCCCTGCCCGAACAGCTGCCAGTTGTTGGCGCTCGCCATGGCCGCCAGCCTCAGACGGGTGCGCCAGAGCGGCTCCGAGCGGGTGTCCGTGAGGGCGGTCATCGCACGCGCATGCGTGGGTCGAGGTACGTATACAGGATGTCCACCGCCAGATGCGCGACGAGGGCGAGCGCGCCGAGTAGCCCCAGCGCGCCAATGGCCAGCGGGATGTCCTCCAGAACGATCGCGTTGAGCAACGCCTCGCCCATCCCTGGCCAAGAGAAGACCGACTCGGTGATGATGCCGCCGCCGATCACGCCCGCAAGCGAGAACACCAGCGACGTCACGAGCGGCAGGAGCGCGTTGCGTGCGGCGTGCCGGTCGCGGATCACGCGCTCTGGCAATCCTTTCGCTCGGGCGGTGAAGATGTAGTCCTCGCGCAAGGTCTCGAGCATCGAGCTTCGCATCAGGAGCATGACGCCGCCGAAGGCCACCAGGGTGAGACAGAAGACCGGCAGGATCGCGTGCCAGACGATGTCCGCCGCGTAGGGACGCATCGGGGAAGCCAGCCAGTAGGCGAGAAGCCCACCTCCCGCGAGCGCGATACCGCCCCCTCGCAGCGCCGAGCGGGCTCGTGGCTGCCCTGCGGCGCGGGTGGCGGCGAGCACGGCCGCGAGCGCGACCCCCGCGACGCCGGTCGTGAGCAGGATCCTTCCGAACACCTGGTTGACGGAGAACCCGGCGTCGAACCACAGCGCGTTCTCGATGAGCCTGCCAGCCGGGAACCAGCCGAGCATGAACGAGAACAGATAGATCATCAGCAGGAAGAACCACGGCTCGAAGACCGTGCCGAGCACGATGCCCACGACGTTGACCGTGTGCTCGGCCGTCTTGCCACGCCGCCAGACCAGGAGCTTCCCCGCCCTGAAGCCGACCCAATAGGCGAGCAGCGTCGCGCTGAGGAACAGGAACAGGGTACGCGGGAAGCGCTCGGCCAGGATGTCGACCACCGGGCGCGGGTACTCGCTGAAGCTCACGCCGAGGTTGCCGGTGAAGAAGTTGCGCATGTACACGGCGTACCGCTCGGGCAAGGGGCGGTCGAGGCCCAGGCGCTCCGCGAGCACCTGCCGGGCCTCCGGCGGGATGCTCGGGTCAGCGGTGTACTGGTCGGTGATGTTTCCCGGCTGGGCGTTCATCAGCACGAACAGCAGGGAGAGGAAGACCGCGAACAGGACCACCATCTGTATGCAGCGCCGCACGACGAATCTGGCCATGGCTTATTGCGGCGCGCTCACGAGGGACGGCATCCCGGCCAAGTACTCGATGCCGCCGAGCTGATCGGTGAACGGGTACCGCACCGAGCCGGGCCGGTACGCCTCGACGACGGGTGAGCTGGTCACGACGATGTACGGCCGCTCCTCGGCGAGGATCCGCTCCATCTCCCACATCAGGTCGAAGGCGTCGTCTTCACTCCGGGTCGCCTGGTAGGCGTCGGCGAGCCGGTCGAACTCGGCGTTGGCGAAGCCCGGCGCGTTGAACCCGCCGCTGGTCGCGGCGTCGTGCCGGCTGTGCCAGAACCCCTCGTAGAAACCGGGGAACGCGGGATTGCCAAGCTGCCAGGCAAGCAAGGCCATGTCGAACGGCGGGGGCTGCCCGGCGGCGGTGAAGATCTGAGGGGTCAGCGCGTTGAACGGCGTCGTATTGACCGACAGGGGGACGCCAAGCTCACGTGCGGCTTGCTCGATCGCGGTACCGAACGCGGCTCCCACCGGCCCGCCGCTGGGCGGGGGAACCAAGAGCGCGAGCGGGGGAAGTGGTTGACCCGCCGGCCCGACGAGGCCGGTGCCAGCGGTGACGGCACCGCTCTGCGTGTCGACGCTCGGCTCGGCCGCCCAGCTGAACCCACCCTCACGGAGGAGGCGCACGGCCTCGGTCACACGCTGGGATCGAGTCCACCCCGCGGCGGAACGCTCCTTGATCTCGGCGGCGACCTCCTCGTTGAACCACTTGGCGTTGCCCGGCGGCATCATCGTGTAGGTCGGGGTGGCGGTTCCCTGCAGCACCGTCTCGGTGACGAGCTCGCGGTCGATCATCACGGCGAGCGCTTGCCGGAAGGCCTTCTGGTCCATCGGGAACTTTCGCAGGTTCAAGGCAAGGTAGCTAAAGCTGAACGAAGGGTTGATCACGGCCTCAAGATCAGGGTCCTGCGCGACCTGGTCCCGAAGGCCGCTCGGGATCGTGTCGAGCAGGTAGTCGATCTCGCCCTGGCGCAGCGCGAGGACCGCGGCGTCAAGTGAGCCATACAAGGTCAACGTCTCACTGTTCAGGAACGGTCCCCCGCGGTACTCCAGGGCGATCTCGCCATTTCCCTTATCGCCGAAGACCTCCTCCTCTTCGCCTTCGGGGGAGAGCGAGGCGACGGCGCCTGACTCGTAGAGCCTCGTTCCGGCGCCCTGGTCGTAGTAGCGCTCGTTCGCGACGACGCGGGAGAACGCCCCCGGCTCGCGCGACTCGAACACGAGCGGCCCGCCTGAGGGTTCACCCGCGCCCGATGCGGCGTACAGGGTCGCCGCCGGGTCCTCGGTCGCGCGGGCCCCCTCGACCACGTCGGCCCAGAAGTGCTCGGGCATCCAAGGACCCACGCCGACGGCGTGCGGCCATAGGCGCAGGCCAGGCTCGCGGTTGAACGTGATCCGCACGGTGTAGTCGTCCACCGCCTCGACCCCGACGATCCCGCTGGAGGCCGGGTCGCCTGGATCGACCTTGGGGTAGAGGCCAGCCCAGTTCGCGCTGAGGTTGAAGTCGTGCACCGTGTTCACGGTGAAGACGAAATCGTGCGCGGTGATCTCCTCGCCGTCGCTCCACACCAATCCCTTGCGAATCGGTTGGGTCACGACCCAGACGTCGCCAGATTGGACGGGTTCGGCGGGCAGGCCCTCCGCGAGTACGGGGACGACGACACCACCAGCCTCGATGTCGTCGTTGATCGGCGTGGTCAAGCCGAACATGGTCGACTTCGTGTAACCCAGCAGGTACCCGTTGTACGCCGTGGCCTCAGGATCGAGGTATGCCCAGTAGCTATCCGTCGTGGTGTCGTCGACAATACCCACCCGATAGTTCTCGAGCGTCCCCCCTGCTTGCGGCTCACTGGTCCTCGGCGCTTGCGGCCCGCCTCCACTACATGCCGCCACCAGAGCGACCACCACCAGCCATGCGAGTAGTGTGATGGTCCGCGGTGTGTCCGTCACCGGTGGCCTCCTGCCCTGATGTGCCCCGTGGGGCATTCTGGTCGAACGCTGTGCATCGTAAGGCTACGTGAAGTAAAGCTGCGTCACCGTACCCGAACAGGAGGTGGGAAGGATCGCGGACCAGCCGGGCAAGGCGGTCCTCGACGGGCGGATCGTGCCTCTCGACCAGGCATTCCTCGCGATCACCGACGACGGTGCGGCACGCGGCGACGGCGTCTTCGAGACCATCGGCGTGTGGGGCGGGCGAGCGTTCCGCGTGGCCGACCATCTGCGGCGGCTCGCGGCGTCCTCGCTCGCGCTGCGGCTGCCCGCGCCTGACGCCGAGGGCATCGCGACCGACATCGGTACGCTGCTAGCGGGCGCCGGTCAGGCGGACGGGCTGCTCCGGATCTATGTGACCGGCTCGGGGGCGAGGGTCGTCACCCTCTCGGACCCACCGATCCGCCCGCCGATCCGCCATCTCGTCCCACAGCCGGCCCCCTGGATCCGCCCGCTCGGCGCGTACGGTCCCGCCGGAGCGAAGACGATGTCCTATGCCCACAACATGGTGGCGGCCCGCGCGGCCCGCGCCGCCGGCGGCGACGACGCGCTGCTCGTGGCGACCGAGGGCTGGGTCCTGGAGGGCCCGACGTTCGCCGTGCTCTGGGTGGCGGGCGGGATCGTGCGAATGCCCGCCATCGACCTCGGCATTGTCGACTCCATCACCCTCCGGACGCTGCGTGAATCTGCTCCCTGGCCTGTCGAGCAAGGGCGTTGGACCGTCGACGATCTTGCCGGCGCGAGCGAGCTCATGATCTGCTCAGCGGGAAGGGACGTCGAGGCGGTCCATCGGGTTGGAGATCTCCGGTTGGGCGGCTCCACGCCCATCCGCGACAAGCTGTCGGACTCCTTGCGCGCCGCGCGACTCGGCGCTTATCCCTGCGGGGGTTAGCGTGGGCGGAATGACGCGAGGTCGGTGATGTCGGTGCGGTCGCGCTTCAGCTCGGCGAACGCGTCATGGCGGACGAGCCACGAGACGTGCCGCCACAGATGGACGGCCTCCTCGTCGGATGGCACCTGCGCGATCACGGGGCCGAAGATCGCCGGCCCGTCGCCGCCGTCGAGCACGATCGTGGGGACGCCGAAGCTGCGGGTGCGCTGGACGAGGGCGTCGTGCTCGGCCATGAACGCCGTTCGCGTCGCGTCGTCGCTCATCGCCTTCTCGCACAGCGCGACGTCGAGACCAGCGTCGGATAGTGCGCCCTTGACGGTCTCGAGCTCCTCCAGCGGCTCTCCCCGCTCGTGGACTCGACGCCCGAGCTGCCGGTAGAACTCGCCGACCGCCTCGCGGCCGTGCCGCTCGCGCACGGCGATCACGGTACGCAGCGCCGGCTCGGAGCGATCGTGGCGCTTCACGCGGGACTCTTCGTTTCCGTCATTGGCGATCGCCAGGCTGAACACCGCCCAGTCAGCCTCGACCTCGCCGAGCTCGACGAGCCGCCAGATCCAGCGCGCTGCCTGATAGCACCAGGGGCAGATGGGGTCAAAGTGGAAGCGGACACGCTCGACCATGGGATCATCCGATCGTCGCAATGCGGCTGGCGTCCAAGAAGTCAACCAATCCACGCCGGGCAGGATTCCCGAAGCTCACTCTCAGCCGGGCGCCGGTTCTCGGCCGCGGAGGTAGCCGATCGCACGGGCGACGCTTGCCGCGACGGGGACGGCAATGAACGCGCCCAGCACGCCGAGCAAGACGCCTCCGGCGGTCAAGGCGGAGATGACCGCGAGCGGGTGCAACTGGGTGGACCTGCCGAGCACGATGGGGGCGAGGAGGTGGCTCTCAAGCTGCTGGACCGCCACGATCAGCAGCAGGACGAGCAGCGCCCGGGTCACGCCTTCGGTCGCCAACGCGACCACCACGGCCACGAAACCGGACGCGATCGCGCCGACGATGGGGAACAGCGCGCCGAAGAACACGAACACCGCCAGTGGCAGCGCGAGCGGTATGCGGAGGGCGAACAGCCCGATCCCGATGAAGACCGCGTCGACCAGGGCGATGAGGAGCTGCCCCCGGATGTACCCCCCGATGGTGAGCCACACGACCCCACCGATCTGCTCGGCGTCGTCTTGGGCCGGCGCGGGGAACAGGCTACGCAGCCAGGCCCCGATCTTGGGGCCGTCCTTGAGATAGAAGAACAGCGCGAACAGCAGGAGCACGAAACCGGCGAAGCCCTCGGCGACTAAGGACACGACCTCGATCGCCCTGCCACCCAGGCCTTCGACCTGCCCCAGCTGCTCGGGGAGCCGGCCAACGAGCTGGTCCAGGTTGATGGGAGCGAGGCCGAACGGCCCGCTTTGCAGGAACTGGCCAATCTGGCCATATCCCTGTTGGAGGCTGGCTCCCACGTCGCCGAGCTCTCGCTGGACCTGGGGTGCGATAAACGTGAAGACACCCGCGACCAATCCCAGCGCACCGAACAGCACAAGCAATGCCGCGAGGGCGGGCGGTACCCGCCGGTCCATCAGCCGCCGTGTCAGGGGGCTGAGCACCGCGGCCGGAAACAGCGCGAGCACGAGCGGCACGACGATCACCATCAACCGGCCGAGCACGATCGCGCCGACGACTACCAACCCGAGCAGGCCGAGGATCGCCCACGAGTACGCGCCAGCGCGTACGAGCCGGTGCGAGGCGAGCGGCGGCTTCGCCGCGGTACCCGGCTCCATGGTCGCGCGCTGCGTGACAGCCATACGGGGCAGCGTACGCGCTCGGCTGGACCCCCGCCCCCCCACCCAGTCTGCACAGTGCAGGAAAATGCCGGCAGACATCAGGCCTTTACGTGACGAGATGGGCCTGCAGTACTTGAATCATCGGCGCGATGTCGGCGACAGCGGCTTGCTCGCGGCATGAGTGCATCGACAGGAGGGGATTGCCCACGTCGACGGTGGCGACCCCCAGTCGCGTGGCCGTGATCGGTCCGATCGTCGAGCCGCAGGCCAGGTCGGCGCGTGAGACGAAGTGTTGCCACGGCACGGCGGCGTCGGCGCAGCGTGCGGCGAACCAGCCGCCCGAGGACGCGTCGGTGGCGTAGGCCTGGTTGGCGTTGACCTTGAGCACCGGCCCACCGCCGAACCGAGGCTGGTGGTCGGGATCGTGCCGGTCCGCGTAGTTGGGGTGCAGCGCGTGCGCCATGTCGGCCGACACCAGCCATGACCCCGCGATGGCGCGGGCGACGGACTGTCGGTCGTTCTCTCCCATGGCGGCGAGGACCCGGTAGAGCAGCTCCTCCAGGAACGGCCCGCGCGCGCCCGCGGCGCTGCCGCTCCCGACCTCCTCGTGGTGGTTGAACACGAGCATCTGGGTGGCGTCACCACGACCAGCCCGAGTCAGCGCCTCGATACCCCCGTGGCACGACGCGAGGTTGTCCAGGCGCGGCGCCAACACCCATTCGCCGTCAGGGCCCCCCAGCGCGGGAGGCTGGGTGTCCGCGGTGACGAGGTCGTGGCCGAGCACCGCGTCCGCCTCCACCCCGATCTCCTCCGCCAACGCCTCCACCAACCCACGCTCAGCTCCATGATCCGTTGCCCACACCGGCACGAGATGTTGGGCCGGGTTGAGCTTCAGCCCCTGGTCACGGATCTCACGGTTCAGGTGGATCGCGAGAGACGGGATCCGCAACGGCGCCCCGGGAAGGCGCACGAGGCGCGAGTCCGGCGCGCCATCAGGCCCTCGGACGGCGACCCGACCGGCGAGCGTCAGGTCTCGGTCCATCCACGTGTGGGAGAGGACCCCGCCGTATGGCTCGACCCCCACAAGCCGGTAGCCATGCCGCCGCACGTCGGGCCGTGGCCGGACCGCGAACGCCGGCGAGTCGGTGTGAGCGCCGATCACGCGGAACCCGGCGACCGCGGGGTCACCCTGCCCGACGCGCAGCGCGGCGATCGTCCCGCCACCACGGATCACATACCGCTGGTCACCTGGCGCCAGCTTCCAATGGTCCCGCTCGTCCAGCGCGGCGAACCCGGCGAGCTGTAACCGTCTCGCAACCTCGGCGACGGCATGGTACGGGCTGGGCGAGGCATCGACGAACGCGCAAAGGTCCTGTCCCTCCGAACTCATAGCCCCTTGAACGCCTCGTCGAGGAGCTGGGCGCGCTCCTGCTCGTGGATGGTCTTCCGCCCGGTGGCCGGGCTCCCGCTTTCGAAGCGGGAGACGTGGCGAAGGCGCGGACCGGACTCGCGGAGCAACCGGTGGAGCCGCCCGTGTACGAACGTCCACGCGCCCATGTTCTCGGGCTCGTCTTGCACCCAGGTCACCTCCTCGGTGTCCGGATAACGGTCGAGCTGGGTACGGATCTGCTCATCGGGCCAGGGGTACAGCTGCTCCACGCGGACGACCACGGCTGGCGCGCCCTGATGGTCACGCCGCGCGAGGAGATCGTAGGCGACCTTGCCGCTGCAGAGCAGGATCCGCCGCACGTCGCCCGGATCCCCTGGGTCTTCGGGGTCTTCGGGGTCGGGCAGGACCTCCCGGAACGTTCCCGACGTGAACGCTGCCGCCGGAGAGGCCGCGGTCCCCGCGCGCAGCAACGATTTCGGGGTCATCACCACAAGGGGCTTGCGTACCTCGCGGTGCATCTGACGGCGGAGCACGTGGAAGTATTGGGCGGCGGTCGTCGGCTGGACTACCTGGATGTTGTCCTCGGCGCACAAGGTAAGGAACCGCTCGAGGCGTGCCGACGAGTGCTCGGCGCCTTGGCCCTCGTAGCCGTGGGGCAACAGCATCACGAGGCCTGAGCGTTGCCGCCACTTGTCCTCGGCGGCCACGACGAACTGGTCGATGATGACCTGGGCGCCGTTGACGAAGTCGCCGAACTGGCCTTCCCAGCACACGAGCGCGCCCGTGTTCGCCACCGAGTAGCCGTACTCGAACCCCAAGGCCGCGAACTCCGAGAGCGGCGAGTCATAGATCGTGAACGGCGCCTGATCCGGCGCGAGACCCGACAGTGGCACGTACTCCTCGCTCGCGTCGAAGTCCACGAGCACTGAGTGGCGCTGGCTGAACGTTCCTCGGCGCGAGTCCTGGCCGGCCAGCCGCACGGGTACCCCTTCGAGCGCAAGAGCGCCGAACGCGAGCAGCTCGCCCGTCGCCCAGTCGACCGCGTCTTCGGCCAGCTGATTCCCACGCCGCTCAAGCGCCTTCACCAGCTTCGGATGAGGCCGGAAGCCCTCCGGCCAGCTCGTCAGCGCCTTCAGGATCCGGTCGAGGACTGGACGCCGGACGCCGGTCTCTATCGGGGCCAGCACGCCGACGATCTCTGGGTGGCGTGCCTTGGGCGGCTCGGGCGGCGCCGAGTCCCGGGTGTCCCGGAGCGCCTGCTCGAGCTGGTCACGGAAGTCCGCCAGCGCCGCCTCGGCCTCCGCGGGTGTGAGGTCGCCGCGGGTGACCAGCTCTTGGGTGTAGAGCGTGCGGACGCTGGGACGGTTCTCGATCGCGCGGTACATGATCGGTTGGGTGAAGCTCGGCTCGTCCGCCTCGTTATGACCCCACCGCCGGTAGCAGACCATGTCGACGACGACGTCCTTCGCGAACCGCTGGCGGAAGTCGAGCGCCAGACGCATGACCCGCACGCACGCCTCGGGGTCGTCGCCGTTCACGTGGAAGATCGGCGCCTGGACCATCTTCGCGACGTCGCTCGCGTACTGACCTGACCGGTACTGGTGCGGCGCGGTCGTGAACCCGAGCTGGTTGTTGATGATGAGATGCACGGTCCCGTGGGTTTGGTAGCCGCGAAGCTGGCTCAACGCGAGCGTCTCGGCCACGACTCCCTGGCCCGCGAAGGCGGCGTCCCCGTGGATGAGGATCGGGAGGACCGCCCCGCGTCGCCGGTCCCCTTCGGGCAGCGCGTCGAGCCTAGCTCGGGCCATGCCGACCACGACCGGGTCGACCGCCTCAAGGTGGCTTGGGTTTGAGGCGAGCTCGACGGCGACCTCGACCCCTCCAAGCGTCCGGTGGGTGCCCTTCTTGCCCAGGTGGTACTGGACGTCACCGGAGCCTTGGACTGAGTCGGGATCCAGCTCCCCCTCGAACTCCGAGAAGATGTCCCTGAGCCGCTTGCCGAGGATGTTCGCGAGCACGTTGAGACGCCCGCGATGGGCCATACCCATGACCGCCTGCGTGATGCCGTACTCGTCGCCCGCCGCGTTGAGCAACCCGTCGAGCATCGGGATCGTGGACTCGGCGCCCTCAAGGCTGAAGCGTTTGTGCCCGAGGTACTTCGTGTGTAGGAACCGTTCGAAGGCCTCGGCGGCGTTCAACCGGCCGAGGACATGCCGTTGCTCGTCTCCTTTGAGCTGGATGGGCGCACCCTCGACCCGATCCTGGATCCACTGCTTCTGCTCGGGGGATTGGATATGCATGTACTCGACGCCGACCGTGCGGCAGTAGGCGTCGCGAAGCACCCCGAGGATCCTCCCGAGCGTCATCCGCTCGGTGCCGCCCAACCCGCCGGTCGCGAACTCGCGGTCGAGATCCCAGATCGTCAAGCCGTACGTGTGCAGATCCAGCTCGGGGTGCAGCGGCGTGTACCGGTGGGCCAGGGGGTTCAGGTTCGCGAGCAGGTGACCGCGGACGCGATACGCGTTGGCGAGCCGGCCGACCGCGACCTGCTTGGCCATACGGTCCTCGGCGCTTCCACCGGCATGCTCGTCGCGGTGCCACCGGACCGGCGCGTACGGCATCCGAAGGCTGGTGAAGATCTCGTCGTAGAAGTCGTGCTCGCCGAGCAGCAGCTCGTGGACGACCTTCAGGAACATCCCGCTCTCGGCACCCTGGATGACCCGGTGGTCATACGTCGACGTGAGAGTAATGACCTTGCCGACGCCGATGTCGGCCAGCCGGCGGGGATCCGAGCCTTGGTACTCGGCGGGGTAGTCGATCGCCCCGACCC
>JBOGED010000379.1:0-7894 GCA_050743625.1 Egibacteraceae bacterium | reverse complement strand
TCAGCAGGTGCGCCACGCCCGCCCACTCCGGCCGCGACGGCCGGCTCTCTCGCCCGTGTGGGTCAGCCATCGGTCGCTAAATTCGCATGGAGACTTTCATGTCCGTCACCATCGCAAACGGTCCGTGGCTTGGTAACAGCGCTCGTCCCGCGCCTTCCCCGCATCTTCACCGCGTCTGCGCCCGGCGGCGACCAGGCCACGCGCTCTAGGGTCTAGAATGTGTGGTTCGCCCGTGCTGGGCAAGCCGTGCACCGCTCGACGCGGCCGACTGTCCGCTGATCTAGTCTGGGGCCGCAGTCACCAACATGAGCGGCCCCCGCGAAGTGTGACCTTCCGGGGGGCCAGGCCACAGAGACCAGCTGTGACATGACCGAGGCTACCCTCACCCCGCCATCCCCTCGGCGCCGCCGACAGGGGCGCGGAGGGCTGGGAGGCTTCGCTGGTGTCCGTGCGGGCCTGTGGCTGGGAAAGCGGGGGAGACCATGACGGGAGATGCTTCTGACGCGTCCGCGCAGACTTGGGGGTCGAGGGAGATCCGGGCGCTGCGCAAGGCGCGTGGCGAGACCCAAGAGGGTATGGCCCTAGCGTTGGGGGTCGCGACGAGCACGGTGCAGCGCTGGGAGATCGACGCCCAGGCGCCCACCCAAGGACAGCTATTGTGCCGATTGAATGGCTTCGTCGAGGCCCTTACACCGTTCCAGCGCGAGACCTTCGACCGCGCTCGACTCAACACCACGAGTAGTGATCCGCCGACGAACGGCACGACTACGTCGCTTGGCGGGCGCAATCAGGATGGCGATGTCTGCTCAATCGGTGCCCTCGTGCAACTCGCCGCCGGTGATTCCGCGGCGTTCGTCCGTGAGCTTGCGGCGGACAGCAACCGTCCAGCGCTTCTGGAGCAACTCCATGCTGATGTACATCGCCTTGCAGTGGCGGGCCGCAGGGCACCACCGGCCCGGATCCTCGCCGAGGTCCTTCCGATCCGGCAGACCACTTTCCGCGTGATCCGCCAGGAGCGCCAGCCGACCGATGACAAGGACCTGCTGCTCTTCAGCGGTTACCTGTCAGGGATCCTCGCGTACGCCGCTCTCGACCTCGGGTATAGCGACGAGGCCGTGACCAATGCGCGCGCCGCGTGCCGACCTTGCCGGACACAACGGCCTGCGAGCCTGGGTGCGAGGGACCCAGAGCCTCATCGCCCGGTACAAGGGCGATTATCACGCTGCGACCGAGTTGATCGAGGACGGCTTGCGTTATGCCGGTGATGGCACGTCCACGATCCGTCTTCTCTGTGGACAGGCGCAGTGCTTTGCGCACTTCGGCGATTCCACCGCTACCCACGCGGCGTTGAACCGAGCGAAAGACGGGCGCGACAGAGTGCAGGCGCCGGATGCGGTCAGCGGCCTTTTCAGGTTCCCTCCGGCGAAACAGTCCTACTACTCGGGAAGCAGCCTGATCTGGCTCCCTGGAGTCAATGACGCGCGAGTGGCTGCAGCGGAATCAGAGAGCGCCATCCGGCTCTGGCAGAGCGGTCCAGATGAGGAGCGCTCGAACGTCGACGAGGGCCTCGCGCACATTTACCTTGCCACCGCCCGGCTGCACCTTGGCGAACTCGATGCCGTCCTGGAGTCGCTCCAACCGGTCCTCACCATCCCTGTGCAACAGCGCGTCTCTTGGCACGGCAAGCGGCTTCGCCGTGTCGAGGACCTCATGGAAAACCAACCCTACCGAACGTCCAAGATGGCCACGCGCATACGCACAGAGATTGAAGACTTCCGAGTGAGCATGCCCACGGAGGCACGCCTCCCTCTCGCCGGGGCACCTTGTGCGCCATAGGTCCTTCCCGCATAGATGTGCACGCCTCTCAGCATGCCGTTGAGGAGTACGAAAACCGAGATTCGTCTATCTGGACAAACGCAACGCACCCGCGTTCCCGCGCCCGCCGCCTATCGCGCGGGTCGCCGCCATCCTGGTGGTGCGGCGAACAGGTCGTCGATCCTGATGGCGAAGCCCGGGAGGAGGGGTGAGGTGAGGGTCTCGCCGCATTTGAGGACGGTCGGGTCGCCGTAGGTGCCGTCGGCGAGCCGGTGGGCGTGGACGGCCTCGGTGTCCAAGTCGGCATACCAGTATTCGGGGACACCGTAGCGCTCGTAGAGGTTGCGTTTTCGGACGAGGTCGAGGTGTCGGGTTGATGGTGAGGACATCTCGACAACGAGGTCGGGCGCGCCGCGGACGAACTTGTCCTCGACCCGGTCGAGGTGCTGGGGGAGGAGGTAGAGGACATCGGGCTCGGCGACGTCGTCGTGAGCGAAGTAGACGTCGAGCGGCGCGCAGAAGACCTGTCCCCCGTGGGTTCGCGCGTGGAGGTTCAGCTCGGTCGTGAGCTCCACGACGAAAAGCTGGTGCCGGGGGCGCGGTGCGGGGGTCACGATGAGCTGCCCCCCGATGAGCTCCCGGCGTAGCCCGTCGTCGGGGAACGCCGCGAGGTCGTCGTACGTGAGGCCGGTCGCGTGAGCCTGGGATGACATGAGCTTCTCCCTCTGACGGTCATGCATCAACCGGGATTCAGCCTATCGGCATGAGCCTCCGGGTATTCCCGTTCTCTCGCGATCGGGTTAGCATTGAGCCGTGACCGCCGACCCCACCAGGGTCATCCGAAGCTACCGGACCTTCGAGGATGCCCACGCGGTGAAGGAGATGCTCCGGCGATGGGGCATTCCCACGAGCGAGGTGCACCTTCAGGTTACGGAGCTGGTGTTCGAGCGGTCGCAAGATCGGGTCCTGCTGTTCGTGGCTGCCTGGGGGGCCGCCGCGTTCGCCGTGCACCTGCCGATCGGCCTGCTGCTGTACGCGACCCAAGGTGTCTCCTGGGGCCTGCCAGTGACGCTTGGGGTCCTCGGTCCGTTGCTCCTTCTGGTGGCGTGGTTGCTCGTGCGCCGGTACTCACCCGACCCAATGGGGGGCTACGCGATCCCCAAGGGCGTCGACCTCGCGGTGACCGAACGGTACGCCGAGGACGCGCTGCGCATCCTGTCCAGCGACGCCGCCTGAGGCTCCGAGTCCCCGCGTGGCGGGTAGAGTACCTGGTGATGCGCTCGTTACTGGTCGGGTTCAGCCTTCTCCTTGCTGCCTGTGGCGTCAGCTCAACCGCTCAGCAGCCCGCGCCGCCACCCTCGAACGGCGACCCTGGGCTGCCTGGGGTGTTCGCGCAGATTCCGGACATCTACCAGGAGATTCAACCCTCGGTGGTCGCGATCCTCGCCGGCCCGGGGGAGGGCAGCGGCGTGATCTGGGACGCCGACGGGATCATCGTCACGAACAACCACGTCGTGGCTGGGGTCGACCAGGTCGAGGTCGCCCTCGCCACCGGTGAGCGCTTGGTCGGCATGGTCCGGGCAAGGGATCCGCAGACCGACCTCGCGATCGTCGAGGTCGACCGAGGCGGCCTCCCCGCTGCGGCGTTCGCCGAAGCGCCGCCACGGATCGGCGAGCTGGCCATCGCGCTCGGCAACCCTCTCGGGTTCGAGGGCTCCGTCACGGCCGGGATCATCTCCGGCGTGAACCGGTACATCCCTGGGGCGGCACTGCTGGGTGACGGTGCACTCGTCGACCTCATCCAGACCGACGCGGCGATCTCGCCTGGCAACTCCGGCGGCGCGCTCGTCAACGCCCGAGGACAAGTCATGGGCATCAACATCGCGTACATCCCGCCGCAGGCCCGCGCGGTGTCGATCGGCTTCGCCGTCCCGTCCGCGACCGTCGTCTACGTCGTCACCCAGCTTCTGGAGACGGGCGCCGTCGAGCATTCGTTCCTCGGCATCCAACCCGACCCCGTGACTCCGCAGATCTCACAGCGCTTCGGCATCCCCGCGGCCGGCGGCGTGCTGGTCACGCTGGTCGTGCCCTCGTCACCGGCCGCCGCCGCCGGAATCGAGGAAGGCGACGTGATCGTGTCCGCCGAAGGAGAGCGGCTCGAGAGCGTCGAGGAGCTTTTCGGCGAACTCCGCCGCCGCCGCCCCGGCGACCAGATCACCCTCGGCCTCCTCCGCAACGGCGACGAGGTACAGATCCCGGTCACCCTCGGCGAGCGCCCACCGAGCGGCTAGGGTCCCCCTTCGGGAAGGGTGGTCCCGAGTCATCCAGCCTCTCGGCCCGCCGTAGCTGCACGCTCCCTTCGTATTCAGGGTGTTGCGAAATGGCTGTTTCGCGCTGCCGGAGTGGGCCTAACTCTGCACAATGGCTTGCTCCGAGCGGGCACCTTGGCGCATTGTGCAGACTTTTCCTGGTATTCAGGCTGTTGCAAAGTTGCAAAATCGAGGCGCGTGGCTGTGAGCGTAGGCCAACCATCGAATGGCCTGTAGGCGCCCCTGGGCCAGCCACATCGCAGTTTTCCTCCGTATCCGAGGGAAAGTGGCCTCTCCGGCGTGGCTCCGCGCGATTAGGCTGCAGCTTTCCTTCGTATCCGGAGGAAAGCTGCAGTTCTGGCTCGAGCACCCCCGACCGGCGGTGCCACGAGATTTCGCAACAGCCTGTGGCGGACCATGCCGCTTTCCTTCGTATCCGGAGGAAGCTGACCCGCACACTTCCTGAAGGGCGGCTGGGCTCGGCCGAGACGCAAGCCCCCGGCTCGGCGTGGGGGTGACGGGGCGGCTAGGATCGCAGCGTCCCTCCCCGGACCCGGCGGCGAGGGCGCCTGGCTGCGGCGCAAGGAGATCTGGATGGGGGACGCCCGCTACGACGTTGTCGGCATCGGGAACGCGATCGTGGACGTGCTCGCCCATGCCGATGATGCGTTCCTGGCCGAGGTGAGCTTGGCCAAGGGCACGATGTCGCTGATCGACGCCGAGCGCGCCGGTCAGGTCTACGCCGCCATGGGGCCGGGCACAGAGTGTTCCGGGGGCTCGTGCGCCAACACCATGGCCGGGCTGGCCGCCCTCGGCGCCCGCACCGCCTACATCGGGAAGGTGCGCGATGACGAGTTCGGCCGTGTCTTCGCGCACGACATCCGCGGGATCGGCGTGGCGTTCGACACCCCGCCCGCCACCGACGGCGCGCCGACCGCCCGCTGCCTGGTGCTCGTCACGCCGGACGCGCAGCGCACGATGGCCACGTACCTCGGCGCCTGCGTGGAGCTTGGACCCAACGACGTCGAGCCAGTCCTCATCGCGGAGTCCGGCATCGTCTATCTCGAGGGCTACCTTTGGGACCCGCCCGGCGCGAAGGACGCCTTCCGAAAGGCGGTCGCGATCGCGCACGAGCACGGGCGCCAGGTAGCGCTCACGCTGAGCGACCCGTTCTGCGTGGAGCGCCACCGCGAGGAGTTCCGCGCGTTGGTCGAGAACGACGTCGACATCCTGTTCGCCAACGAGCAGGAGATCGTGGCGCTCTACCAGGCGTCGAGCGTGGAGGAGGCGCTCGAGCGGCTCAGCGGGCGCTGCTCGGTGGTGGCCGTGACCCGCTCAGAGCAGGGATCGGTCGTGCTGGCCGATGGCCACACCCACGCCGTGCCGGCCGAGCCGGTCGAGCGTGTGGTGGACACGACCGGCGCCGGTGACCTGTACGCCGCGGGATTTCTCTACGGCCTCGTCCAAGAGATGGATCTTCCCACATGCGCCCGGATCGGGGGCATCGCCGCCGCCGACGTGATCAGCCGGTTCGGCGCGCGGTCCGAGGTCGACCTCGCCGCCCTGGTAAAGGCACGCCTCGGGTAGGGCGGGCCTCACACGGATTGCCCGCGCGAACGGCCGGTAGTCTCGGCTCCCGATGGGCAATGGACTGCTCGATCTCGCGGTGCACGCGGCGCACCTGGCTGGTCACGCCTTGTTGGAGCGGTACGGGCGGGCGGGAGGCGTGTGGTTGAAGACGACCGCGACCGATCCGGTCAGCGAGGCAGACCAGGCGTCCGAGTCGCTGATCGTGGCCACGATCGTCGAGGCCCGTCCAGACGACGGGGTGCTTGGCGAGGAGGGCGCGGATCACCGGTCGGGCTCGGGGCTCCGTTGGGTGGTCGACCCACTCGACGGGACGGTCAACTACCTGTACGGCCACCCCGGCTGGTCGGTAAGCGTTGCCTGTGAGGAGCGTGACGGAGTTGGGTGGCAGACCCTCGTCGGGGTGGTCCACGATCCGCTCGCGGGCGAGACCTTCCGGGCGGCCCGGGGCGAGGGCGCCTGGTTGGCGGGCAGGCGCCTGAAGGTGAACGATCCGGTGAGCACCGCGCAAGCCCTGGTCGCGACGGGATTCTCGTACCAGCCGGAGGTCCGGCGGCGCCAAGGCGCGACGGTCGCGGCACTGCTCCCGCAAGTCCGAGATATCCGGAGGGTCGGGTCGGCGGCGCTGGATCTCTGCGCTGTCGCGGCAGCCCGCGTCGACGCGTACTACGAGGACTCGTCGTCACGCTGGGATTGGCTCGCTGGCGCGCTCATCGCGGCGGAGGCCGGCGCGCTCGTCACGCCCTTGCGTTCACCGGAGGGATCGGTCGGTGTGCTCGCGGCTGGCCCCGCGCTGCATCCCGCTCTGCGGAAGCTCCTCTAGACTGTTGCCTTCGCCAACATGACGTAGTAAATTTTCTACATGGCGAAGCGGAAACACGACGATAATGAGGTCCAGCTCAACAACCGCCTCGCGAGCTTGCGTGCGGAACGCGGCATCAGCAGGCAGCAGCTCGCTGACGCGGTCGGCGTGCACTACCAGACGATCGGCTACGTGGAGCGCGGCGAGTTCAGCCCCAGCGTGACGCTGGCCCTGCGCATCGCCGACGTCTTTGGGCTGCCGCTAGAGGCGGTCTTCTCGCTGGAACCGTTCCAAGCGCTGTCCGAGCAGATCTACGGGAAGAAGGAGAAGCCATGAACAAGGTCGCCGAGGATAGGATCGACCGCCGCGCGAGGCGGCTGAACGATGCGACGTTCGAGCGGTTCCGCAACCGGAGGTCGCGCCGGGCGCTCGCGGTGACACTGTGCGGGCTGATGGCGCTGGAGGCGGTCCTCCTCATTGTGATGGATCAGGCGCCGCTCCTGTTCGGCGGCGCGCTCGTGGTGCTTATCGGGCTATTCGTGATCTGCCTTGGCGCGCTCAAGGCGTCCACCCGAGGCGTCGAGGAGCTACCCACCAGCGCGCTCGACGAGCGGCAGGCGCAGGTGCGCGGGCTGGCCTACGCGAAGGCCTACCAGATCGGGTGCGCGCTGCTCAGCCTGGAGCTGCTCGCGGTGTTCGCGTGGATCGTTCTGGAGCTGGCCACGCCGAGCAGCGGGATCGTCATCGCCGCCCTAGTCGTCACGTTCCAGTCCTCGATCGTGCTCCCCACGCTGGTGATCGCGGCCACGCAGGACGTCTGACAAGGTCACCTCGCCCGGACCTTGAGCTTCAGGTTGAGGCCGAGGCGGTCAAGCTCGCGGGTGAGCGACTCATGGATCCGGTCCCGGCCGTCGAGGGCGCCCGGGACGGTGCGGGTCTTGACGCGACCGCGGTGCCGACCGACGCGTGCCCGCGCCGCGCTCACGTCACTATCCGCGAGCGCGGTCGCGGATAGGAGCTCCTCGACACCGCGGCGGTCGACGATCGCGCGGCAATGCTCGGTCGACCAGCGGAGGGGGAGCGCCGCGGGTCGGCGAGGCTTGAGCTCGATAAGCAGCAGCACAAGTCCGGCCGCCACCAGCCCGGCGGCGATTGGGAGCACACGCGGGTCAGCCCATGTGAGCCCCGCGAGCTCGCGGTTCAAGGCAGTGCGATCGATCAGCCAGGCGCCGCGCCGTAACAGGCCGAGCGCGGCTTCGCCGGTGACGATCACCCCGCCAGCGAGCAGCGCGAGACCGAGCACGAGCCCCAAGAGGCGGTTGAGGACGATCACTGGACGCTCCCGGTGGGTGGTCTGTGTGGAGGATCCGCGCGGTATACC
>JBOGED010000378.1:0-2481 GCA_050743625.1 Egibacteraceae bacterium | reverse complement strand
ACGCGGTATACCGCGCGGATCCTCCACACAACGAGCGCTAGGCTTGCGTGCCATGGCCTACCGGCTGTTGCTTGACACCTCGAGTCTCACGTACCGGGCGTTCTTCGCGGTGCCCACGAGTATCACCGGCCCCGACGGGCGGCCCGTGAACGCCGTGCGCGGCTATCTCGACATGACGACGAACCTCGTCACGGAGCTCGGGCCTGACGAGGTCGTCCACGTGTTCGACGACGACTGGCGTCCCGCTCCGCGCGTGAGGGCCTACGCCGGCTACAAGTCACAGCGCGCGCCGGATCCCGACGACCTGCCCGAGCAGTTCGACCTACTGCGGGAGGTCCTCGACGCGCTGGGGCAGCTGGTCGTGATCGCGCCCGGCTGGGAGGCCGACGATGCCATCGGCGTGCTGTGCGCCGAGCTGGGCGAGGGGGAGCGGGCCGACATCGTGACCGGCGATCGCGACCTCATCCAGCTCGTGCGTGACGGTGCGGTGCGGGTGCTGTTCACCGTGAAGGGCGTGCGGCAGTTGACCCGGTACGACGAGGCTGGCGTCGAGGCCAAGTACGGGATCCCTCCACACCGGTACGCCGACTTTGCGACGCTCCGTGGCGATCCCTCGGACGGGCTCCCCGGCGTGAAGGGGGTGGGGGAGAAGACCGCCGCCACGCTCGTCAAGGCGTACGGCAGCTTGGACGAGCTGGTGGCTCGCGCGGGCGACCAATCCCCGCGCCTGGCCAAGGCGCTCGCGGAGGCCGCGGAGTACCTCATGGCCATGCGCGAGGTCGTCCCGGTTCGCACGGACGTCCCGCTCGTATCCACCGTCTCGACACGCGACGACGCCCGGTTGGAGAAGCTGCAAGCTGAGCACAACCTCGAGGGCCCGATCCGCCGGCTTCGGGAGGTTCTGGGTGCGTAGGAGGCTGGTCGCCGCCGGGCTTCTCGCCGCCCTGGTCGCGTGCGGTGAGCCGCCGGTCGACGTCGAGATCCCCTCCCGCGAGCCGGGCGAGCAGGTTCTCGACCGCGCGGACGTCCTCGACGATCGGGTCGCCGCCCGCCTTCGAGAGATCGCCGAGGGCCAGGATCTCGACATCGTCGCGCTTACCTACGAGACACCGGCCGCGAGCTGTGGCGAGGCGTTCCGGGCCGGAGGTGCGTTCGTGCGCCAGTGGGGAGGGGACATCGCGATCGTCTCCGTCGCCGAGCCGGGCGGCTTTGCGCGGCCTGCGAGCGACCGGGAGGCCTGCTTCGGCGTCCAGCCGCTCGACGACTTCGCCGTACCTCGCAGCGTCCGTGAGGAGATCGTCGAGGGCCTCGCGCCTCCGCTTACGCGCGAGAATCGCTGGTCAGAAGCCTTCTTGATGGCGGCGGACCGGTTAGCCGCTACCCAGCGTGAGTAGCAGCACGAGACCAAGAGCCACGATCGCGGCGCCGGCTCTCAGCGTGGCGAGATGAAACGCCCGCCGGAATCGCTCGGAGGACTCCGCTCGGCTGCCGGGCCATTCCGCGGTTACCGGGTACTCAGGGCGTCTGGCGACGCAGTGGCCTTGCAGCGCCTGGTTGTAGGCCGCCCGCCGGACCGGGTCGCCGAGGACGTGCCACGCGGCGTTCGCGAGGCGGGCTCGCTCGGCGGCGACGGCATCGCCGGGCCGCCGGTCCGGGTGGGTCGCGCGCATCACGGCGAGGTAGCCGCGCGGACGGTCGCCTGGCCGGCATCGGGGTGGACGCCGAGCATCTCGTAGTGGTCAGGAGCCATCGGCGGACACGGTAGCGGATTGCCGACCCGCGCCGCCGCGTTCGGTTAGGCTGTCTTCTAGCGACGGGCAACGAGGAGGGCGGGATGAGGTACACGATCAAATCATGCATGGCGGGGGCATTGCTCGCGGTCATGCTCATGACGGCCGCGTGCGGCGGCGATGACGGCACCAGCGTGCGGCAGATCGACGAAGGAGCCGGGGGCTCGACCAGCGCCTCCGCGCCTGGGTCGGCGAGTGGGTCGGCATCCGCGTCTGGGACAGCCGCGCCGGCGATCGATCCCGCGACCGCCGACACGACGGTCCCGGTCACGTTGGCTGAGTGGACGATCACTCCCGAGTCCGGAGCCGCGACCGAGGCGGCGACCGAGGCCGCGGCCGTCGAGGTAGCCGCCGGCGTCATCGCGTTCGAGGCGACGAACGGGGGCAGCGTCGCCCACGAGCTCTACATCGCGCTTGGTGACAGCGCGGAGACGCTCCCGACCACACCAGAGGGAGCGGTCGACGAGGCCCAACTGCCCGAGGGCACGTTCATCGGCGAGATCGAGGGGTTCGACCCCAGCACGACGATGACCGCCGCCTTCGAGATGGCCCCAGGCACCTATGTCCTCTTCTGCAACATCAACGACGACACCGGCGTGCACTTCGCGGAGGGCATGCACACGACGTTGACGGTGACGTAGGCGGCCTTGACGCGAGGGCGAAGCGAAGCGGAGCGCGGTTGGGGCGGCTC
>JBOGED010000377.1:0-4915 GCA_050743625.1 Egibacteraceae bacterium | reverse complement strand
AGTGGCCCCATCCGTAAATCCGTTGGTATTCGGACGACCCTGCATCCCCGCTCGCGGCGTTGCGCCTCGCTTACATATGAGCCTTGCGGATATGCGCCCTCGGCGCGCCTTGCGAGCGGGGCGCAGTGCCACCCTCGATACGTAACGATATTTACGGAAGGGACCACTAAGGCTCACGCGTCATAGACCTCGATCTCGGTGGCCTTGATGGACACCCATATGGGCCCCCCTCGGCCAAGATCGAGGTCGGCGACAGCGGCCGGTGTGACCTCGGCAACGACCGGGATCGCGCCGTCGACGTAGACACGTGCGCGGTCGCCCTGGGCCTCGACACCGTCCAGCGAGCCACGCCACACGTTGCGGGGACTGCCGTCCGGTTGGCGCCGGTGCAGCGCGACCGCTCGGGGATCGATGACCGCGAAGACGTCGCCCGATGCGGGAGAGGCCGTGACCACACTCGCGCCCGAGGGCAGCTCGACCCGATCGCCCCGGGCCTGGCCGCGCAGGAGGTTCAGCCCGACGAGGCGGGCGACCCACCTTGAGCGGGGGCGCCGGGTGACCTCAGCGACGGAGCCGTCCTGGACAACGCGGCCCTGCTCTAGGATGAGGAGCCGGTCCGCGAGGGCCGCCGCCTCGAGGGGCGCGTGGGTCACGACCAGGGACGGGCCCGGGAACTGGTCCAGGTGAGTGCGCAGCTCGCGCCGGACGGTCTGGCGGACCTCGACGTCAAGCGCGGCGAGCGGCTCGTCGAGCAGCAGCAGCTGTGGCTCGATCGCCAGCGCTCTGGCCAGCGCGACTCGCTGTGCCTGCCCGCCGGACAGTGCCCGAGGGCGCTCGTGCGCGTACTCACCGAGCCGCATCCGGTCCAGCCACTCGCCGGCGCGCCGCCGGGCCTCGACCTTGCCGACGCCGCGGGCGCGCAGGCCGAACGCGACGTTGTCCAGCGCCGACAGGTGAGGGAACAACAAGTAGTCCTGGAACATCACTCCCACCGCCCGACCCTCCGGCGCCACGCGCACCCCCTCCTCCGGCGCTTCGAGCACCGTCCCGTTCAAGCTCACGTGCCCCCCGTCGAGCGGGAGCAGACCGGCCAGGGCCCGGAGCAAGGTCGTCTTGCCCGCGCCGTTCGGGCCGAGCACGGCCACGACCTCGCCGTCGGCCATCTCGACTGCGACGTCGAGCTCGAGCGTTCCCAATCGCACGGCGACGCGAGCCCGCAGCGTCATGCCGTGCTCAGGAAGCGCTCGCGCAGCGAGACCAAGACGATGACCGACACGACCGTCAGGATGAGGCTGAGCAGGATCGCCACACCCAGGTCACGCTCGAGCTCGATGTATACCGCGAGCGGCATTGTCTGGGTACGCCCGCTCAGGTTGCCGGCGAACGTGATCGTCGCGCCGAACTCACCGAGCGCCCGAGCCCAGCACAGCGCCATCCCCGCGATCAGCGACGGCGCGACGAGCGGTAGCGTGACCCGGCGAAACGCCATCCACCGGCCCGCCCCGAGCGTGGCCGCGACGTCCTCGTAGCGACGATCCATAGCCCGCAGCCCGGCCTCGACGGTCACGACCAGGAACGGCATCGCGACGAACGTCTCCGCCAGCACGACCGCCCCCAAGCCGAACGGCAAGGTGATGCCGGTCAGCTCGTCCAGCGGCTGCCCGATCAGGCCACGCCTGCCGAACGCCAGCAGCAACGCCACGCCCCCTACGACTGGGGGCAGCACCATCGGCAGGACACACAGCGCTCTCGCCAGCGCTTTTCCGGGGAAATCCAGCCTCGCGAACGCCCAGGCCAGCGGCATCCCGATCGCCGTGGACAGCGCCAGAGCCGCCAACGAGGCGATCACCGACAGCCTGAGCGCCGCCCGCGCCTCAGGGGACGTCACCGCCGCACCGAGCTGGCTCCACGGCGCGCGCACAACCAGCGCGACCAGCGGGGAGATCAGAAGAATCCCGGCCACGAGCGCGAGCCCACAGAGGGATACGGTCAACGCGCCCACCGTACGGCGGGTGCGCCGGGTACCCGCCGGGAGGAGCTGCCGCATCACGCGCACCGCCGCGCCTCGGGACCTTCAACTGCAGCTTTCCTCCGGATACGCAGGATTGTTGCGTCCTCCGCCCGGCGCGCTGGTTTTGACTCGCAGCTTTCCTCCTGATCCGGAGGAAAGCTGCAGGTCACCGAGCGGCACTGCGCCCGGGTGGCGAGCCGAGTCACTGCGGCTGCGGGGAGCGGAAGCCGTAGCTGCCGAGGATCGCCTGACCCTCATCGCCGGCGACGAAGGCGACGAACGCCTGAGCCGCGTCGGGGTTCGCCGCGTTGGCCAGCGGGGCGATGGGGTAACTCGCCACGACGTTCTGATCCTCCGGGATGTCCACGCCGTCCACCATGTCGTCGGCGACCTGCACGTCGGTGACGTAGACGATGCCGGCATCGGCCTCGCCCAGCGCGACCTTCTGCAGCACAGCGCGCACGTCGACTTCCAGCGACGCCGGGCTCGCCTCTACGCCCGCGCCCGCCAGCACCTCCATGGCGAACTGGCCCGCGGGCACCTCAGGTGCGGCGAGCACGAGCGTGACGTCCGGCCTCGCGAGATCCTCCAGCCCCTGGATCCCCAGCGGGTTCCCTGTCTCGACCGCGATCTGCAACGCATTGGTCACGAACACCTGCGAGTCGCCGCTGGACAGGCTGGCGTCAGCGACCTTGTCCATCTGTGTCTGGTTCGCCGAGGCGAACACGTCCGCCGGCCCTCCTTGGACGATCTGGTCCGCCAATCCAGAGCTCGGCCCGAAGTTGTACGTGACGGTGACGTCGGGATTTTCCTTGTTGAACGCGGTCTTAATCTCCTCGAACGCGTCCGTCAACGACGCCGCCGCAAACACGAACAGCTCGCCGGAAAGCGCCGCTTCGGACTCGGTCCCCTCGGTAGTCGTTGCGGGGGTTGCCCCGCCACCGCACGCGGCAAGAAAGAGCAAGAACACCAACAATACTGCAAATCGACGCATAAGATCCCTCCACATAGGAGCCCACCGGGACTGCCGCAAGGATACCTAGAGTTATCGTCGAATTCTTGCGAGAAGTGGCTAGGTATGCAGATCAACGCGGTTGCCACGAGCCTCGGGTTGACAACGTGGTGTTGCTCCAACCCCTAAGACTGGCGAATGAGGTCGTCGAGCATGTTCGTGAGGGCGCGGGCGGAGCCGGCGCGCCAGGTGGCGATCAGCCGGTCGGTGCCGGTGGCCTGCTCCGCGGCGGCGCTGAGGCGCGCTACGAGCGGGCCGAAGCGCCGCTGTTGGGCGACCAGCAAGCCTCGGGTGTCGATGCCTGCCCGATGGCAGAGCACCAGCTTGAGCAGTAACTCTGAGCGCATGTCCCGCAGATGAGCTACCGGCTCCGACAGCCAGCGGTCTATCGCTTCCCGTCCGAGTGCCGTCGCCGCCACCACGGTCCTCGCCGGCCCGGCATCGCTCGGCTCGGTGCCCACCGGCTCGACAAGCCCGAGCTCGGTGAGGCGGTGGATCGCGCGGTAGACCCGGGGGCGAGGCACCATCCACACCTTGCCGATCACGCCATCTGGGGTCAGCTCGCGAGCCAGCGCGAACCCGTGGGTCGCGCCTTGCGCGAGCAGCGCGAGGACCGCCAACTCGCTCAACGAGAGCCGCGGGACGTGTAGAGCAGGCACGTCCCTGAGCCTGCCACAGCGACGGGCGGATCCCACGACCGCCATGAGGAACAGGTCTTCCCAAAATCAGGTAGTCCCATCTAGACTACCGGGGCGTTGACCGTTGCATTTCGACCTTGAACCCCCATCCTTAAACCCAAGGGGACCCCGCATGACCGCAACCGCCATCGACGCACGCGTACAGGACTTCACGACCATTTCTCACCAGCTGTTCATCGGAGGCCAGTGGGTCGACGCCGCGAGCGGTGAGACGTTTGACACGCCCGATCCCGCGACCGGCGAGAAGCTCGCCACGGTGGCAGCCGGCGGCGCGGAGGACATCGACCGAGCCGTGCGGGCCGCGAGGAAGGCCTTCGAGGAGGGCCCGTGGTCGACGATGACCGCATCTGCCCGAGGGAGGATCGTCTGGAAGATCGGGGACCTACTCCTCGAGCGCCTCGAAGAGTTCGCCCAGCTGGAGTCGCTCGACAACGGCAAGCCCGTCGCGGTCGCGCGGGCCGCGGACGTGCCGCTTGCGGCGGACGTCTTCCACTACATGGCAGGGTGGGCGACCAAGCTCGAGGGCCACACGCTCAGCCTTAACGTACCCTACATGCCCGGAACGCAGTTTCACGCGTACACACTGCGTGAGCCCATCGGCGTCGTCGGGCAGATCATCCCGTGGAACTTCCCCCTGCTGATGGCGGCCTGGAAGCTGGCCCCCGCGCTGGCGACCGGAAACTGCATCATCCTCAAGCCCGCCGAGCAGACCCCGCTGACGGCGCTCCTTCTGGCTCAGCTCATGGCGGACGCCGGGGTGCCTGACGGCGTCGTCAACGTCGTCACCGGCTTCGGTGAGACCGCCGGCGCGCCGCTGGCCGCCCACGACGGCGTCGACAAGGTCGCCTTCACCGGGTCGACCGAGGTCGGCAAGCTCATCGTGCAAGCGGCTGCCGGCAACCTCAAGAAGGTCACGCTGGAGCTGGGTGGGAAGAGCCCGAACGTCGTCCTGGACGACGCCGACCCCGCGCTGGCGACCGCCGGTGCCGCCAATGCGATCTTCTTCAACCACGGCCAGTGCTGCGTGGCCGGCTCGCGGCTGTACGTGCACTCCAACCACTTCGACGAGGTTGTCGGCGGTGTCGCCGAGATCGCCAAGGGCCTCAAGCTCGGCAGCGGGATGGACGAGGCCACGGAGATGGGACCGATGGTCTCTGACGACCAGCTCCAGCGTGTCACCGGGTACCTCGACTC
>JBOGED010000376.1:0-2068 GCA_050743625.1 Egibacteraceae bacterium | reverse complement strand
CAACCACGACACACGTTCGTGAGGCCCAAGGGCGCTCGGGTACGATGCGTTCAAGCGGCAATCGGAAAAGGGGCGGCCATGGGCAGGCGCAAGAACCAGCTGCAGGGATTGCTCGGACCATTGGAGTCCGAGGTGATGGAGACGGTGTGGAACATGGGGGAAACGACCGTCCGGGACGTGCACGCCGAGCTTTCTTCCCGGCGTGACCTGGCCTACACAACAATCATGACGACCATGGCCCGGCTGGCGTCCAAGGGACTGCTGCACAAGGACACCTCTGGGCTCGCTCACCGTTACCGCCCTACGGTCACCCGCGACGAGTACGCCCGGTCGACCGTCACCTCCGTGGTCGACTGGCTACTGGATTCCTTCCCCGAGCCAGCAATGCGTTACTTTGTGCAGAAGTTGGACGACGAGGGGGATCCAGCAGTGATGAGTGCGCTGCGGGCACAGATCGACGACCTCCGAGCCCAAGAGCGGTAGTTAGGAGCGGTAGTGCCAGGCCCCGCCGTGGTGGGGGTAGCCGAGGGCGTTTTCCTCCACCTGATGACGCAGTCGTTCGCCGTGCGAGCGCTGATTGGCTCGCTTGCGGCGACGGCGCTCGCAACCCTGGTTGTCCGGGGGAGGTTGGTCCAGTCGAGCCGTGCCCGGCGGTTGGTGGTGCTCGCACCGGTGTTCGCCGCGGCGGGAGCGGCGATCGCCTCGGTGGGCGAGGGTTTCTTGCCCCGGCTGATCATCACCAGCACTCAGGGTACGCCGGCCGACGGTCTCCTCGATTTTGTCGGCGTCGCGGTCTCCCAGAAGGAGCTCAGCCTGCTGTTCGTGCTCTATGTCGTGGTGGCGTCGACGCTGGTCTCGAGGCGGTTGCTCGGGATCATGGCAGCACGGCGCGTCCTGCGGCCGGCGAGGCCCGTCACCGACCCCCGACTGCGGGCGGTGGTGGACGATCTCGTCATGCGGATGAAGGTGCCCAGGCCGCTGCTCTTACAGCTGGAATCCTGCCCGGGGGGAGCGTTCACGGTCGGCACGCGCCGGCCCGTCGTCGCCGTGGACCTCGTCGTGCTCGACGCGCTCGACGACTGTGAGCTTGAGGGCCTGATCGCGCACGAGTTGGCGCATGTCCGCCGTCGGGATACGCTGCTCGGCCTGGTTGTCGGATTAGTCCGGGATCTCGCGTTCTTCCTCCCTCCGCTGCACCTCGCCGCCCGGTGGTTGCGGAGCGAGCAGGAGGAGAGCGCCGACCAGCTCGCCACGACGCACACGCGCCGCCCTGTCGCGCTGGCGTCGAGCATCCTCAAGGTGTGGGACTGCAGCCATCATCGTCCGATGCCGCAGCTCGTGTGCGCGGCGACGGGGCCGCTGCGGCTCGCGCCCGCGGCACCGATCCCGCATCGTGCGCGTAACGCCAGGCGAGCGATGTCGGAGACGACGAAGTCGTTGTCGGCTCGTGTCGAACGGCTGATCAAGTCCACACCGGTGATCTCCCCGCTGCGATGCCGCGCGGAGGTCGCGTTGGCCGTCACGGTGTTGGCCGTCGCGCTGTGCGCGGCGGTTCTTTTGCCCTCGTACCTGGCGGTTGCTCGTCAGGTCGATGCCCTGTCGTTCGGCTACCTCCTCGCTCCTTCCGAGGGACCTGTCGAGTCACCCGCGTTCGTCACGTTCCGCGCGCTCACGTCCGCGCCGGCTGAGGTGGCTCGGGATTCGACCCGAGCGGTGCAAGACGAGGCGACGGGCGCCGTGGCCGGCAACGTCGTGACCCCACCGATGCCTTGCCCCTGCGTCGAGTCTCCCGCCCAGCTCCACCAGCGGATCGGGGCGAGCGAGCCCCCACGCACGCATAGCTGGGCCGCCGACGGGTACGCGCCCTACGAGTTCCGCCAGACCGACTCGGCGGCCAGAGAGCTCTGGACCCTCTCGGACTCAGGTCCCCAAGTCGGAGTCTTCCTGGTGACCCGCCCCCGTTAAGGGCTTGGGCAGGAATAACGTTGTGGTTTGTCCTGGTTTGGTCTGACCGTCGCGGCAGCGGCCGGCCCGTTGTGTGCTGGATCCCGGCGGTATACCGCCGGGA
>JBOGED010000375.1:0-12414 GCA_050743625.1 Egibacteraceae bacterium | reverse complement strand
GTGGTCACGCTTCGCGGTTCCCTCTTGCGGTTTTGTCTTGTGGTCGACAGTCTGTGCCC
Source organism: Egibacteraceae bacterium (assembly GCA_050743625.1). GTDB lineage: Bacteria > Actinomycetota > Nitriliruptoria > Euzebyales > Egibacteraceae > JBOGED01. Next base: position 12,355 of record JBOGED010000375.1, on the reverse strand, counting down.
TTTGTGTAATTATGGGTCTACTGTCGGGAACGGGGGGAGGCGGCATGGACGGGTTGTTTGGGCGATATGGTGAGGACCGGCTGTTGATCTTGGGCTGGCATAACGTCGAGGGGTCTTGGTGCTTTCCCTCGCGGGTTGGCGCCGGCCGGCGGGGTTTGGAGCAGCAGTTCCGGGTGCTGCGGCGGCTCGCGAACGTCGTGCCGCTCGATCTTGCGCTGCAGAATCTCTCAGAAGGTCGGCCGCTACCGGCTCGCTCCGTGGCGATCACGTTCGACGACGGATACCGGGACACGCTCACGATCGCGGCGCCACTCCTTGCGTCACTCGACCTGCCAGCCACGGTGTTCTTGGTTCCGGGAATCCTTGACGGGCAGGTCGACCCGTGGTGGGAGCGGCTCGCCTGGGCATTCACCCGCGGGAGCGTCGAACAGATCGAATGGGAGGGCGAGCGGCTCCTCCTCGGCGGGCCGGGGGGGCGCAGGCGGGGATCCGAGAAGGTCGGAGAGATGCTCAAGCGCCGCAATCGGCGGCAACGAGAGCTGGCTATCGAACAGCTCGTGGATCTGCTGGCGCCGTCCGGCTCTTACCTGCCCGGCGAGATGTTCCTGGATTGGGACGGCGCACGGGAGCTCGTCCGCCAGGGAGTCACGATCGGGTCGCACTCGATGCACCATCCGATCCTGTCCCGCGAGCCGGTGGAGGCTCAACAGGCCGAGCTCGGAGAGTCACGCCGCCTACTGGAAACCAGACTGCGGGTCACGGTCCGCCTCTTTTGCTACCCGAATGGGACGAAGTCCGACTACGACGCCGCGACGATCGCGGCGCTGGACACTGCCGGGTATACGCATGCGGTCACCGTCCAGAGCGGCTTGAATAGCCGCTCCACACCCGCCTACGAGCTACATCGCGTCGTCATGCAACCCGAACGGGGGGCTGCGGGGCTGGCCATCATTGCAAGAGATCTCCTGCTTCGACGGCGGGACGACGGCGCTGAGGGGAGCGACGGTCGTCCACAGAACTCCTATCTTGCCTCTTGACGACGCCCGATTTACCCGGCACGCTCTTTAACAGCGGACTTGGGACGTTCTAAGACGTTTGAGTCTTTCGCAGGCGAATGACCGCGGTCTCGGCGGCAGAGACCCGGCGGCACACGGGGGGAACGACGTGAGGAATGGCACGTTGACGACGTCGTCGCGGGACGGCGGGACGGCGAACGGTCTACCGCATCCGACATACTGCTTCTTGATCGCGGGAGGACGGTGTGGCTCAACCCTCGTCCACGAGGTCTTGGCACGCCATCCTGACATCGGGTTCGTGTCGAATGTGGAAGACAAGCTGCCAAAGCTGCGGGCGCTTGCCCGGTGGAACAAGGCCGTCTATCAGCGGATCCCGCCACGGTTTACCCGTAAGGGCCGGATACGCTATGCCCCGTCCGAGGGATGGCGTGCCCTGGACCGCCAGGTTTCTCCCATGTTGTCGACACCGGTCCGTGACCTGCGGGCTGAGGACGCCACGCCGTGGGTAAGCAAGCGCTTCGGCGGGTTCTTCGAGTCCCGCGCCGCGGCGCTTGGGACCCCCGTATTCTTGCACAAGTTCACGGGATGGCCCCGGGCGGCCTTCATCGAGCAGATCCTGCCCGGTTCCAAGTTCGTCCGTATCGTCCGCGACGGGCGCGCGGTCGCCAACTCGGTACTGAAGATGCCGTGGTGGCAGGGATATCAAGGGCCGGCTCGCTCGCTGATCGGCCCGTTGCCCGAGGCCTACCATGCCGAATGGGAAGCCTCGGGTCGCTCCTTTGTGCTGTTAGCCGGACTCGAGTGGAAGATGTTGATGGACGCCTTCGACGCGGCGGAGCGGGCGGCGAAAGCTGGCTCATGGCTCACTGTCCGGTACGAGGACGTCCTGGCCGACCCTCGCCGATGGTTCAACGAGATGCTGACGTTCCTAGGACTAGAGTGGTCACCGGCGTTTGAACGCGCCTTCGCCCGCTACCGCTTCGACCCGGCCCGCGCGGAGGCGTTTCGAGCTGATCTGGGCGAAGATGGCCTTCGCCTGCTCGACAGCTCGCTCGCCGACCATCTCCGGCGCTACGGATACGAATAAGGATATGAGCCCTATTCGCCCCATGGCGAAAGAAGATATACCTAAAGTCGCAAGCCTATACGAGTTCGTGATGCGCTCTGGCTCGCGAGTACCGGCGCCACGCCTTGAGCAGTACTTCGAGCGCACCTTCTTCGATCATCCATGGGTCGACCCAGAGATTCCCTCATTAGTATATGAAACGCCAAAGGGGGACATCGCGGCGTTCCTCGGTTCACATGTACGCTCATTACGGTTCCAAGAGGATAGAGTTCGCGTTGGGTGCAGTGGTCAACTCGTCGCTGACTCGCACCAGGGCATTAAGGGCGCGGGCGCCTTACTGCTTCGGCGATATCTACAAGGCCCACAGGAATTAACCGCAACCGACGGCGCAACGCCCGAAGTTCGTCAGATGTGGGAGCAGCTCGGTGGATCCACCGCCTTCCTCACGTCGCTCGCTTGGATGCGGCTCTTCCGACCGTTCCGAGCCTCGGGCAACAAGCTGGTCCCTGGCTGGGCCCCACGCCTCGGCCCGCTCTGGTCGGTTCTCGACGGCTTGGGGGTAGGTACCGCGGGCACGCTCCTTCGACCACCGCCCCCCGCCACCCGAACCGAGCATCTGACGCCGCAGCTGCTCATGGAGCACTTACCGCTGGTCACGAGGCATCTCCATGTGCGCCCCGACTACAACGAAGCGTTTCTGGGCTGGCTCTTCAAAGAGATGGAAAGCCTGGAAACCCGAGGGCAGCTGACCCGGAAGCTCGTGCGCGACCTGAAGGGACGGGTCCTCGGCTGGTACGTCGCCTACTTGAAGCCGGGAAGCGTTGGCCACGTCCTTCAGATCGCCGCGACGCAGCGAGACACGGAGGCGGTGGTCGACCACTTGTTCCACGATGCGTGGCGCAGCGGTTGCGCGGCGTTGAAGGGACGGTTGGAGCCGGGACTGTTCCCCGCGATGCACCACCGGAGGTGCCTTATCCGCCACGACGCGATCACCTTGATCCATTCACCAAACGCGGCCCTATTGAGTGCGATCTACAGCGGGAAAGGGTTGTTGACAAGGCTGGAAGGTGAATGGTGGATGGGGCATCACGTAGAGCCCTTCACCTAACTAGGCCGCACTCGGTTCGGCGCTTCGGTCCCGCGCATCGCGCAGTGCTTTATGCTGAAATAACACCCAAGTTTCACACACTCCAGGAAGTCATAATACCTTCGAAACTGTCTTTACTCTGACGCCGCGGGCGGGCAGACTACTCCTAACGGGGTGCGCCTGACGGATCAGTCAGGGGTCACTCCGGGGGGAAGGGAAAACTGGCGTTTCGTTGGTTCATTCCCAAATATGCACACGGGGGATTTACGAAGTTGTTCATACTGCAGACCCTTGAGTGGTCGCCGGCGAGCACCGAACGCGGCCCACACACGCGCACGCGCAAACCGGCGCAGGCTTCCACGGCGAACGGCACCCACGCGCCGGCCGCGCCGGCCGCGCTCGCCAGGTGGCGAAGCCCGGGCACCTCACGAGTGTCTGTGCCGAAGGTTCTGACGATCCTGGCGGACGCGGCCGCGCTCGCGCTCGCGATGGGTCTGGCCTTCGGACTAAGGCGGCTGATCCCGGGCGGCCCGATCCATGCCAACGCGATGTCTCATGTCATCGTCGCGGCGTTGTCGGTGCCGCTGTGGACGGCGGTCTTCGCGCGGTACCGGCTCTATAGGGCGCGGAACATCACCAGCCGTTTGTGGGAGCTAGAGCAAATCGTCCACGCGCTTGTCGCCGGCCTGTTCGCCACGGCCGGTTTGAGCTTCCTCTCCGGCTTGCGGGTGAGCCGAGGTTGGCTCGTGCTCTGCCTGCCCCTGGCGCTTCTCACCGTCGAATGCGAGCGGGAACTCGTACGCCGAGCCTTCGGCGCCTTGCGGGGCAAGGGCTGGTTGCTGCGCCCTGTCCTCATCGTCGGAACGAATCTCGAAGCGCTGGGCCTCGCCGCGATGCTGCGGCAAAAGCCGTCACTCGGGTACAAGGTGATCGGGTTCGTCACGGTCAACGGGGAGGACGTGTGTCCCCCGTCCGACCCGCCGCTGCTCGGCAAGGTCGAGGACTTGCCTCGCCTGCTTCGATGCACGGGGGCGACCGGCGTCCTGATCGCCACCACGGGCGTCGACTGGGAGACGTCGAACCGCCTCGCGCGCAAGCTGACCGATGCCGGCATCCACGTTGAGCTGTCCTCGTCGCTCCGCGACATCCGAGCGGAGCGGCTCACCATCCGCTCGCTCGGCTACTTCCCGATGATCTACGTGGAGCCCGTGCACCGAGGCGGCTGGCGAGCCCTCGCCAAGCACGCCTTCGACGTCAGCGTGGCAGCCTGTAGCCTCGCCCTGCTCGCACCCGCCCTGGTCCTCATCGCGGTGCTCATCAAGCTGGACTCGCCCGGGCCGGTGATGTTCCGGCAGATGCGCGTCGGTAAGGACGGGCAGCTCTTCCCGGTCTTCAAGTTCCGTACGATGGTTCCGAACGCCGAGCAGCTCCTGGAGATGCTGCGAGAGCTCAACGAGGCTGACGGACCGCTGTTCAAGATTCGCCGCGACCCGCGTGTCACGCGCGTGGGCCGCATCCTCCGCGCCTTCTCGCTGGACGAGCTGCCACAGCTGTGGAACGTGCTTCGTAACGAGATGAGCATCGTCGGCCCTCGTCCCGCCCTGCCCTCAGAGGTACGCGCATGGGCGCCTGAGCTCCACGCCCGGTTGCGAGTCAAGCCAGGGCTCACCGGCATGTGGCAGGTCAACGGCCGCAGCGACATCCCGTTCCAGGAGTACGTGCGCCTCGACCTCTACTACGTCGACAACTGGTCCCTGTGGACCGACCTCGCCATCGTCGCCAAGACCATCCCCGCCCTCGTCCTCCGCAAAGGCGGCTACTGACTGACCTCGCGCCGGTTGGTGAACAGCGGTTTTCCTCCGCATACGGAGGAAAGCATCCCAGCTGGTAGGACGGTAGCGCGAAGGGCGTCAAACCTTGTAGCCGAGTTGGCGCAAGGTCGAGGACTGGATGCGCTCGATGGTCGCCAGGGCGTCCGCGGGAAGGCGGTGGTACTCCGGCTTGCCTGTTGCCGGGCGTTGGAGTTGCTCAAGGCGCGCGGACCATTCGGCGTTTTCAGGCAGGCCAAGGAACCCGGCAAGGTCTTGCAACACCGAAGCCAGCTCGCGGACGAGGCGTTCGTAGCGGATGCTGAAGACGGAGGCGCCTGGGACAGCCGCGAGTCCCTCCGCGACGGCCCCGACCTCGCGTACCCAATGGTGAGCGCACAGCTCCCACGGGTCGCCGCCCTCCCGCTGCCATTGCCGGGGAGAGCCCCCATACCACCAGATGTGGCTGTCAGGCCACCAGTCGACCTTGGACAGTGACTGGGCTACCGCGCGGCCGTCCCGGACGATCTCCACGAACCTCGCGTCGGGAAAGGCGTCCGTGAGAAGTGCGATCCTCAGATTGTTCGCGATCCGCTTGCTGATCATGCAGTCGCCGCCGCCGTAGCGCTGGATGGCGGCGAACGCGGACGGCAGCGCTCCGTGGGGCTCGCGCTCGGGCGCGAGGGCGGGGCTGCTCGTAGGCTGCGGAACGCCACATCGCGTGTAGACCGGCTCGCCCTCTACTGGCATGGGGAAGGCGCGGGTCAGCCATGAGCGAGGCGAGGAGTACACGTAGGCGTTCGCGTCCTTCCCAAACCACACCGCCTTCTGCAATCCGGGGAGGCGCCGCGCCGCGCGATTCAAGGCCGCGAGTTGGGGCAAGGCCGGGTATCGCCGGACCCAGTTGGAGATGTAGCCCACCGCAGGATGAAGGCAGAGCGCCTTGTAGAGGAGGCTGGTCCCTGAGCGGGGGGCTCCGACGATGAACACGGAGCCGGTGGAACGCTGAACTCGAAGGATCATGAGATCCTCGACGAGTCGCGAGGCGGGCGAAGCGAGTAGCCGAAGCGATGTAAGAGCGGCAGCGTGATAAGCGTGACTACCGCTCGGTGCCGCCGACCCAGCCGCTCGACCCACTCCATATCGGCGGTGATCGTGACGGTGCCCGTGTCCAATCTGTTCGGGTTGCCCGAGATGCTGTGGGTAGGCGAGAGCGAGACGGTCCGCTCCTCGACGAACGGCAGCGTGCCGGCCGGCTCACCGACCAGCTGAACGATCTGCTGGACCCACCACCGAGGATGGGCGACGAAGTCCTCGTAGCAGACGCGCAGGTACCGATCAGGGCTACCACGCCACAGCGCGGCGGCGGCGGCGTTCCAGATTCCCCAGAGCGTGGAGCTGCGAAATGCCGACAGCTGCTGCATGTAGCCGAAATATCCGCGGTCAGGATTGACCTTCTTCCGCAGCCAGGAATACGCCGAGGCTCGGGGATCTCGTACCAGGTGCACGACGAAGAGGTCGATCGACGGGATCATCTCCAGCAGGTGGCCGAAGGTGGGATGCTTCGAGGAGTCGACGATGACCGTGCAGCCGGTGACCTCCGTGATCGCGGTGTAGAGGCGGCCGAGCAGCCGCCCATACTCGCCCTGACCGAGGTGCCGTGAGCGCCGCGAGCCGAGCAGCATCGAGGGGACGTGACGGACTCGGACACCGGTTCGCTGCGCCGCGATCATCTCCGCGGGATTGACGCCCCCCGCGCCCCACGCCCGCTCGACGATCTCGCTCCACAGCGCACATCGGCTGAACCGGACACCGCACCCGCAAAGCCGATCCTCCGTGAGGCTACGTTGCCACACGTTCGCCAGCTCGCCTCCCGCGAAGAACCCGTCGACCTGACCGAGGATGTTGGAGAGGAGCGTCGAGCCGCTCCGGCCGGACCCCGCGATGTAGAGGACAGTCGCCGTCTTGCCGTTCACGCCCGCCGCCCCTCGACCTCGACCGCAGGGACCGCACGGGCATCGTCCTCGGCAACCGGTTGCGGCTCTGGACCACCGAGCGCATCGAAGTACGCTCGTTCGGTCGCCTCGGCGACGTCGTCCCACCGGTAGCGGCGGAGCACCTGGGCGCGAAGAACCGCGGCGCCTTCCCGCTCAAGCAGCGGGTCCGCCAGTCCGCGTTGAAGCGCGGCGGTCAGGTCGTCGGTGTCCCCCTGGCGGAACAGGCGGCGCCCGGGACCGTCGCGCCCTGCCACCTCAAGATGAGGGGGGATGTCGCTGGCGATCACCGGCGTGCCGTACGAGGCCGCCTCGAGCAGGGTGAGCGGGAGTCCCTCCAGCGCCGACGGGAGCACGAAGGCCGCCGCGTTGTGGTACAGCTCGGCCAAGGCGCGGCCGTACACGTATCCGGCCAGCAGCACGCGAGGATCGGCGTCCGCGGCCTCGCGAATGGTCGCCGCGTACCCGTCGGTAAAGCACGAGTCCCCCGCGATGACCAGGCGGAGATCTCCCGGGACCGCACCGAAGGCGCGGATCAGCAAGTCGGGTGCCTTTTCCGGCACCAAGCGCCCGACAAAGAGGATATAGCTCCCCTTCTTCAATCCCCATCGCAGGGCGATCTCCGCAGGCCCGGGTTGCGAAGTGGGTGGATTCACTCCGTTGGGGATATGGACCGTCGAGCGGCCGTAGCGATGCTGGTAGTAGTCCGCCAACGCGTTGGACACGACGATGGTCGTGTCGGGCACGTGGGCGCTCAGCCATGCCGCCGACGTCAGCACGGCCTTGGCGCCCATGCCCCACTTCGCCCGCTCGTTGTCAAGCCCGTGAATCGTCTGCACGACGCGGGCCTTCGACAGGTATCTCGGGAGGGGGGTCAGCAGTCCTGGCCCCAGCGCGTGGTAGTGGAGCACGTCGAAGCCCCTCGTAAGGGCCGAGATCGTCGACAGGCCGCTGTGAGCGAACGCGTCGAGGTGCTTGCTACTCACGGTCGGCAGGTACCGCAGCCGCATGCCGCGGTAGGTCGGCTGCCGGTCGGTCACGTAGTTGGTCCGGCAGAAGACCGTCACCTCGTGACCCTTGGCCGCCAGCCGGCAGCCCAACTGCTCGACGTGGTGCTCAATCCCGCCGAAGGTGGCAGGGACGCCTCGCTGACCGATCATGGCCACGCGGAGGCCACCTGATGTGCGCTTCTTCGAAGTCCTAAGAGACATATTCGGCTGCCTCGGCATAGATCTCTTCCAAGCGGTCGAGATGGCGTTGGGGTGAGAAATGACGTTCGACCTTGGCTCGCCCGGCCTGGCCCATCGCGAACGCACGCGCGGGATCTTCGAGAAAAGGCCTGAGTTGCCGCGCGAGGGCATCGGGGTCGTTCGGAGCAGCCAGCGCGCCGTCGACGCCCGGCTCGACGAGCTCGGGCATACCGCCGAGGTCGCTGCAGACCACTGGGACGCCGCACGCGAACGCCTCGAGGACGATCAGCGGCTGGTTCTCGTAGCACCGGGACGGAAGCACCGCCACCGCCGCGGAGCGGATCAGCTCGTGGAGATCCGCTTTGGCCATATGACCGTGGAACCGCACCCGGCCGGGAGCCCGGCTGCCTGCCAGCGCCTCCAGTGAGGCCCGCAGGGTGCCGTCACCGGCGATGTGGAGCCGCGCATCGGGAAGCTGGGCGACGGCTTCGATGAGGGTGTCAATCCCCTTCTCGGCGGACAGCCGGCCGGCGAAGACCGCGCCCTGGCCTGGAGCGACCGCCACGGGGATCGCCGAGGGGTCGATGAAGTGCGGGCTTTGCCTCATGCGCTCGGGAAACACGCCGGCTTGGGTCATCTTGGCCGCCATGAACCGACTCGGGCAGATGAAGGCACCGATGGTCCCATACGCCCGGGTCGCGGTGTGGATGCCAAGCTCCATGGCCAACACCCCACTGGAGACCAGGGAGCCGTCCTTGCAGCGGCGCCGCACCGCCTGTGAGAAATGCCCCCCCAGGCACGCCTCGCATACCTCGCCGCCCGCCATGAAGAGGTAGCTGGGGCAGGCGAGCTTGTAATCGTGCAAGGTCATGACCGTGGGGATGCCCCGGCGGGCCAGCGGCCGCAGGATCGAAGGGGAGAGCTGGTGGTAGATGTTGTGGAGGTGAGCGACGTCGGGGCGAAAGGCGTCGATCACCTCGTCGAGCCCTCGCGCCGCCGATGTGGACCACAGCATCCGCCCGATCGCCCTGGCTCTTCCGGTTGCCGTGGGGGGTGGCGGGTCGAACTCAAGGTAGGGCGGGAAGTGGCTCGCGAACCGTTGCTCGACGTTAGCGGGATGCGACATCCCAAAGAACGCCACCTCATGAGCGACGCTGCGCTGCAAAGCGGCCACATCCTGCATGTAGGCCTCGGCCCCGCCTCGGCGATAGAGGAACTTGTTGACGTGCAGGATCCGCATGGACCGCATGACCTCCCCCGTTCGAGCGCTTCTCGCAGCCTGGAAACTATTGAGGCTTTAGTACGGCTACGGCTAGAAACACCCTATCTGCCCCGACTTGGTGTACTCCACAAATCTCACGCTTGTCAAGGAGTAGCGCGGGCGAGACGCTAAACTTACCGGCGGGTAACAAGCGAGAGGAGGGGGCTGTGGGCCACTATCTGAGCAACCTGCGGGACCTGGAGTTCAACCTATTCGAGGTGTTCCGGGTTCAGGACTACCTAGGGATGGGGCCGTTCGACCAGATCGACGCCGATGTCGCCCGCGACGCGCTCGTGGAGGTAGAGCGGCTCGCGTCGACGGCGTTCGCCGGCAGCTTCGTCGAGGGCGACCGCACTCCCCTCCGGCTCGACGACGGCGACGTCACGATCCCTCAGGGCATCAAGCGCAGCCTTGACGCCTTCTTCGACGGCGAGTGGCACCGCATGAACCTGCCACCGCGGTTGGGCGGGTACGGCGCTCCCCCTAGCCTGCGGTGGGCTGCGAGCGAGATGCTGCTCGGGGCGAATCCGGCGGTGCTGATCTACTGCGCCGGCCCGGCGTTCGCGGCGATCCTCGACCGGCTCGTGACCGAGGAGCAACACGAGCGGTGGGTCGTGCCGATGGTCGAGCGGCGATGGGGCGCGACCATGGTGCTCACTGAACCGGACGCGGGAAGCGACGTGGGCGCGGGTCGCGCGAAGGCCGTGGCGGCCTCCGACGGGACCTGGCACGTGACCGGGACCAAGCGGTTCATCACCAACGGAGATTTCGACTGGCCGGAGAACATCCTCCACCTGGTTCTCGCTCGCCCTGAGGGCGCGGGACCGGGCACGAAGGGCCTGTCCCTCTTCATGGTGCCGAAGTTCTGGCCCTGTAAGGACGGCTCGCCTGGTGAGCGCAACGGCGTGGTGGTGACCAAGCTCGAGGACAAGATGGGTCTCAAGGCCTCGTCCACCTGCGAGCTGACCTTCGGTGAGCGCGTCCCCGCGCGAGGAGTGCTGGTCGGCGAGCGGCACGAGGGTATCCAGCAGATGTTCCAGGTGATCGAGGATGCCCGCATGATGGTAGGCACGAAAGCGATCGCGACCCTGTCGACCGGATACCTCAACGCGCTCGCGTACGCGAAGGAGCGGGTCCAAGGTCCCGACCTTACCCAGGCGTCGGACAGGACCGCTTCCCGCGTGCCCATCATGCGCCACCCTGACGTCCGGCGGATGCTCATGGAACAAAAGGCCTACGTCGAGGGTATGCGCGCGCTCGTCATGTACACCGCGACCGTGCAGGACCGCATCCGGCTCGCGCACGCGGGCGCGGGCGCGGAAGGCGTCGGCGGCGTGCCTCACGATCTCGCCCAACTCGAGAAGCTCAACGACCTGCTGCTGCCGATGGTGAAGGGCTACGGGTCGGAGAAGTCCTACGAGCTCCTCGCGCAGTCGCTCCAGGTTCTCGGCGGATCGGGGTACTGCCGGGACTATCCCATCGAGCAGTACATCCGGGACGCCAAGATCGACACCCTGTACGAGGGTACGACCGGCATCCAGGGCATGGACCTTTTCTTCCGCAAGGTCGGGAAGGACCAAGGCGCCACGCTCGCGCTGCTGCTCGGTGAGATCATGCGGTTCGCGAAAGGCGATTCCGGCGATGGCGCGCTGGCCAAAGAGCGCGAGATTCTTGGCTCGGCGGTACGAGACGTCCAAGGCATGCTCGCTGCGATGGCCGGCTTTCTCGACCGGTCGATCTACCTCGTCGGTCTGAACACCACGACGTTCATGTTCAGTCTCTCTGAGCTGATCATCGGCTGGCTGCTGCTGCGGCACGCCGAGGTCGCGGACGCCGGCGACTCCTTCGGACGCGACAAGGAGTTCTACGAGGGCAAGGTCGCCGCCGCGCGCTGGTTCGCCCGGCACGTGCTCCCGCTGCTCTCCGCCCGGCGCGCCGTGCTGGAGCAGACGGACCTCGAGGTCATGGACCTACCCGACGCGGCGTTCTAGCCGTGTCTGTGTGCTGGATACGCGACGTATACGTCGCGTATCCAGCACAAGAGTAGGGTGAGGGGCATGGAGGCCCTGCCGCGCTCGCGCCTGGATAGCACCGAGCCGCTCTACGTGCAGGTGGCGGACCTCGCCGACCGGTTGGACAGCGCCGGGCAGGATCTATGGGCGGCCAACCTGAGGGCGTGCCTGCGCGGGAACTGCTCCACTCAGGTGCTTGCCGACCTTGGCATGGAGCTTCACCGGCTGCGTCAGAGCAACACCGTGCGGCGGTTGCGCTGGGAGGGCACCATCGAAGGGCTGATCGCGACCGTCCAAGCGGCTGTCGGGCAACCGGACCACCCGCACCTCCCGTTGTACTGCTCGCTGAAGGACCTCCTCGACGAGCTCCGCCTGGCTGGCAGCCTTCCCTGGGTACGACGGCTCGAAGAGGCCGGGGACCGCGACCCCGCCACCCGTGTCGCGGCCGTGGCCACGGTGCTCGACGAGATGGTCCCCGATGCGTCGACAGCATCGAGGCCCTCCTCCTCAGCTCCTGCTGAGGGCCCAGGAGCGCCGGGCGTTCTGTCGGGGCTGCGCCCACGGGTCGAGGGCAGCCGGCAACGCCTCGCCCGCACGCGCGACTCGGCGGCCGCCAGCCGCTCCCTCGCCGCCGCGCTCCGCCGACTCAGCTGAGCTCGGCCCCCATTCTGCACTGTGCAGGGTTTTGCCGAGATACCGGCATTAGCCTGCACAGCAGCTCATGCCGGCTGGCGCCATTGCGCCATTGACAAACCTCCGGATGATGAGAACCCGGCAAACCGGGCGATGTGCAGCCCCTTTTGGGCGAAACACCCCAGTCGGGTGGAGCACTTCGCCGTACTGTGCAGAGTTGGGCCGGTATACCGGCATAACTCTGCACAGTGCAGGATTTGGCCGGCCGGCGCGCCCGCTCTGTTACCG
>JBOGED010000374.1:0-9617 GCA_050743625.1 Egibacteraceae bacterium | reverse complement strand
AGGACAAACCACAACGTTATTCCTGCCCAAGCCCTTAGTGGTCCTGTTCGGAAGTTCGATGAGGTTGGCTGGGGTCATGAGGCGAGCGATCCGGGAAGGGGTTCGTGTCGGGCGAGGCGGGGGTGTGCGGGATCCGCCGGGACCTGCCGGGCGCTTACCGGCCAGACACTTGGAGGTCGACGTCGTGGACGCCGGGGACGAGCTCGATGACCTCGCGGAGCGTGTCCTGGTCGAAGTCGTGCGGGACCGTACCGCGGACGAATACCGTGCCATTGCTCACGTCGACACGAAGATCGGGCAATCCGGCGGTCCGGGGATCCTTCGTGATCTCGGCGCGGATCGTGTCGGCCAAGGGGCGTGCGGCCGAGAAAGCATCCACGCCGAACTTGGTCCCTCGCCGTGCGGTAAGGATTCCGATCGCGTAGCCAGCGCCGATGCCGAGGAGCCCGGCGAGCCACCAGGGGAACGTCCGTGCGGTCGGTTGGATGCCGAGACGCTCGGCGACGCGCCCGCGGGAGAGGCGTTCACCTACCTGGCGGAGACCCCGGTCCGCGAGCTCCCCGCCACGCGCCTGCGCGCTATTGGCGAGCTGGAAGGTCTTCGCCTGTGCCCTCGCCGCGAGATCCTCCGCCATTGGCTGTGCCTTCGCGGCCAACTCCTCGCCCTTCGCCTGAGCTTTCTCGGTCAGCTCTTCAAGCGTGGGCTGTGCCTTGGCGGCCAAGTCAGCTCCCCGGGCCTGCAGCTTGGCGCCGAGCTCAGTGGCGCGCTGCCCCATCTCCGCTTTGCGGAGCTTCCTGGCGGTCTCTTCGGCTCGCTCTCGCGCGGCAGCGGTAATTACACTCTTGCGCATGGTTCCTCCACGTCCCCGGTCCGACAATGCGTTATCCCCAGACAGGCGGATCCTCAAACGACGTGGCTACGCGCTCTTGCGTTTCAGAAAGTCGCGCATGACGAGAGCACCGAGATTATCGAGATCCGGGTAGAAGATGCGTCCGCCGTAGCCGCGGACCATCTTCTCGATGAATACGGCGGCGCCAGGGTCGTGATCGAGAAGGAAGATGTTCAGCGTCGCCCCCGTGCGGGAAAGCCGTGCGGCCTCGGCAAGCGTGAGGCGCAGCGTCTTCGGCTCTGGCGGCCAGGCGAAGTAAGCGGAGTCGCCCTCAAGATGTGCGGTCGGCTCACCGTCCGTGACCATGATCACTTGGCGATCGGCCCCTAGGTGAGCGCCGAGCAACCGGCGCGCGATGATGAACGCATGCTGCATGTTGGTGCCGTACACGCGCTCCCAGCCCGTCGCAACGAGGTCGCGGGGTGCTACCTCCCGCGCGTAGTCGCTGAACCCGACGACGTAGAACCGGTCTTCCGGGAACTTGGACGCCACCAGGGAATGCAGCGCCAGCGCGACTCGTTTCGCCGGTACCCAGTTGCCGCGTAAGGGCATCGAGAACGACATGTCAAGCAGCAACACGGTCGCCGCGCGAACCCGCCGCTCGGCCTCGGCCAGCTCGAAGTCCTCCCCAGCGAGCCGTACGGGGATGGTCGGTTGGTTCTCTCCGGCCTGGCGCAACATGGCGTTGCGGATGGTCCGCCCGACGTCAAGGCGGAAGGGGTCGCCGAACCGTAGGTCCCGTGTCGATCCGGTGAGCTCGCCGTCGCCTCCCGAGACGGGCGTCCGGTGCGAGCCGGCGAGGCCGCTGACCGCTCGGTCGTAGATCTTCGCGAGGGAGCGCTCACCGAGCATGCGGATCCCGCGCGGGGTCAGCTCTAGGCGGCCTTGGTGGCGGCGGGTGGCGCCAGCCTGCTCGAGGATGCGTTCGATCTCGCGCAGTCCGCGGAGGTCCCGGGAGGCCTGCGCTCCCAACGTCTGGCGTACGGTCTCCTCGTCGACGTCCTCGAGGCGGGCGCCGGGATAGGACTGGCCGAGCGCTTGCGCCAGGTCCTCGTAGGACTGGAGGCGCTCGACCCAGTCGACCGTGTCGGACAGCGATCCCTCTTCGTTGCCCGCCGGCCACGCTCCCCGCGGTGGGACGCCCCAGCCCATCTGGGGGTACTGGCCTCGCATCCAACGTTGCAGCTGCGCAGCCTCGAACGCGAGGCCCATGTCGCCGAGCAGTTGGTTCGCCATCGCCGCGAGTTGCCCCCGCTGCTCGGTGTCCAGTCCAGCCATGAGGCTGGACATGGCGGCCATGCGTCTGGCGAGCTCGTCGAGCAGCTCGTCTAATGTCTCCGCGTCGCCAGCGACCTCCGGGTACCGCTCCTTGAACCTCTGGAAGTCCGCGGTGACGTCCTCACCGCGGTCCCGCTTCGCGATCATCGCGTTCAGATCGGCGAGGAGGTCGCGCATTCGCTCGACATCCGCGGCGGACATGGAGCCCAGCGCTGAGGCCAACCGCCCGAACGTCGCTTGGGCCACCTCACGGCGCAGCTGCGCTATCAGCGCCCGGAAATCCTCACCGGCCTGTCGGTCTGTCCACTCGTATCGCTCCAAGGCGTGGAGCCGCGAGGCGACGTCGACCGGTAACGCGTCGAGCTGGTCGAGCTTCTGGCCAGTGAGATCCTGGTCTTGGTCAGTCTGCAACGCTGTGCGCTCGCGATCGAGAATCGCCTCGAGCTGCTCGGCGACCCGGCGGAGAGGTCCCTCCAAGCCCATGCGGGACAGCTCTCGCCGGCGGGCCTCCTCGACCCTGCGACGCAGCTCGTCGAGTCCCGCGACTCGCCCCGACAACCCACGCCGCAGCAACCGCTGAAGCGCTCGATCCGCACCGGCGCCGCCGAGCAGGTCGTCAGATAGCTCAGACATCACGTCCTGGGCCGACACCCCGGCGGGGAACGGGTCCTGCGTGCCGGACCAGCGCGCGTACCGGATCTTCATCTCGTGGTCCTTAGGCCCTGGGCATAAATAACGTTTCTTGCGAGTGAGCTGCTCACCTCGAGCGGCGCCACCCGACCGACAGCAAGGTCATTCATGCCCAGGCCCTTTAGCGCGTGTTTGAGAACGTCGGTGAGGTCCCAGCCGCTCGATTTCGCCGGCTTGCGGGTCAACTCGGCAGGCCCCTTGTCCGGCTCGCAGCTGGGATGAAATAGACCAAAGGAGCGCACAACAAAATGGTCGCAGCGCCGCAGCGCTCGGCCGCGGCGATTTTCATCCGTCAACGGGTGGGCCGCAAGGCCCATGGGATGCTTTCCTTCGCATACGCAGGAATCTTGCATCTTCGACGGCGACCGCTGGTTTTGACCTGCAGCTTTCCTCCGGATCCGAAGGAAAGCTGCAGACGAGCAGCAACACCGCGAGCGGGGATGCGGGGGCCTCCCGAATGCCAAAGAATCTACGGACGGGACCACTTAGCGTCCCGCGTACCGGAATGTGCCGGGAGCGAGATCGTCCCGGTCGATCTTTCGGGACAGGTGAAGCCCTTCAAGCGCGAACTCGAGGGCGGCGGCCGCCAATGCGGGTGATTCCTCGTCGACGCTCAACGCGACGAGAAGCTTCGCGAGACCGGGCACACGGTCGAGCTGGGCGAGGAGCTCCCCGCCAGGGACGAGGTCACCGGTCTCGACAGCTCCCCCGGCGTCGAACCATGCCACCAGCCCCGACAGGTCAACCCGGCTGGTGCGGCGCCGAAACACCTCGAGCAGCGCGCGGCGGGCGAACCGCTCAAGAATCTCTGGCTCGCGCCCCTCTTCGAACGTTTCGAACTCGACCTTCCCGATACCCGCGGACAGCACCTGGGCGAGGTCCGAGGGCCGAGCGACGGCGCGATCCTCGCCGGTACGGACGGCGCGACGGACCGCCGAGGCCGCGAGCGTCTCGTAGTTCCCGATCGAGAAGCGGACCGAGACGCCTGATCGCTGGTTGACCTCGGGGGCGCCGCGCAACGCGCGGGTGAAGGCGGCGAGCACCTCAGCCATGAAGGTGGGCACGACGACCGGGCCGCCGAGTCCCAACGCTGGAGCGTCCGGGAAAGACGCCTCTTGGATCATCACCGCCATCTCCGCGCTCAGCGACACCGGGTAGTGGGTCCGCACCTCAGCGCCGAACCGGTCCTTCAGCGGGGTGATGATGCGACCACGGTTGGTGTAGTCCTCCGGATTCGCCGTGGCGACGACGAGCAGGTCGAGCGGCAGGCGCAGCGAATACCCACGCACCTGGATGTCCCGCTCCTCCATCACGTTCAGCAAGGCGACCTGGATGCGCTCGGCGAGGTCGGGTAGCTCGTTGATCGCGACGATTCCCCGGTTGTGGCGCGGTATGAGCCCGAAGTGGATGGTCAGCTCGTCCGCGAGATACCGCCCCTCGGCGACCTTGATCGGGTCGACATCCCCGACGAGATCGGCGACCGCGATATCGGGCGTCGCAAGCTTCTCCGCGAACCGGCGGTCCCGCCCGATCCAGGCCACGGGCGTGGCGTCGCCGTGCTCGCGTACCAGGGCTAACGCTGTCGCCGAGAAGGGGTGGTACGGGTGGTCGTTGACCTCACTAGAGGCGATGACCGGGACCTCGTCGTCCAGCAGGGTGACAAGGGAACGCAAGATCCGGCTCTTGGCCTGGCCGCGTTCCCCCAGCAGGATGACGTCGTGTCCACCAAGCAGCGCGGTCTCCAACGCGGGCAGCACCGTATCCTCGAAGCCGACGAGTCCGTCCACGAGCGGCCGCCCCGCTCGCAGGCGGCTCGCCGCGTTGACCGCGATCTCCTGTTTGACCGTCCGGTCGGGATATCCGGCGCGGCGCAAGGCCCCGATCGTCGCGGCGCGGTTCCTCATCATGGGTCCTTCCGGCGTAGGGAACCGACCCGCACCAGTTGTAGCCGTCTCGCCTGCGGGGGACCACGTTTCGCGGCCAGGGCCCACGGTTGTGTCGTTAGCCGTCGAACATCCGTGACTGGACGGCATCGGACCGCCACAATGCGCGAATATGCCGAACAGGACAGGGGGACGAGCGTGAGGGTGAACGAGCTTCGGGGTGCGCTCGCCCGAGTGGTGATCGACAGCGAGCGTTGGGCAGAGAGCCTGCCGCCGGTACCGGGCGGCCATCGCGTCACGGTGGCCTTCCCGTCCGAGGATCTTGCCGCCGAGCACGGCGAGGCGATCGAGCTGCTCGGCTACGACGTGGTCGGCGCCCACGAGGACAGTGACGAGCCCGAGGCAGCGGATTTTCTGGTGCCCGAGGTGCTGATCGAATCGCATCCTGCCTGGTGGCGGGCGATGACCCGGCTTGCGGCGAACGTGTATGTCCTGCAGTTCGGGCCCGTCTATCGGCTCATGGCCCGAGCCCTCAGGGTCCATGAGAGGACCTGAGCGCCTTCGCATCGCCACGTACAACCTGCTCCATGGAATAGACCTGAGAACCGGGAGCGTAAACCTCGAGGCTGCTGGCCAGGCCATCGCCGAGCTCGACGCCGACGTCGTCGCGGTCCAGGAAGTGGACCGTGGGCTCGAGCGGACCGGGTACGTCGATCAGGTGAGCCACTTGGCCGAGCGCTTGCGGTGTCACGGCGCGTTCGCGGCCGCGTTGCTCGGTGACCCGGATACGCGGTGGACGGCGTACCGGCCCGGCGTCGAGGAGGGGCCCGCGTACGGCGTGGGCCTGCTAAGCAGGTGGCCGCTGCGCGACGTCGAACAGCTCGTCTTGCCGGGCGGATCCGACGGCGAGCGCAGCCCTGGTGCCTCACCACAGAATCCCGGCTGGGACCATGAGCCGCGGGTGGCGTTGGCCGCATCCGTCGAGGTCAACTGTGGCTCGGTCCGGGTGACGACGACGCATTTGTCCTATCTGCCCTGGCGTGGTGTCGCACAGCTGCGGGCGGCCGCGGCGTTCGCCGCGCGCGGTGGCCCCGGCGCGCTGATCGGTGATCTCAACCTTCCCGCGTGGGGAACGCGCCTCGCGTTGGCCGGAACCGCATGGACACACGCGGGCGGGGGTCCGACCTACCCCGCATGGGATCCCCGCATCCAAACCGACCAGCTCCTGGTCACCGGCGGTCTCGCCGCCCACGACGTCACCGTCGGCCCCCGCGCCACCAGCGACCACCTCCCCCTCCTCGCGACCCTTACGTGGTTTGAGAATCCACCCTATTAGCGCTCGCCGCGGAGGACGATGAGCTCGTCACGCAGCAGCTCAAGCTCGCGGGCGAGGTCCTGGGTCGACGGCAGCTCGGCGATGGCGAGCCGGACAGACGCGAGCTCTCGCGCGAGGTATTCGGTGTCCACCAGCGTCCGATCACTGACCTCCCGATCACGCTCGGCCTGCGCGCGGTCCCGCTCGGCCTGCCGGTTCTGGGCGAGCAGGATGAGCGGCGCGGCGTACGAGGCCTGGGTCGAGAACATCAGGTTGAGCAGGATAAAGGGATACGGATCCCACCGCAGCCGCACGGCGAGCACGTTGACGATGATCCAGATCGCGACGAGGACCGTCTGGCCGACGAGATAGGTCGCGGTGCCCAAGAAGCCCGCGATTGCCTCGGAGAACCGCCCGAACCGGTCGGGGTCGTAGTGTGCGCTGAGGCGAACTCCTCCCCGGGGGACGGACAAGGCACTGGCTCTGCGGGTCATCGCTCTCTCCAGCCTTGCGGTAGCACGCGGTCGAGGACGTCGTCGACGGTCACAGCGCCGAGCAGCCGGCGATGCTCGTCGCATACCGGCAGGGCGAGCAGGTTGTAGGCGGCGAGGCGCTCCGCGATCTCGACCTCTCCCAGGGTCGCGGGGACGGGTTGGTTGCCGCGCTCGAGACACTCCTTCACGGCAATGCCGGGTCGTTCTCGCAACAACCGCTGGATGCTGCACACGCCGAGGAACGGGCCCGTCGGCGTCTCGGTTGGAGGCTCGACGACGAACACCTGGGCGGCGATCGCCGCGGGCACCTCGGGATCCCGTATTCGCGCGATGGCCTCAGCGACGGTGGCCGACGGCGCCAGGATGATCGGCTCAGGTGTCATCAACCCTCCCGCGGTATCGCCCTCATAGCGGAGCAGGCGCCGCAGCGGCTCGGCCTCGGCGGGGTCCATGGCCGCGAGCAGGGTCGTGCGCCGCTCTCCCCTCAAGAAGCCGAGAAGGTCGACGGCGTCGTCCGGCTGCATCACCTCCAGCACGTCGGCGGCACGATCCACGTCGATGACGCCCAACAGCTCGGCCTGCACGTCCTCGGGCAACTCCTCTAGAAGGTCGGCAAGCTGCTCGTCGTCGAGGCTGCGCGCGGCGCGACCACGCTCCAGCGGCGAAAGCGCGCGGACCTGCGCCGCCGCCTCGACCGGGTGCAACTCCCGAAGGTGCGCGTAGGTGTCCTGCTCCGATCCCAGCATCGAGGCCATCGCCGTCCATGGCCGGTTGCTGCCGTGCCGGCGAGGAAGCCGCGAACGCCGATCGGCCGGAGCGACATGGACCGCCACGATCTCCCACCCGCGTCCCGCCGCGCCGAGTCCCACGTCGTTCACAACCTCGTCAGTACCGGGAAGCCTCCGCCCCAGCAGGTCCCGGATGATGAGCGTCTCGAGGGATCGGGCGGCGAACCCCCGCAGGTTGACTGTGCCAGAGGTCAGCCGCAGCCCCTCCGCGGCGAGCGAGTCCACCCTCCCCACTCCCACGAAGATGCGCCGGCCAGGCACGACGACAACGAAGCCGAGCACTGGTGGAGGCCGGCCGGCCGACGGCGGGCCGACCACAATGTCCGCCACCCGGCCCACAGGCAGCCCATCGGGATCCAGAACCGGCAGCCGCGCCAACCGGGATGCGTACAGATCGACGTCCATCCCCCGACAGTGTCACCTATGCGAGCAAGGAAAGGATCACCGGAGCGCCCGATCCACCTGGGCCCTCGCCGCCTTCACCCAGCCCAGGTCGTGGGGTTCGCCGATGACCCGCTCAGCGGCGGAGACGACGAGGTCTGCCTGTGCGGCGACGAGCCGGCCACGGCCTGTCTCGGGAGCTGCGTAGCCCACCTCGCCGAGCAGCCACAGCAGCTTCGCCATCACGGCGGGTTCGCGGGAACCGTAGCGCCGGATCTGGCCGCATGCCAGGTCGAGGTAGTCCGCGAAGTCCGGCCCTGGGACGACGACGCGGAGCGCTCCCTCCCTGTCGAAACCCGCCTGGAGCACGATCCGGCGCCGCACGAGCACCGTGAGCAACGCCGCGAGATGACCGAGCGTATCCACCGCGGTGGTTGGGTCGTTGACGCCTGGCGAGAGCGCCTTGGCCGCGATGTCGACGAGCTGGCGGATGCCGAAGCGGACGTCGTACCGCGAGGTGCGCTCGAAGCCGATCTGGACCGCGGCGTTGGCCTGGCCGGTCAACGCGTCCACATCGAGCCGTGACTGACCTGCCTCCCGTGCCCAGCACCAGGCGAGTGGCGCGTCGGCAAGGACGTGGTCGCCGACAGCGGGAATGAAGCGCACCACCAGGTCGTCCTGCTCCGCCCACCTCGTGATCGGCGCGACAGAGACCGCCTGCACGAACCCGGACCGCCGGGCGGCAAGGACGGTTGCTCGTGTCGGTGGGTCAGGAAGCCGCTCGGGCTCCGCGCCACCGAACGAGTCCGGGTGGACGCGGTCGATAGCTTCGAGTGTGTCCGCATGAACCTCTCGCATCATGGCGTCCACGCGGATCTGTTGCGCGATGTGGTGGATGAAGTACACGAGCGCCGCCACGCTCGCCAAGACAAACGCGAACGCCACCAGGACGGCGACCTGCGGCACGAATGCCGGGCGGCCCTCCTCGGCGGCACGGATCGTCGACAGTACCGTAAGGGCGTAGGCGAAGGTGGCCAGAAAGATCGCCAGCACGACCTGATTGCCGAGGTCGCGGAGAAACGTCCGCAGGAGTCGAGGTGAGAACTGGCTCGAGGCCAGCTGTAACGCGACCACGGTCAACGAGAAGACCAGGCCCGTGACCGTGATGACCGCTCCGGCGACAACTTGGAGCATGCCGCGGGCGCCATCGGCGCCGACACCGAGCAGCAGCGCCGCCAGAGGCGAAGAGTCCTCGACAGCCACCCTTGTCAGGGCAATGGCCAGAAGGAGCGCGGTGAGAACCGACACCCCGGGCAAGAACCACAGCGATCCGCGGAGGTACTCCCCATAATGCGCGGAGCCGCGGGGACAGGGTCACGACCCGAACTCGGCGGCCCTCGGGAGCCGGCCTACGGGGACTGGAGCTCGACCTCGTCGCGCAGGTCCTGGATCTCGTTCTCGATCATCTGAAGGTTCTGCTCGTTCGTGAGGAAGTTCGCGAATCCAGCGATGACGGCAAGGCCGAGCACGCACCCGAGCAGGCCGAGAACGAGACCCGTGGCCGCGACACCCTTGCCGGTGACACGGGAGCCGTCGGCCTTGCTCATCCCCACGATCCCGAGGATCAGGGCGATGATGCCGAAGAGGATCGCCAAGGGCGGCAGCAGCCAGCTCACCAGGGCCGACAGCCCGAACACCAGCGCGAACACCGCCGCAGCACTGGTCTTCGCCCGCCCGCGCGGTAGGTCCCGCGGTGGCTCGGTCGTGGGTGTCACACTCTGCTCTGCGTTCCTGGCCATGTGGGTGTCTTTCGTCTACGCGCGTGCTGATGAGTAGTCCTTTCCCTCATCGGCCACGGAGTATTCCCGCGTGTGGCCAGGATGCGGCACGCATGCGTGC
>JBOGED010000373.1:0-11573 GCA_050743625.1 Egibacteraceae bacterium | reverse complement strand
CCGATCCCCCACAGCTGTACGCGCGCGCTACCCGCGAAGCCGTCAGCGTTTCGCACAGGTGGCTTACACCCGTGGCCGGCGCAGGGCCGAGCGGGGGTGCTCGGCCGGTAGGCACGGAATGGAGGGGACCGATATGCGGGACCGGAGACTTCTCGTCCTGAGCAGGATCCGGTCGTTGGCCACATAGCCCAGATCGGGGATGCGCCAGAGGAACAGGTGGTGCAGGACGCTGGACTTGCCGCTGCCTTTGGCGCCGCAGAACGCGAGGACCCCATCGCCGATGGCCATGGCGGCGGCGTGGAGGCTGGCCGCTCCTCGGGTGAGCGCGGCGGTGGTCAGCAGCGAGCGGATCGTCTTGTAGCGTCGGTGAATGCGCTGCCAGGGGTGTGGGCTCGTGGTGGACCAGCTCGAGGAGCTGCTGGTCAACGTGGCGGCGCAATCTTTGTCAGCCAGCTAGGTGATCCTCTGCAGAGCCTTCTCGCGCCGCTCTGCAACTCGTGTTCCGGACTCCCGCCGTGCCATCCGGCTGAGCACGACCGGGGCGATGGCGAGGCCGACCAGACCCCAGGCGCCGAGCACTGTTGCGGTCTCGAGGTGCCGCCACGATCCGGCGATCTCGACGATGGCCGCGCTGTCCGGCAGGAGCGCGGAGCGCATGCCGAGGCCCAGCCAGTAGACAGGGAACACCTGGGCGATCCACTGCACCCAGTCAGGGAAGGCGGTGATCGGGTAGAAGATGCCGGAGATCGCGATCAGCCCCATCACTGGAAATGAGATGTAGCCCGCCCCTGGCGGGCTGGAGATCAACGCCCCGAAAATGGCGCCGATCGACTGTGTGGCCACCAGTCCTAGGCCTAGCACCCACCCCAGGGTGAGCCACGAACGAAAACCGCCAATGCCCAGTCCGTGGACCAAGAACAGGCCAGGGAGCAGGAGGATGGCCAGGTACGTCAGGATGGTCAAAGACACCGTGACGAGCTTGCTGATGAGATAGCCGAGCATCCCTCTCGGGGTTGCCTTCGCACGCAGCAGGGTGCCGTCCTCCCGGTCGGCGCTGAGATACTGGACCACCAACATCATGCCGAGAGCGACGAACATTCCGAGGACACTCGGCAAGATGAGGGCACCCAAGGCGAAGCCGCTGTCTCCGAAATTCCGATCCCGGAGGAAGTAGATGGACACCAGCGTGGCGACCGGCCAACAGTTGGCCGATGAGCGCGGCGCCGGCGAATGCCTGGCGTAGCTCGATCAAGCCACCGTAGACGCCCGCGCGTACGACGACGGCCGTGGATCTCATCAGGCAGCTCCTTCCAGGTCATGTACTTCAGTGTCACCTTTGTCGGACTCGGCCTGGCGCACCAGGGTCAGATAGGTGTCCTCCAAGGACGCTCGTCGTACGGCGAGTTCGCCGACGGCGGCGCCCTCGCGGTTTAACAGGTCACGGACGAAGGCGGTCGAGTCGTGGGTGGAGTGGGTAAAGCGCCGCCCATCTTGGGTCCAGGACACCTCGTCCTCACCAGCGATCTGACGGGCGAGCTCCGCGGAGGTGCCGTCGGCGACGATCCGCCCCCCGGCGAGGATAACGATCCGGTCCGCGAGCTTGGCGGCCTCGTCGAGGTCGTGTGTGGTGATCAAGATCGTGGTGTCGAGTTCGTCGGCGACGTTGCGGACGAGGCTGTGGAACTCGCGGCGGGCCTGCGGGTCCAGTCCCGCTGTGCCCTCGTCGAGAAACAGCAGCTCCGGCCGCCCCACAAGTCCGACGGCCACGTCCAGACGCCGTCGCTGCCCTCCGGAAAGTGTCTTGATCTTGGCGTTCGCGTGGGAAGTCAGGCCGACCGCGGCTAGGAGCTCGTCCACGTCCCAGGGACGTGGGGTCTGGTCGCTGGAGTAGGGGGTGTAGTACGAGGCCTGATAGGCCAAGAACTCCCGGACACGCCACTTGCCGTGGTCACGCCAGGACTGCAGCACGATTCCCATCCGGGCGCGCCACTGCTCGTCCCCTTCGGCGGGGTCGACGCCGAGCACGCTGACCTGCCCGGCCGAGCGCATCCGGAAGCCTTCGAGGATCTCGATCGTGGTGGTCTTTCCTGCCCCGTTGGGCCCGAGCAGCGCGAGCACCTCCCCGCGGCGCGCGTGGAACGTCACATCCCGCAGGACGTCCTTCGTTCCATAACACATGCGCAGACTGTCGACGGCGATGACGTCATTCCTACTCGGATGTGCCGTCATCGGTTCGTACCTGTCTGAGAGCCTCGCTCGTCCAGGGCTGCCAGGGCAGTGCCGACGGTGATCCCTCGGCTGCCGAGGGCGTCCGCTACCAGACCTGGCTGCGCCATAATCCCGAGCAGCAGGTGCTCCGCCGTCAGGTCGCGATCGCCTCGGGCGATCGCCTGACGTTGCGCCGCCCGCAGGACGAGCTTGACTTGCCGTGACGCAGCCGGCCCGGCCCAACCGCGTCGTGTCGAGCGGCGGCTGTCGTCCAGGGCACCTTCGCCCAGTTCCGCCTCGATCCGGCCCACGACCGCCTCCAGGTCGATGCCAAGATCGGCCAGCGCGTCCGCCTCGACCGCCCTCAGACCACGCGGCGGCGGGCCTGTCGGACCTCAGCCACGACAGCGTCAACGTCGGCGGGGAGGCTCACTTCCCCAAGCAACGGCCGGACAGCCGGCTCGTTCACAACCGCCGCAAACAGATGCTCCTCACGGATCTCATTCGCGCCGTCCCTGTGCGCGCGCTCCACTGCAGCGATGACGACAGCACGAGCCGAGCGTGTGAATCTTCCAGTCATTTTGAGCCTCCATGGTGCTTCTTGTAGGCGGCCTGGCGCGTCACGCCCAGCTCCTTCGCGACTTCGGCCCACGACCACCCCTGAGCCCTCGCAGATCTCACCTGTGCTCGCTCAAGCTGGTCAACGAGCTTCCGCAATGCGGCCACGGCCCGCAGTCCAGTCCTGGGGTCACGGTCGCCCGCAGCGCCCGCCAAGATGATCGCTTCGCTCATGCTGCCAACTTAGGTTGACACCTGCGTGCTGTCAACCCAGGTTGGCAAGAGCGGCGGCTCTGGCTGCCCTGTCGTCCCGACCCGAGCCGGCGAACTGACCATCGTCAGCTGGCTCAACTGCGGCGACGTCAACGCTCACGACAGAACAACTCTCGACCTATCAACCGACGCCAACATTGGGAAACCGTCTGCGACGGGATTCTCGTTCAAGACCAACGGCGCCTGCGACCGCTCTTACTCGAAGCCAGGGATGCACCCGTGGCTGACTATCGCCTGGCCCCGCGAGTTGGGATCGGCTGGTCAGCGTCGTCCATGCAGAGGGTGTGGAGGGTGGTCGGCGAAGTCGCCGGTGGCCGGCACACGCCCCTTTCCTCGAGGTGACCTTGGTAGACCGGGCAGATCGCGAGGTTGATCTGGGCCTGAGGAAGATTGGAACTGACCACGAACGGCGTCTTCGGGCTGCGAGACCACAGCAGCGAGATCGCCGTGCACAGCTGCAACCCGTCGGGGCTGCACGACCACCACCCTCCGTAGGGTCCTCACCGGGCTGTTGACTCGCCAGCGCACGCTCGGCACGCCCAAGCGCCTCGAAGACGCCTGAGCGGTCGCGCATCCGCGCAAGCGCTCTCGCCTCGCCTCGGACAGCACGCAGTGCGCGCTGCGGTCAGTTGGTCGCAACATCGCAGTGGACGCCCCGCCAAGGCGATCGAGATCATCGGACCTCCACGCGGGGACACGTGACGTCAACCGAACAGATGCTCCGCCCCCTTCCCTTGCGTCAAAGGCCAGATCGCCGCCGTAGCCCGCGCCACCCTGACGGCATCCGTTACTCCCGCGTGTGCGCGCGGGGGCTCTGGTCGACGCTTGGGAAGCCTTGCTCGGCGAGCAGGTCACGTTGGCGCTCGATGCGCCGCGCCGCGGGAAGCTGTGCCCAGCAATTGTCGCGCTCGGGTGAGGTGGCGATTGTGAACTCGGCTGGGTCGAGGTCTGGACCGACCTCGTCCCAGTGCAGCGGCATCGACACCGTCGCGGCGGGGTGCGCCCGAGGGCTCCACGCCGCCACGATCGTCTGCGCCGCGCCGTTGCGCGACCAGTCGAGCAGCAACCGTCCGCGCCGTTCCGCCTTGCGCATCTGTACGGTCAGCTGATCTGGGTGGCGGGCTTGGCACGCCCGGGCCACCGCCAGCCCGAAACCCCGCAGCTCCTCATAGTCGTAGCGGCGCTCGACCGGCACGCAGACGTGCAGCCCCCGCTTGCCGCTCGTCTTCACCGCGGAGGACAGCTCCAGCTCGTCGAGGACCGCCTTCAACCAGCTCGCCGCCGTGGCCGCGGGCACGCTGCCCTCTTCGGGGTCCAGGTCCCAGACCAGCCAGTCCGCGCGATCGGGGCGGTCGCAGCGCGCGAGCCAGTGGTGCAGCTCGACCGAGTTCTGGTTGGCCATCCACCGCAGGTCGTTGACGCCGTCGGCCAGCGGATAGGAGACCTCACGCTGCGAGCTTGGTGTCCACACCGTGCACCGCGACAGGAAGGCCGGCGCGGTCCGCGGCAAGTTCTTCTGCAGAAAGCCAGCCTCGCCGATCCCGTTCGGATGGCGCAGCAGGCTGATCGGCCGGCCAGCGAGGTGCGGCAGCATTCGCTCGGCCACGGCTTCGAGGTACGCGGCCAGCTCACCCTTCGTGACGTCCGGCCACAGGACTTTGTCGGGGTGCGTGAGCTTCACCGTCACCACGACGCCGTCGCAGTGACGCCGTCGAGGAAGCCCTTCACGACCCCAGCCAGCTCGTCGGGGTGTGTCCGGTGCGGGACGTGGCCCGCACCCGCGAAGATGTACCGGCGCGCGTGCGGGAGCGCGTCGGCGAGGCACGCAACGACCGCGGAGTCAGCCGGGTCGCTGTGCGCGCCCCCGGTCACCAGCACTGGCGCGGTGATCCCGGCCAGCTGGTCGACGTCGACCTCTCCATAGGTCGGGTCGTGGGCGGTGTCCAACCAGGTGGGAGCGTTATGGACGAGCGTCCGTCGGGTCTGCTCGGGCAGCGCGTCCCAGGCGCCGGGGCCGACCGCGACGGCTTCGATCAACTGGCGGGCCGCCGCTTCGTTGTTCCCCTGCTCCAACTCGGCGATTATGCGGTCCAACCGGGCTTGCATGTCGTGCACCGCCCGCTTGACCTCAGGGTCGTCGGGCAGGATCCCATACAGCGATGGCTCGTGCACGCACAGGCTGGCGACGAGCTCAGGACGCCGTACCGCGAGCTTGAGGGCGATCTCACCGCCGTCCGAGTTCGCGAGCAGGTGGGCGGGCGCCGCCTCGAGTTGCTCGATCAGCGCAGCGAGGTCGTTGACGTGCTCATCCACGCCCTGACGGCCCGGCCACCGCTCGCTTTGGCTGTGCCCACGGCGGTCGTAGGCGATCACCCGGTACCGCTCGGCGAGAAGCGGCACCACGAGGTCCGCGCCGCGGCGGTCGGTGAACCCGCCGTGTACCCAGACCACGGGCGGCCCGGCACCGGCCTCGTCATAGGCGAGCCGGACCCCGTTGACGGTGATGGTGGCCATGATCGTGCCTCCTTTGTCGTCGAGTGGGTTTCCAGGTTGCTCGCAGACGGCGGGGCGCGCATCGGTAGGCTACCTATACCGTGCGCTGAGGAGGTCGTGCTCCATCGCGAACAGGGCCGCCGCGGCCCGGCTCGACCCGCTGATCTTGCGGTAGATGTGCCGCACGTGGCGCTCGGCCGTCCGCCGGGAGATCACCAGGCGCTGGGCGATCTGGCACCCGTCCGCGACCAGCCGGAGCACCTCCACCTCGCGGTCGGTCCGGGCCGCCAGCACTCGGCTCGGCATCGGGAGGTCGGTGCGGGTGCAGCCGCTGCCGTCTAGCCGCTCGTGGTGCATCCCGACCAGCGGAATGAGCGGCGCCAGCCGCTCCGATCCGGCCAGGATCCGTTCGGAGTGGTAGGCGTGCAGCCGGACCTGCCCCACTCGTACGCGCTCAGGCGACCCGGCTTCTCCCACACCGTGCCCGAGATGGCAACACGGCCGACGTCATGGAGCAACCCCGCGACCTCGAGGTCCGCGATAGCGGCCGGTGAGGAGCCGGAGCCGCTCTCCGGCGCTGCGGGCGAGTGCGGCGACGCCGCTCGAACGGCCGTGCGTGTAGGGGGTCTTCAGGTCGGCAAGGTCGCCGAAGGCGGCTGCGACCTCGGCCAGCTGCGGATCCGGAACGGACACGACCGGTCGGGTTCGACATCGAGCACCGCAGCCCGCGGATCCGTGGCGTTGAGGCCGCCGAGCAACACCTCGGCACGACCCGCGAAAGGCTCTGCCATCCGCGGATCCAGCATGCCGCCGCCGCGCCGCGCCGCGCCGCATGAACGGCCAGGTCGGCCCCACCGATTGTGGCGAACAGCACCGCGATGCCGGTCAGCCGCGCGATTCGTGACGCGACGGGGATGTCGTCGCCTGCCGGAACACCGGCCCCCTGCCACAGCTCGTAGACGTGAGAGACGCCCTGTTGCACCTCCTCCGGTAGGCGCAGCGTCGCGTCACGGCCAACCGAGCCCGCTCGAGCGGTGGCGTCCCCGCGTGAGCGTCGGGAGAAACGTCGCGAACATGTCTCGCGGGTCCGCGAGGTCCGTCGCCCCGGGGCCACGCTCATGACGAGCTCATCCCCGAAGATCCGCGCGGTCTCGTGAGCGTATCCCGTGCAACCCACGTGGTGCAGCGGTGCGGTGTAGTAGGCCGCCCGAGGGTCGCCGCTCGGCATGTCGAGTGACCAAGCCCGGTGGCGAGGGCGCCACGAACGCAGCGCCTCACCCGCGTGCAGCCCGAACCCCAGGTCGGCGAGCCGTGACAGTCCCGCCAACAGATCCGCCAACCTCATCGCCACCACCCACCCTCCACACGCTTGTCACGGCACGCAGACGCCACTCGCCCGTGCCGAGACCGGCCTTTACCGGGGACCGCACGTCCAAGTACTTCACCACGGCGTGTGTTGCTCGGCCTGCAGAGGCCCGTCGCGTGGCCGGCTCAGCTCAGCCAGAACACCTGGTTTTGGCAGGCGTCCTTGGCCGGATGCTTGTCGAGGGTGCGAACGAACAGCCCAATCGTCTCCTTGCGCCGGGCATACGCCGGGGCGAGGTCAGCAGGATCCCGGCGTGTTCTTGACTGGCGAGCGCGACCGGGGTGGCCGCCTACGTCCCGCCACGCCCGCTCACGCTCGGCCGGTGTCAAGGCGTCCAGGCCGGGCAACTGCCAGATCAGCTTCGCGGTCTCTGCCACCGACAACGGCCCCAGGTGATGCCAGCCCAGCCGCCGGGCCGCCCCGTCGGGCAGCTCGAACGGGTGCCGGCAGGTGAGCAGCAGCCGGCTGCGCCCCGGCTGGCGTGCCCAGCGGGCCAACAGCGCGGCCAGCTCGCCGTCACGCACCCGCCAGACCCCACCCTCGGCAACGAGGTTGTCCTCGAAGTTGTCCAACAGCACCACCATCGGCACCGCCGCGGCCAGCCGCGCCAACACCGGCCACCGGTCGGTCCACTCCACATCGGCCCGGCGCAGCGCCGCCGCGGCCTGGCGCAGGTCGGCTTGGCCGTCGCCGAGACTGGCCAGCAGCTGGGCGCCGACCTCGTCGAGGACCGCGTCGACGCTCACCGCCCCGGCCTTGGAGACCATCAGCTCATGAGAGCCCAGCGCCCGGACCAGCTCGGCGGCCAGGCTGCTCTTGCCCACCCCGCCGATCCCGTGGACCACCAACCCGGCCTTGCCGCCGCCGAGGATGCGCCGGCAGTCCCGCTCCGCGCGGCGGCGGCCCACGAACTCCCCGACCCGGCGGACCACCACGCCCGGGTCCAGCACCGGCTCAGGGACGGCGGCCACGGGGGCGAACGGCTCCCGCCGGTTGAACAGCGGCAGCCTGGGGCCGCGTACCAGCAGGGTCGGCGTGGCCCACTCGATCAGCCCCCGTCGAGGTGAGGCCTCCGGCAGCTGGGCGCGGGCACGCTCGCACACCGGCGAGCCTCGGCCCAGGCGACGAGCGCGTCCGGGACGTCGGCGGTGGCCAGATGCTGGTAGACGGCAGCGGCCAGCTCGGTGGCGTAGGCGTCGCTGACTGGCGCTTGCATCGCCACCACCTGCGCCGCTCCCCGGTCTAGCAGTTGCCGGGCGAAGCTGGCCAACGCCTGCTCACCCTGCGCCGGCGCCGCGTCGCCGCCCCGGCGGGCTTGGCGCACCGCCAGCCCCGTCGAGCAGCCCGACAGCACGACCAGCGGCAGCCCAGTCCCGGCCGGCACCGCCTCCTCCCAGAGCCGCCGCGCGTCGACCAGGTACTCGCCGCCGTCCTCGTTCTCGAGCAACAGCCGGCCGGGTTGCGCGTGGCAGGACAGGTGCAGAACGTGGAACCCCTCCGGCTCCTCAACCAGCGCCTCGCGGATCGCGGCCACGGTGCCGTAGCGGACCATGCGCACGTACGCGCCGCCTTGGTGGCGCGCGGCGTCCACGACGGCCACGATGCGGGCCAGCTCGGCCTCGTAGTTGAGCAGCTCACCCGCCTCGTCGTTCGCCTCCGGGCTACCGATCACCGCCAAGATCCGCAGCGGCCCCCGGATCTTGTACGCCGGCGTCGGCCCCAAATCCGGCAACGACCGGAACACCGCCAAGTTGCGGTGCAACACCAACGAGGTCCCTCCCGCCTCGGGCACCGACCCGTCGGGGCCCGGCAGCCACAGGGCCTCCCACGGCAGTCCGCCAACGGGGCGTCCGCGATCTCGATGCCAAGCTCCACCACGGCGTTGAGCCGCTCGGCTGCGCCGACCCGACCCGCCAGCTCCGTGCCGGCCCGGCCGGCCAAGAAGTCGACGGTCAATCGCCGCCCCACCTCGGCCAGCGCCCGCCCCGCGGCCACGCCGGGACCTGCACCGTCCTTGATCGGCTGGCCCAGCGCGCGGCGGCGATGCAGCTCCCTGATCGCCTCCACCGTTGAGGGTCGCAACCCGCCGGGCCGGTGCTCGGCGACCCGCCGGCCGCCGTCCCACAGGCTGACCTGGTCAGACGAGATCCGCAGGCTCAGCATGACCGGCCCGTCCGGGCGGAAGCTCGCGCCGCCGGCTCCCGCGGGCCGCTCGCGGGCGCTGCCCCGGTCAGGGCGGTCCCGCGGCGCTTGGCCTCGCACCGCGCGAACGAGCTGGTCCAGGGCAGTGTCGTAGGCGGGGCCCGTGGGAGCGGCCCGGAAGTCGACCCACTGCAAGCCCGCCAA
Organism: Egibacteraceae bacterium; assembly: GCA_050743625.1. Taxonomy (GTDB): domain Bacteria; phylum Actinomycetota; class Nitriliruptoria; order Euzebyales; family Egibacteraceae; genus JBOGED01. The sequence continues at coordinate 2,329 of JBOGED010000373.1, read as the reverse complement.
GAACACCGGCAGCTCAGCGTCGGCCAGCAGCACGGGGATCAGCCGCCGCGTCGGGTCCTCCATGGCCGCGCGGAGCATCGCCTCATATTCCGCTCGGACCCACGGCCGGGACAGCGTGCGGGCTGACGACCAACACGCCGTTGGTCGAGCCGCGCAGCTCCTCCTCCAACCGGCCGACGAACCGGTCCCCGCCGGCGATCTCCCAGACGTCCAAGAACACGTCGAAACCCGCGCGGTGCAGGTTGGCGGCCAGCACTGTCACCCACTCGGCATCCTCGTGCCCGTACGACACGAACACGTCCCACCCGCCCTCACCCATCCCCACATGCTAATCCCGACGCGCCGCCCAGGCGCCTCCGTTGGCAGAGATGTACATAAGCAGTAGCCTCTATGTATGCGTAAACGCACCACGCTGGAGATTGACGATGAGCTGTTGACCCGAGCTCAGCGAGCGCTTGGGTGCAGCACAATGCGAGCGACGGTGGAGGAGGCCCTCCGGCGCGTCGCGCAACACGCCGAGAACGAGGCTCGCGAGCGCGCCGAGCGCCAGGTCGGCTACCTCGCCCGGCTCGCGTCCCGCGTCGACCTCGACGTGCTCGCCTCGGAGCAGATGTGGCGATAGCGGGCTGGGTGCTCGACAAGAGCGCAGCCGTGCGGGCGAGCGACTCGGTCGTCGGCGCTCAGCTCGCTGAGCTGGCTGGCCTGCTGCACGTCTGTCCGGTGGGAGCACTGGAGCAGCTGTACTCAGCGCGTTCGGCGCGTGACTACGACGACCTTCTTGCCGAGTTGCAAGCCGGCTTCGAACCCGCCGACGCCCCGCCGGACGTCCTCGCCCGGGCCCTGCTGCTGCAGCGTGATCTGGCGCACCATCATGGCATGTGGCATCGAACGCCGATCCCGGATCTGCTCATCGCGGAGACCGCTCTGTACCACAACTTCGGGGTCGTCCACATCGACGGCGACTTCGAACGCATTGCCGAGGTGCGCCCCCTGACCGTGCGGCGGCTCGGCTGACTCTCAAAATCCCAGCTCGAGGTCGCGGTAGATCCGTGATCGGTGACGTCGATGCGCCAGTCTCTTGCATCAGTTGGGAGTCTGCTCAGCCTTGTTGGAGGCCGTGCGGAGCCGGGCTGGGTACACGGCTTCGTCCAATACCGCTGAGTTTGCTGGTCAGCATTTGTCGCCGGCCATGCGGCAGTAGGCGTCGCGGGGCGCGCTCGTCGTCGGCGGAGCGGCGTAGCGGGACCATGTTGCGGCTGCGCCAGCCTGTGAGGCGCATGAGGTCGCCCTCGTTGCCGCCCGCGGACAGCCATTCGTGGGCGAAGGTGTGGCGGAACTGGCGGGGGTGGATGTGGCCGACCCCGGCACGGGGGTCCGGCGGTCGAGCATTTTGGCGACGCCGAAGGGGTCAGCGCGCTTTCTGGGCGAGCCCAGAGGTTGGGCAGGTCGCGCTGGAGGTGGCGCGATCGGGCGCGGAGGTAGCGGTCGAGCGCGACGGCGGTCTTCTTGCCGAAGGGGCAGGCCCGCTCACGGCGGCCTTGCCGAGCACGATCGCCACGTCTTGGTCGAGGTCGAGTTCGCCGGTACGCAGCCCGGCGACCTCGGCGCGGCGCATGGCGGTGTCGATGAGGGGCGGATGATCGCGGTGTCCCGCAGGTCGAGGAAGTCCCGTGAGCGGTCGGTGTTCAACAGCGCCCGGATCGGCTCCTCTTGGAGCACTGGCACCGGTTGCTCGGGGATGGTGGGCGGCTGCATCCGCTCCATCGGGTGGCTGCGATCTCTTCCTCTTCGTGGAGGAAGGCCAGGAACCGGTGCAGGGAGCGGTAGCGCTGGTTGACCGTGGAGCTGGCCAGCTTGGCGGAGAGGAAGTTTTCGATGCGCCCGCGCTTCAGCTCGGCGACGGTGGCGGGGAGGCGTCGTCCTGTATGCGAGGTGGTCCGCGAGCTGGTTGATCGCCAGCATGTAGGCTTCTACCGTCCGTGCGCCGCGGTTCGCCGCGCGCAGCATCCGTACGAAGCTCCGGTGCAGCATGCTCAGGTCGTCAGGTAACCCATGGGCCGGGTTTTCCGCACGTCTGGGTGCGTTTTGGCCCCCCACTTCATCTCCGACTCGTCGTGAGCCGCGGCGGACACCCGCAATCAACGATGGCGTGCCCACAGACGCGACCGTCTGCGCTCAAGCCTACGAAACGAGAAAGCTCGACTCAAGTTACACTCCTGTAAGCTTCGCGCCAAGAGCGTGAGCGCGAGTCGGTCCCGAACAGGGATTTGGGGGCACATACGCCCCGAAATCCCTGTTCGGGAAGGTCCAGGTCTGGCTTGGTGGCCGG
>JBOGED010000372.1:0-5972 GCA_050743625.1 Egibacteraceae bacterium | reverse complement strand
GAACTCGCCACACGGAGTCCCCGCCCCATCGGAGCCGGCCCAGTCCCGCGCCAGGTGGTTTATCGCAGGGCTTCACTCCTAACGTTCCACTTGCCCTGACGTCGAAGCTCTTGGATACTGCCCTCCCCTTCGCCAAGCGGAGAGGGCGATCGCGCACTTCGGAAAAGGAGAGAGCAGCGTGAGGGGAAAGTCATTCAAGTTTCTTCTTCTGCTTGCCGCGCTCTTGCTCGCCCTCGGGGCGGCTAGCTGCGGCGGCGACGACGACGGCGACGAAGGGGGCGAGGGCACCGGTGCCACCGACACAGGGGAAGCCCAGCAGGGCGGCACGCTAGGGTTCGCCGGGGCGGCCGATCCTGTCGCCCTCGACGCAATTCTCGTGTCGGACGGCGAGTCGATCCGCGTCATCTCGCAGGTCTTCGAGACGCTCGTCGCGCTCGAACCCGGCACGACCGAGCCCGTGCCCGGCCTGGCGACGAGCTGGGAGCCGGACGCGGAGGGCACCGCGTGGACGTTCGAGCTCCGCGAAGGAGTGACGTTCCACGACGGGACGCCATTCAACGCCGAGGCGGTCTGCTTCAACTTCGACCGCTGGTACCACTTCACTGGGTCGTTCCAGAACGAGGATGCCACGTACTACTGGCAGAACGTGTTCGGCGGGTTCGCGGACGGCGGCGGTCGCGAGTTCCGGCTGTATCAAAGCTGCGAGGCCATCGACGAGCGGACGGTGCGGCTGAACCTGGAGCAACCGTCCGCCTCGTTCCTCGCCGGGCTCGCGTTGACGAACTTCACGATCGCGAGCCCGAAAGCGCTGCGCGAGTTCGGGGCCGACGAGGGTGAGGTCGACGCGGAGGGCGTGTTCCAGCCCGCTGGCACCTATGGGACCCAACATCCGACGGGCACCGGGCCGTTCATGTTCTCCGAGTGGATCATCGGCGACCGGCTCGTGATGAGGCGCAATCCGGATTACTGGGGTGAGTTTCCCGGCAATATCGAGACGCTCGTCTTCCGGCCGATCCCGGATGGCGCCGCGCGGCTCCAGGCGCTGCAGACCGGCGAGATCCAGGGATACGACTTCGTCGCCCCGGAGGACGTCCAGACCGTCGAGGGCGACCCGAGCCTGCAGCTCCTCGAGCGGCCCCCCTACAACGTCGGGTATGTCGGGATCAACCAGGCGGTGGAGCCGCTCGGCGACCTGCGGGTCCGCCAGGCGATCGCGCACGCGATCGACCGGCAAGAGATCGTCGACGCGTTCTACGTCGGCAGGGGCGTGGTCGCGCAAGAGTTCATGCCGCCGGCGCTGTTCGGCTACGCCGAGGACGTCACGACGTACGAGTACGACCCGTCCAGGGCGCGCCAGATCCTCACCGACGCCGGCTATACCCTGCCGGTCGAGATCCCCTTCGCCTTCCCAACCGACGTGAGCCGCCCCTATATGCCGGACCCGCAGGCGAACTTCGAGGCGGTCAAGGCGGACCTCGAGGCCGCGGGCTTCGCGGTGCTCACCGAGTCCGCGGCCTGGACTCCCGACTACCTCGGCAAGATCCAGACCGGCCAGTACGGGCTCTACCTGTACGGCTGGACCGGTGACATCGGCGACCCCGACAACTTCCTCGGGACGTTCTTCCAGACCCCACAGCCCGAGTGGGGCTTCGACAACCCCGAGCTGTTCCGCTTGCTCGACCGGGCCGAGGCCGAACTCGACCAGGCCAGGCGCGCCGAGCTGTACCAGGAGGCCAATCGGATGATCATGGACCTCCTGCCGGGCATCCCCTACGTCCACTCGAGGCCCACGCTCGCGTTCACCGCCAACGTCGAGGGCTACGTGCCAAGCCCGGTGACCCTGGACCCATTCTCGCTGGTCACCGTCAACTGACGCCGGGTCTTTCGCATGCGCGGCTACATGGCGAGGCGGCTGGTGCACCTCGTGCCGGTGCTCGTGGGGTTGTCGATCATCGTGTTCGCGTTCGTGCGGGCGTTGCCGGGTGGGCCAGCGGATGCGCTGCTCGGCGAGCGGGCGACGACTGAGTCCCGGGAGCGGCTGGAGGAGCAGCTCGGCCTGGACCGGCCACTGCACGTGCAGTACTGGTCGTACCTTCGCACGCTCTCGCGGGGCGATCTCGGGGTGTCGGTGCGCTCCCGGCGGCCGGTCCTGACCGAGCTGGCTCAGCGTTTCCCCGCCACGGTCGAGCTCGCGCTCGCGGCCATGGCGTTCGCGGTCGTGGCCGGGGTCCCGCTCGGCTTCGTCGCCGCGAAGCGGTACCAGGGCGTGCTCGACCACTCCAGCCTGGTCTTCTCGCTCGTCGGGATCAGCTTTCCGGTGTTCTTCCTCGCGCTGATGCTGAAGTACGTGTTCGCGGTGAGGCTCGGGTGGCTGCCGAGCATCGGCCGGCTGGACGTGACGACCTCGCTCGACCACCCGACGAACCTTTACACCTTGGACGCGGTCCTGGCCGGCGACCTCGGCGCGCTCGTCGATGCGGTCCGGCATCTGGTGTTGCCCGCGATCGCGCTGGGGACGATCCCGCTCGCGATCATCGCGCGGATCACCCGGGCCGCGACGCTCGACGTGCTTGAGGAGGACTACGTCCGCACCGCACGGGCGAAGGGCCTGGCCGGCCTCGTCGTGGACCGCCGGCATATCCTCGGGAACGCGCTGCTGCCCGTCGTGACCGTGATCGGGCTGCAGACCGGGCTGCTCCTCACCGGCGCGGTGCTCACCGAGACGGTGTTCGCCTGGCCCGGCGTGGGCAGCTGGATGCTCGACGCGATCCGCTTCCGCGACTACGCCGTGCTCCAAGCCGGCATCCTGTTCTTCGTGATCGTCGTCGCGGCGGTGAACCTGCTCGTCGACCTCTCCTACGCGCTGCTGAACCCCAGGATCCGGCTCGGATGAGCGTTGCCGAGGCGCAGGCGCGAGAGCTCGCGCTTGACGAGCGGTCGGGGCCGTGGCGGGACGCCTGGGAGCGGTTGCGGCGCAACCCGGGCGCGATCGTCGGCGCGGTGGTGCTCGCGACCTTCGTTGCCCTGGCGGTGTTCGCGCCGCTGATCGCTCCGTACGACCCGGGGGAGCAGGTCGCCGGGCTGGCGGCTACCCCGCCGGGCCCGTCGGCGGAGCACCTCTTCGGGCTGGACGACCAGGGCCGGGACGTCTTCTCACGGGTCGTCTACGGTGCCCGGTTCTCCCTGCTCATCGGGATCGTGTCGGTGGCGGTGGGCCTGTCCGGCGGGATGGCCTTAGGCGCCGTCGCGGGCACGGCCGGCGGGATCACCGACACGGTGATCATGCGGCTGATGGACATCCTGCTGTCCATCCCGAGCCTCCTGCTCGCGATCGGCCTCGTCACGCTGCTCGACCGCGGGCTCGTCCAGGTCATGGTCGCGGTCGGCATCGTGAACATTCCGGTCTTCGCGCGGCTGCTGCGCGGGACGATGCTCGGGGTCCGCGAGTCCGACTACGTCCTGGCGGCGCGGGCGGTCGGGACACCGCGCGGCCGGCTGCTGCTCACCCACATCCTCCCGAACTCGATCGCCCCGGTCATCGTCCAGGCCACGCTCGCGACGGCGACCGCGATCGTCGACGTCGCCGGGCTGAGCTTCCTCGGCCTCGGCCCCGCGGACCCGGGCCTGCCGGAGTGGGGCAAGATCCTGGCGGACAACTTCACCCGCATGCAGGCCTCGCCGCACCTCGTGTTCTTCCCCGGCTTCGCGATCGTGCTGTCCGTGCTCGCGATCAACTTGATCGGGGACGGCCTTCGCGAGGCCATCGATCCTCGCCTGAGGACCTGAGCAGTGCCAGTGCCGCTGTTGTCCGTTCGTGACCTGGAAGTCCGGTTCGTCACCCGCCGAGCGACGATCCACGCGGTCAACGGCATCTCGTTCGACCTCGAGCCCGGTGAGACCCTCGGCATCGTCGGCGAGTCCGGCTGCGGCAAGAGCGCCTCGTCGCTCGCGATGGTCGGGCTGCTGCCACGCGCTGGCCGGGTGACCGGCGGCCAGGTCGAGCTGGAGGGCCGTGACCTGCTCACGCTTTCGCCGTCACAGTTGCGCCGGGTCCGGGGTGGGCAGGTCGCGATGATCTTCCAGGACCCGTACTCGTCGCTGAACCCCGTGCTCACGATCGGCCGGCAGCTGGTCGAGGTCCTGCGCGCGCACCTCGCGATGGGCCGGCGCGATGCGGAGACCGAGGCCACGCGCCTGCTCGAGCGCGTCGGGATCGGCGGCCCGGCCCGCCGCCTGCGGGCCTACCCCCACCAGCTGTCCGGCGGGATGCGGCAGCGGGTGATGATCGCGATGGCGATCTCGTGCCGCCCAAAGGTGCTGATCGCCGACGAGCCGACGACCGCGCTGGACGTGACGATCCAGGCGCAGATCCTCGACCTCCTGGGCACGCTGGTGGCCCAGGAGCGGATGGCGCTGATCCTCATCACCCACGACCTCGCGGTGGTCGCCGGCGTGTGCCAGCGGACAGGCGTGATGTACGCCGGCCGGCTCGTCGAGACCGGCCCGACGCCAGAGCTGTTCGCCCGCCCCCGCCACCCCTACACGCTGGGGCTGCTCCGGTCGATCCCGCGCCTCGACGCGGCCCGGCCCCGCCGCCTCGATCCGATCGGCGGCGCGCCTCCCGACCTCCGGCAGCTGCCGACGGGCTGTGCGTTCGCTCCCCGCTGCGCCTACGCGTCCCAGGCCTGTAGGGAGCGGGAGCCGGGGTTGGAGCCGGCCGGCGGCTCGGGGCACCTCGTGGCCTGCCACAACCCGGTGCCCGACGCGGACCTGGTGGCCGCCGGGCTGCGACCGGACACCGACGGGTGACGGGAGCCGACCTCGTCCGCGTCGAGGGCCTGAAGGTCCACTTTCCCGTCGCCGGCGGGCTCCTGTCCGGCCGGCGGGTCGCGAGCGTTCGCGCGGTCGACGGGGTGACGCTGGCGATCCGCCGGGGCGAGACGCTCGGGCTCGTCGGCGAGTCGGGGTGTGGGAAGACCACGGTCGGTCGGGCCATCCTCCGCTTGGTCGACCTGTCCGCCGGCCGTGTGTGGCTCGACGGCACGGACATCTCCGCGCTCTCCGGGGAGGCGCTGCGCCGCCTGCGCCGCCGGATGCAGATGGTGTTCCAGGACCCGTACTCGTCACTGAACCCGCGACAGAACGTCGGGAACATCCTCGCCGAGCCGCTGCGGGTGCACGGAGTCGCCAAGGGGGTCGAAGCGGACCGGCGGGTTCGTGAGCTGCTCGACGTCGTGGGGCTGCCCGCCAGCGCGGGTAACCGCTACCCGCACGAGTTCTCCGGCGGGCAGCGGCAGCGGATCGGCATCGCGCGGGCGCTCACGGTCAACCCGGACCTCGTCGTCGCCGACGAGCCGGTATCCGCCCTGGACGTGTCGATCCAGGCGCAGATCGTCAACCTGCTCTCCGACCTGCAAGCCGCGTTCGACCTCACGTACCTGTTCATCGCCCACGATCTGGCGGTCGTGCGGCAGGTCTGTGACCGTGTCGCGGTGATGTACCTCGGCAAGATCGTCGAGGTCTCGCCCGCCGCCGAGCTGTACACCACGCCGCTCCACCCCTACACCCAAGCGCTGCTCTCAGCGGTGCCGATCCCCGACCCGGCAGTGGAGCTGCGCCGCGAGCGCATCATTCTGTCCGGTGACCTGCCCTCACCCGCCGACCCGCCCGGCGGCTGCCGCTTCCACACCCGCTGCCCCTTCGCCCAACCCGACCGCTGCCCCGACGAGGAGCCCGCGCTCCGCGAGCTGTCCCCCGGCCACACCGTCGCCTGCCACTACGCCGAGCAAATCCGCTCAGGCGCGCTCCTCAGGGCTACTTTTTCGCGTCCTTGGCGTCGGAGCTCTCTTTGATCTGGTCGACGATGTCGGCGTTCGCCAAAGTGGTGACGTCACCGAGGGGACGGCCCTCGGCGATGTCCTTGAGCAGGCGGCGCATGATCTTGCCCGACCGGGTCTTCGGCAGGTCTGAGG
>JBOGED010000371.1:0-4791 GCA_050743625.1 Egibacteraceae bacterium | reverse complement strand
GGTGGGGCCTAGGCGGTCGCGGATGAGGGTCTCGAGCTGGGCGATTCGGGAGTCGTCACGCTCTCGGCGGCGGCGGAGTTTCTCTAGCTCGACGACAGCGAGACCGGCGACGTCGGGGCCGTCGCCTTCGAAGGCGGGGCAGACGCCACGGTAGTCACACCAGTTGCACAGGCGGTTGGGCTCGGCGGGGAACAGCTCCGCGCGGATCCGTGCGGCGGCATTGTGGATGGTCTGGCGTGCGGCGTCGGTGTCGATCTCGGAACGCGGCATGGTCACGCGGACACCGGAGACGACGAAGTCGAGGCTCACCCATTCGGGCTCGTGCCCCCACAGCTCGGTTGCCGCGAAGGCATAAATCGCGAGCTGGAGGCTGCCCGCAACCTGCTTGCGTGTCTTCGCCCTGCGGCTGGTCTTCCAGTCGACGATCCCGATACCACCGGAAGGGGTGCGCTGGACGTGGTCGATCGAACCCACGACGATGATGTCGTCGCCCATGTCCAGCTCAAACCATGCCTCCGTCGCCACAGCAGGCGCGTAGGTAGGGGCAAAGCGCGCATGGTGCGCACGGAGGACGTCCTGGGCGTAGCGGTACCATTTGAGCTTCTCGTCCCGAGACGTGCCCTCGAACCCCGCGTCGTCCCAGTGGTCATACAGCGCCTGGAGCAGGGCGTCGACCGGTGGCGGCTCGGGTAGCTTCTGGCTCCACCACGTCTCAAGCGCGGCATGGATTGACGACCCCCATGACAGCTGAGGGCTGGGCGCGGACGGCAGTTTCTCCACGTAGGAGTACCGGTACTTCAACGGGCAGGTCTGGTAGGTGTCGACGCGCGAGAACGAAAGCTGCAGGCGCCGGGGATTGTGGTCCGCTGACGTCTCTGAGCTGGAGGCCACGCTGATTGCCGGTCCGCTGGTGCTCGTTCCCAGTCCACCGCTGATGCTCATGTCCCAAAGCGTACCGAAGACCGCGACAGATCAGCGCGCGTCATCCACAGCCGACATCGCGGCGACGTCGCGCTCGAGGTTCGCCAGGGAGGCCTCGGAAGCGGGGCCGCGCAGTCGTCGCTTCGTCGCGGCGTAGACGGCACCGGGCAGCATGGCGAGCGCTCGTGCCTTGGTCAACGCCATCTCCACGACCGCCCCAGGCGGAGCGAGCGCGTCGGCGAAACCGCATTCGACCGCCTGCTGGGGTGAGATGGTGGCACCAGGGAGGATGAGATCCTCCAACCGGTCGGCTCGTACGTTCGCGCGAGCGAGCGCGATCACCCAGTCCGGCATCACGAAGCCGAGGCTCGTCTCGGTCAACCCCCAGCGAAAGTCTCCCTGGGCAGCCACGGTGTGGTCGCACACCATCGCCAAGATGGTGCCTCCCGCGATCGCGTGACCGGTCACCGCGGCCACGACCGGACGTGGCTCCAGCCAGATGCGATGCGCGGTAGTCGCGAACGCCACGAACAGCGAGGCGTCCGCGCTGGCGTCGAACGCCTACGCCTAGATGCACGGATAGCCCAGAGACGTGAACGCGAGGTCACCGACGGATGCACCCTCGACGCCTCACCGCTCCAAACCAAAGGCCGACACCCAGCTCACGAAAGACGTCGACGTCGAGCGCGTTGACCTTGCCGTCGTCTATCCCTACGGTCGCGACGCCGTCCGCGTCTCTGGTCAGGGTTACTGGCACGGCTACGCGATGCCGACCAGGAAGGCCTCGCCGATCACGTGAGTCTTGGTCGCGCGGCGCAGCTCGGCGCGAGTGACGCCGGGTGGGATGTCGAGCTCGGTATCGAGCGCGTAGAGCCGGAAAAAATAGCGGTGAGGCCCGCGGTCTTCCGGTGGTAGGGGTCCGTTGTAGCCAGACTCGTCGAACTCGTTGAGGCCTTGGCACAACTCCACCGGCTCGTCGACGATCGCGTCCGGGGGGATACCCTCAGGTAGTCCAGTGGTCGCGGGAAGGATCCCGTACACCACCCAGTGAGTCACGACACCGGTATCGGCGTCCGGATCCTCGCAGACGAGCACGAGCTCCTTGGTGCCTTCGGGAATGTCCTGCCACTCCAGTGGGGGTGAGTCGTCGCCGCCCACCGCCGTGTAGCGGATGGGCAGCTTGCCGTCGTGGTGAAAAGCCGGGCTAGACAGGCGGAAGGCCGCCATCGCAGTCGAATCCCTCCTTCGTGTTCGGCGCAGTGTACCGGGCGGGCAGAGTGAGGGTGTGACCGAATCGCGCGCTCTTCTTACCGTTGGCCATGGCACCCTGCCCGCGCGGACCTTCGTCGACCTGCTAAGGGAAGCCGGCGTCGAGCTGGTTGTCGATGTGCGGCGGTATCCGCGAAGTCGCCGCAACCCGCAGTACGGCCGTGATGCGCTCGCGGCCACGCTCGCGGAGGCGGGAATCGCGTACCGCTGGGAAGAGGCCCTCGGCGGGCGGCGCGCGGCAACCGCGATCTCGCCGAATCGCGCCTTACGCAACGCGGCGTTCCGGGGCTACGCCGACCACATGGCAACCGGCGAGTTCGACGCTGCCCTCTCGCGCCTCGTGGAAGACTCCGCCACCCGGACCACCGCGGTGCTCTGCGCGGAGAGCCTCTGGTGGCGCTGCCATCGCCGTCTCTTGGCCGACGCCGCCAGCATCGTGCGCGGGTTGGCCGTCGCGCATCTCGGCCATGACGGGCGTCGCACGCCACACGCGCCGACAGAAGGTGTGAGGGCGGTCGCCGGAGGCTTGGTCTACGACGGCGCCGCGACCCCGACGCTTCCAGGCCTTGGCAAGCCTTGACTAGCTTTGGCTAATGCAGTGCGTCGACGAGGCGGTCCAGACCGCGAGCGAGATCGTTGTCGGCCAGCACGTAGGAGATGCGCGCGCAGCCGGGCGCGCCAAATCCGGACCCGGGCACCAGCGCGATCCGGGCAGTCGACAGCAGCGCCGCGCAAAGGTCCTGGTCTGATGCGATGCGCGTCCCCCCGATCGTGCGGCCGAACACCCCTTCGAAGGAGGGAAACGCGTAGAAGGCACCCTCAGGGACCGGGCAGCGCACGCCGTCGATCTCCGAGAGGCGCTGATAGGTGAGCTTGCGGCGCCGGTCGTAGGTCTCGCGCATCTCCGCGAGGCAGTCGAGGGGTCCCGCAACGGCGGCGAGGGCGGCCGCTTGGGCGACATTCGAGACGTTGGAGCAGACGTGACTCTGCAGGCGACCCATCGCGCTCACGAAGCCGGCGGGAGCGATCGCCCAGCCGACCCGCCAACCGGTCATCGCATAGGTCTTCGCGACCCCATTCACCACGATGCAGCGCTCGCGTAACGCGGGAACGACGGTCGGCATGCTCACGTGGCGCGCGTCGCCGTAGACCAGGTGCTCGTAGATCTCGTCGGTGATCACCCACAGCCCCACGTGCGCGGCCCAACGGCCAATGGCTTCGATCTCCTCGGGTGGGTACACGGCTCCCGTGGGGTTGGACGGCGAGACGAACACGAGCGCCTTCGTCGCGGGAGTGCGGGCGGCTTCAAGCTGCTCCACCGATACGCGGAAACCCTTGCCCGCGGTCGTCGGTACGATCGTCGGGATCCCACCCGCCAGACGGACCTGCTCCGGATAGCTGACCCAGTAAGGCGCCGGGACCAGCACCTTGTCGCCCGGGTCCAAGAGCGTCTGGAATAGCGTGTAGAGCGCCTGTTTCCCGCCGTTCGTGACGATGACCTGGTCAGGTCCCGTGACTAGCCCAGAGTCACGTTCGGTCTTACGGGCGATCGCCTCACGCAGCGCGGGGATACCCGGGGTGGGGGAGTAGCGGTGAGCCCACGGCTGCACGCACGCCTCACGTGCGGCCTCGACGATGTGCGCTGGCGTCGGAAAGTCGGGTTCGCCCGCTCCAAAGCTGATCACGTCCTCGCCGGCGACGCGAAGCTCCTTGGCCGTGGCGTCGATGGCGAGGGTGGCGGATTCTGCGACGTCCCGCACCCGTTGCGCGATCATGTCGGTGGGCGGGGCGTGATCGGCGCCAGTCGACATCCCTGTCAAGCGTAGCCGTGGGCGTCAGCGAGCGCGGGAGTGGGTAGGGCGAGGGGACGAAAGTCTTCTCCATGAAGGAGTGCCAGCCCATGACTGCTCAGTACACGGTCCCAGGTCTCGACCCCGGCGACGCGGAGCTGGTTGTCACGACGCTGCAGCGCCGGTTGGTGGCCCTGATCGATCTCCAGTTGACCCTCAAGCACATCCACTGGAACGTCGTCGGCCCCAACTTCATTGGTGTTCACGAGATGCTCGACGATCAAGCCAAGGGCGTACGCAAGATGAGCGACGAGGTCGCTGAGCGCATCGCCACCCTCGGCCACGCGCCCACCGGGACGCCGAGGTTCGTCGCCGACAACCGCGCGTGGGACGACTACCGCATCGGCCGCGCGACCGCGATGCAGCACCTCGCCGCGCTTGACGTCGCCTACCGGGGCCTGATCGCCGACCATCGTGCCGCGATCGTAGAGTTCGAGAAGCTCGACCTGATCACTCAGGACCTGCTGATCGGCCAGTCCGGCACGCTCGAGCGTTACCAGTGGTTCGTCCGTGCCCACCTCGAGGACCCCTCCGGCAAGCTCGCGCACAGCGGCGCGAGCGGAGAGCAAGAGGCCGCCGAGTCGATCGCCCCGCTGACCTAAGGGTCTGGGCAGGAATACGTTGTGGTTTGTCCTGGTTCGGTCTGACCGTCGCGGTCAGCAGTTGTGTGCGGGATATCGGCGGTATTGAGGCTGTCGCAATCGAGGCGCGTGGCTGTGAGCGCAGGCCAACCGTCGAAGGGCCTGTAGGC
>JBOGED010000370.1:0-18748 GCA_050743625.1 Egibacteraceae bacterium | reverse complement strand
GCGGGAAAACGGGAGACAGGAGTCAACGGGCTCTCGCTCGGGCGATAATCGATAGCTCCACGCCGCCTTTCGTGTCTGGGAAGGCGGAAACACCTACAGCCACCATGTGCGGAACGCCCGGCTAGCGTGACGCGCGTGCAGGAGGAGATCCTCGACTGGTACGCGACGCGGGCGCGCCCGCTGGGATGGCGGCGCACGAGTGACCCGTACGCGATCCTGGTGAGCGAGGTCATGCTCCAGCAGACGCAGGTCGCGCGTGTGGAGCCGGCCTGGCGGGCGTTCCTCGAGCGCTTCCCGACCGTCGGTGCGCTTGCCGCCGCGCCGCTTGCCGAAGTCCTGCGCGCGTGGCAGGGGCTTGGCTACAACCGGCGAGCCTGTAACCTCCACCGCTGCGCGGCCGCGATCCTGGAGCGACATGGCGGGAGAGTGCCTGACGAGCTGGAGGCGCTCCGCGCGCTCCCGGGCATCGGGGATTACACGGCCCGGGCTGTGCTCGCGTTCGCGTTCGGGCGCCGCGCGGCCCCGGTGGACACGAACGTAGCCCGCGTGGCCGCTCGTCTGGTGGCGGGCGAGCCGCTCGGAAGGGCAGCGGCGCAGCGCGTCGCCGACGACCTCCTGGGTGACGGGGATCCACGTGTGTGGAGCCACGCCTTGATGGACCTCGGCGCTCAGGTATGCACCTCGCGTTCGCCAAGATGCGGGGAATGTCCCGTAATCGCCGCCTGCGCATGGCACGGCCGAGGCCCGGATCCCGCGGCTACGGGTGCGTACCGCCCGAGAGCACAGTCACGGTTCGTGGGCTCGGACCGCTATTACCGGGGCCGGCTCGTGGACGCGCTTCGTGCGGGCGGAATCCCGCGCACGGATCTCGTCTCGGCCGTTGGCACTCCGGACGCCGGTCGCATCGCGGGTTTGCTCGTATCCGAGGGACTGGCGGAGTGGAGCGGCGAGACGCTCCAGCTCCCGCGGTAACCAGTAGTGGGATCCGTTTGCAACTTTACGAAGGGGCGGTGTAGCGTCACCGCGTGTGACTTGTCATTCTCTTATCCAACGACTTCGCCACGTCCATGACCAGCTGAGCAGCCTCGACTCTCTCGTGCCATCACCGCAGGTCGACGCGTTGTTCACTGATCTCGTGCGGATGTGCTCCGCGTATGGGGAGCATCGGATCCTCGACTGCCCCGACGTCCAAACCATCGCGCCTTCACTTCGGCGCCTGTGCGCGCAGGGGGAGTACCAACTGGAGCGTGAGTGGGCCTCGCGGATCATTGACGCCCGCGACCCGGCAGACCAGCTGCGGCGATTTCCTTACGAGGCGAACTACCGGAGGCTGGTCGACCTAGAGGTCCATTCTTTGCTCGGGCTGGGTTACGCCGGGATTCGCGCCGCGGCGTTTATCGGTGCGGGACCGTTGCCGCTGAGCGCGATCCTCATCGCCGGGCGATGCGGATGGGTCGTGGACAGCATCGAGCGCGAGGCCGAAGCGCACGGGTTGGCCGTCAAGATGGCCGATCGGCTCGGGCTGGACCAGGCGTTACGGTTTCACCACTGCGACGTGCTTGATTTCGATGGCCTTCAGCGGTTCGACGTGGTCTTCCTTGCGGCCCTGGTGGGTGCAGACCGGGCGGAGAAGAGGCGGCTGCTCGCCCACCTCGCGGCGGGGATGCGCCCAGGGGCGGTGCTCCTCGCAAGGACGGCCGACCAGCTTCGCACGATGCTCTACCCCCGAATCCGGCTGGAAGACTTGTCCGGATTTACCCCAAAGCTGCTCCTGCACCCCTTGCATGACGTGATCAACTCGGTCATCGTCGCCGAGCGCACCGGCGGCGGGGTTGTCACAGGGGGCCGTTAACATCCGTTTCATGGTCAAGACGAAGAAGGTGGCGCAGTGCACCGAGTGTGGGCATCGGCAGGCCCGGTGGGAGGGGCGGTGCCCGGGATGTGGCGAGTGGGGGTCGCTTGTCGAGAGCGAGCCCGAGCCACCGCATCCCAACGGGTCACGCACGATCAAGCCCGCGGCCCCGATCACGCATGTGCCGACCGACGAGGCGCGGAGAGCCCCGACCGGGATCGGCGAGTTCGATCGCGTGCTGGGCGGCGGGCTCGTCGCGGGGTCGGTCGTGCTGCTCGGGGGAGAGCCGGGGGCCGGCAAGTCGACCCTGCTGCTCCAGGTGGCTCGCGCGCTCGCGACTGGAGCCGGGCCGGTCCTCTACGTGTCCGCCGAGGAGTCGCCAAGCCAGGTGCGACTGCGGGCCGACCGCCTGGCTGCGCTCCACCCGCATGTGCTGCTGGCGTCCGAGACGGATCTCGGCACGGTGCTCGGCCTCGTCGAGCATCACGACCCCGCGGTCATGGTGCTCGACTCGATCCAGACGGTCCGGCACCCGGACGTGCCGGGGGCTCCGGGGCAGCCCAGCCAGGTGCGAGAATGCGCGAGCGCGGTCGTGGCGGCCGCGAAGCAGCGAGGGATGGCGGTCTTCCTGGTCGGTCATGTGACGAAGGACGGCCAACTCGCGGGTCCTCGGATGCTCGAGCATCTCGTCGACGTCGTCTGCGAGATGGATGGCGATCGACATCACGCGCTGAGGCTGGTGCGCGCGGTCAAGAACCGGTTCGGTCCCGTCGGTGAGGTCGGGTGCTTCGAGATGACCGGCGAGGGCTTACGCCCCGTCGCCGACGCTGGCCGGCTATTCGTCGGAGCGGCTCCCGACGGCACGACCGGGGTCGTTGTGACGCTCGCGCTCGAGGGCAGGCGCCCAGTCGCCTGCGAGGTCCAAGCGCTGGTCGTGGACAGCCCCCTTGGCAACCCACGCCGTGTCGCGAGCGGGCTCGACTCGGCGCGGCTTTCCCTGCTGGTCGCGGTCTGCCAGCAGCGTGGAGGGGTCGCGTTGGCGAACCGGGACGTGTTTGCTTCGACGGTGGGGGGTATCCGACTCATCGAGCCAGCCGCTGATCTCGCGGTCTGCCTCGCGATCGCGTCGAGTAGAACGGAACAGCCCGTTCCTCGGGATCTCGTTGTGCTCGGGGAGGTCGGTCTCGCCGGCGAGCTGCGGCCGGTCGCTCAGGTCGAACGCCGGTTGTCTGAGGCCGCACGATTGGGTTTCCGCCAGGCACTTGTGCCCGCTGCGTATGATGGCCCGGCCGCTGGGCTTGAACTGCGACGCGGGCGCGACCTCGCGGATGCCATGGGCGTCGCGCTTGGGAGTGGGATGGCCACTGCGGCCGGGTAAGGCTTGTGGACGCCGAAGCGAAGCGAAGCGCATGGGGGCAATGCGGCCCCTGGGGATCAACGTGAGCAGCAGACATCCGAACGGCTGGCAGCAACGAGGGCACGAGCCGCGCGACGACCGATTGCTCGCCGTACTGCAGAAGGTCGCCCCAGGCACCGCGCTCCGCGAGGGCATCGACCGGATCATCAAGGCGGGCAAGGGCGCCATCATCGTCCTGGGCACCGACGAGCAGGTCGAGCGCCTCGTCTCCGGTGGGTTCCGGATGGCCACACGGTTCAGCGCTCAGCGCCTGTCCGAGGTTGCGAAGATGGACGGCGCGATCATCCTGAACGAGACAGTCGACAAGATTATCCACGCCAACGTCCACCTGGTGCCGGACCCGACCGTACCGACCACTGAGACGGGGACCCGGCACCGCACGGCCGAACGCGTCGCCCGCCAGACCGGAAGGCCGGTCATCAGCGTCAGCGAGTCGATGCGAATCGTCACGTTATACGTGGATTCGACGAAGCATGTGCTGGAGGAGATCAGCTCGATTCTGTTCCGCGCAAACCAGGCCCTGTCGACGCTCGAGCGTTACCGGAACCGCCTTGACGAGGTGTCGAGCGGGCTGTCCGCGCTGGAGATTGAGAACGTAGTCACCCTTCGCGACGCGGTCACCGTGCTCCAGCGCGCGGAGATGGTGCGACGGATCGCTGATGAGATCGAGATCGCCATCGCGGAGCTGGGCACGGATGGGCGCCTGCTCCAACTGCAGCTCGATGAGCTGATGCTGGGGGTGGATAGTGAGCGGCAGCTCGTCACCCGCGACTACATGATAGACGGGCGGCGGCGGTATGGGGCGCTCCTCGCGGACTTCGATAGGCTCGAAGCCGAGCAGCTCCTGGATCTGGGTCGCCTCGCCCGGATCCTCGGGTACGCGATGGGTGACGGACGGATGGACCAGGCCGTGACCCCGCGCGGCTACCGCTTGCTCTCGCGCATCCCCCGCTTGAGCGATTCGGTCATCCAGAAGCTCGTGACCCGCTTCTCGTCGCTGCACCGGTTGATGGACGCGAGTATCTCTGAGCTGAACCAGGTGGAGGGAATTGGCGAGGCCAGAGCCAGATCGATCAAGGAAGGGCTCGCGAGGCTCGCCGAGTCATCGATTCTTGAGCGCTACGCTTGACCGCGTCGCGTAATGTCTCGCTTTCTCTACGTAGGATTTCTCCCCCGATTGGGGGAGCGGTAAACGGGGTCTGACCAGGGGCTTTGATTGGTAGTGTTGCCCCGTCCGTGCTATGCTGGCACTTCCAGCTTGCCCACCAACGGCGCCGCCCCGTTCGCCGGATGAGCGCCAGCCAGGGGATCGACGTATGACCTACGCAGTTGGGGACACTGTTGTCTACCCGCATCATGGTGCAGCGGTCATCGAGAAACATGAGAAACGAACGCTGGAAGGGCAGGAACGCGATTACCTCGTACTACGCCTCACGTACGGCGACCTCACCCTGATGGTGCCGACGGATGCCACTGACGAAGTCGGGTTGCGTGACGTCGTCAGCCAAAAAGAGGTCGACGAGGTTTTCGACGTCCTCCGCCGCAGAGACGGCTCCATGCCGACGAACTGGTCCCGCCGTTTCAAGGCCAACTACGAGAAACTGAAGAGCGGAGACATTTTCCAGGTAGCGGAGGTTGTCCGGAACCTCGCGCTACGTGAGCGTGACAAGGGTCTTTCTGCTGGCGAGAAGAGGATGCTCACCAAAGCCCGCCAGATCCTCGTGTCTGAGTTGTCCGCCGCCATCAAGAAATCTGACGAGCAGACCGAAGAGCTCATCGACGGAGTGCTGTCCGACTAACCTTCGCCACACTCCATCGCAAGCGTGCAGGGTGAGTTCTGGGATACCAGCACCCGGCACGTTTGCCGTTTCAGGGCAAGGCGGTGAGCGTCCAGCGCATCGGTGTGGTTGTCGCCGCTGGTCGGGGGGAGAGATTCGCCCGCGACCTCCCCAAGGCCTTTGCCACGCTTAGGGATGAGCCATTGCTCGTGCACAGTGCGCGGGCGATGGCACAAACGTGTGATCGCATGGTCGTGGTCTGCGCTCAGGGGTGGACCGCTGCAGCCAGGCGCCTCCTCGTCGTGGCTGGCATCGACGCACAGGTATGCGAGGGCGGCGTGACAAGGACGGACTCGGTCGCCTCGGGGCTCTCCTCTTGCGGAGCGTTGGAGCCTGACGACCTCGTCGGGGTTCACGACGCGGCGCGCCCGCTCGCGAGTCCCGCATTGATCGCTGCGGTGTTCGCTGCGGTGGGCGATGGTGCGGATGCCGCTGCCCCTGGGCTGCCGGTGGTGGACACGCTCAAGATGGTCGATGAGGAGGTCTCGGTGGTCCGGACGGTGGATCGGCGAGGTTTGTGGACGGTTCAGACCCCGCAGGTGTTCCGATGGTCGGTCCTCCGGCGTGCCTACGAGACCGCGCGGGGGCTCGTGACCGACGATCTCAGCCTGGTGGAGCAAGACGGTGCCAGGGTACGCCTGGTCATGGGGGACCCCGCCAACATCAAGGTCACGTACCCGCGGGACCTCGACCTCGCCGAAGCGCTGATGCGGCGATGATCCGCGTCGGGCAAGGCGTGGACATCCATGGGTTTGCCGCACCCGGCACACGCGGGCTCGTCCTCGGCGGCGTCCCGATCCCAGAAGGGCCGGGTCTGCAGGGCCACAGCGACGCGGATGTCGTGTTACATGCCATCGTCGACGCGCTGCTCGGCGCCGCCGCGCTGGGGGATCTCGGCAGCCGCTTCGGCACTGACGACCCCGCATACGCCGGCGCACCCTCGTCCGTCTTCGTCACCGAGACACTGCGCATCGTGCGGCGAGCTGGCTGGGCGATCGCAAACGTCGACTGCACGATCGTCGCCCAGCGGCCCAGGATCGCGCCCCACCGGCCCGCGATCGTCGAGCGGGTGGCCGCTCTCCTCGGCATCCCTGCCGAGGCCGTAAGTGTGAAGGCGACAACGACCGACGGCCTCGGCATGCTCGGCCGTGGAGAAGGCATCGCCTGCACCGCGGTCGCGCTGTTGCAGTCGCCCTGATAGCCAGGATTCGCATGCACATACGTGACAAAACTGGCCATAAGGGCTCGCGCGGATAGGGTGTCTCGCCATCAGCGCGCGAGCCGAGCGTAAGGTAACGGTCACACTGCAGTTTTCCTCCGTATACGGAGGAAAACTGCAGGTCAAAACCAGCGCGCCCGCCGGGGGACGCAACAATCCTGCGTATGCGGAGGAAACTGCGCCTTCCCAGCACGCAGTCAAGGACTGGCCTATCCGCCACGAAGACACTCGGTGGGTAATCGGGCTCGTCTACGACGCGATCAGGGCCAACCCCGAGGTTACGGTGGAGTTGCGATTGGACTGGCTCGCGCGGGACCCCGATGGGTACTCGCCACAGAAGTACGAGCAGCTCGCCTCCGCCTACCGCAGGGCTGGCAACGAGCAGGAGGCGCAGGTGGTCGCCATCGCCAAGCAGCGCGCCCGACGCTAGCGGTTGCCGCGCCCCGCCAGGCTGTGGAACCGGCTGCTGGGGGTCACCGTCGGCTACGGCTATCAACCCTGGCGAGCTGTGTGATGGCTGTTGGGGTTCGTGGCTGTTAGGGCGCTGCTGTTCGCCAGCGCCTATCCAGAAGCGCTGACGGCCACCGCACCACCCGGGCAGCTGCCAGTGTTTGTGCCGGTCGTCTACTCGTTGGATGTGCTGCTACCCATCATCGACCTGCGTCAACAGGACTTCTGGGTCCCCGACGCCACCCGTCCCTGGGGCTGGGTCTACCTCATCTGGTTCTGGCTGAGCATCGCGCTGGCTGGGTGCTTACCACGGCCGTGGCCGCCGCGGTCACCGGGCTGCTTAAGACCGACTCAAGGCTCGGCTGACCTCCCCGCCCCCCCGCGATCACCGAACAATGACAAATCACCCACATTATTATGCCCAGCGTCCTCAGCGGCCCAATCCCGCCTTGACGAGGTCGCGAGGGATCACCCCGAGGCCCGCCACGCCTCGCTCTGGGTAGACGACCCAGCGGCGGATCTCGTGGGGCGGGGTATCCGGGCGGTTCACCCCTCCCTGGGTTGTCACGGAGTACGAATAGCCCGCAAGCTCGGCCGCGGCCACCGTCGCAGGGCCGAAGTCGCCGGCCGCGCCATTCGGGTAGGCGAATAAGTCGGCCTCGACGGCCAGCTCCTCCTGTAACCGGCGCCGTGATTCGGCAAGGTCTTCACGCTGTACCTCAGGGGATTCCTCGGCAAGGATCGCGTGGTGCATCGAGTGCGAGCCGATCGCCATCGTCCGGCAGAGCGCCCGAGCGCCATCCCAGTCGAGGAACAGGTCATCGGCGCGATAGGTCCCCCGCGGAGCGAGGAGCGAGACCAACTCGTCGGTGGATCGCTCGCGCTGACGCCGGTCCCGCCGTTTGAGCCGCTCCGAGACGAGCTTGAAGGCCCCGAGGCGGGAACGGCTGTTCGCCAGCGGCAGTCGCTCGCCTTCCCACTCGACCTGGCCGGCGCCCCCCTTCGCGAAGGCCCATCCCAACCGCTCCCACCATGGGTTGACGTCGCCGGAGAGAATCCCA
This sequence comes from Egibacteraceae bacterium, assembly GCA_050743625.1. GTDB lineage: Bacteria > Actinomycetota > Nitriliruptoria > Euzebyales > Egibacteraceae > JBOGED01. The sequence continues at coordinate 10,911 of JBOGED010000370.1, read as the reverse complement.
GGGACCAGGAACACCGTGGCCGGCAGCTCGAGCCGCTCCAGCATCCTCGCCGCGATCTCCAGGGTGTCCCTATACCCATCGTCGAACGTGATCGCCACCGAGCGGCGAGGCAGTGGCCGCCCCATGGTGAGCTCCCGCAGCGCCCATCCCAGTGGCACGACGTTCGCGTACCGCTTCAGCGCCCGGAACTGCCGCTGGATGCCCCGAGTCCCGGAGCCCGGTGGGGACGGGAAGCACCAGGATCCCTCCACGTTGTGCCAGCCCAACACCAGCAGGCGTTGATTGATCACGATCGTCACCTTTTTGCGAGAGGCCCGAATTCTAGAGAGTCGTGGCCGCCGCGCTCGTCTACGCTAACCCGATGAGGCTGTACAACACGTTGACGCGGCGGGTGGAGGAGTTCGTGCCCCGGGATCCGGGGCGGGTCGGGATGTACGTCTGTGGTCCGACCGTGTACGACGTGCCCCACTTTGGCCATGCGCGAGCAGAGATTGTGCCCGACGTCCTCCGCCGCTACCTGGAGTGGACGGGATACGAGGTGTTCCACGTGCGGAACATCACGGACATCGAGGACAAGATCTTACGAAAGGCGGACGCGGAAGGTCGGCCGTCCGCCGAGATCTCGGAGCGGTACGCGCGCATCTACGAGCAACAGGTCGCCAGGCTGAACGTCCTGCCTCCACATGTCGTGCCGCGAGCCACCGGGCACATCATCGAGATGATCGAGCTGATACGCCTGCTGATCGAGGCGGGGGCCGCCTATGAGGCTGGCGGCGACGTGCTGTTCTCGGTTCGCAAGTTTCCCCGGTACGGCAGGTTGTCCGGTCGTGACGTCGACGAGCTTCGCGCTGGCGCGCGTGTCGAGCCCGGCGAGGAGAAGCGCGACCCGCTCGACTTCGTGCTGTGGAAGGCGGCCAAGCCGGGCGAGCCCAGCTGGGCCTCCCCGTGGGGGCCGGGTCGCCCGGGATGGCACATCGAATGCTCCGCGATGTCGACGAAGTACCTCGGCGCCGGGTTCGACATCCACGCGGGTGGACTAGACCTCCAGTTCCCGCACCACGAGAACGAGATCGCGCAGTTCGAGGCCGCCACCGATCAGGGATTCGCTCGGTGGTGGGTCCACAACGGCATGCTCACGATCGATGCGGTGAAGATGTCGAAGTCGCTCGGCAACTTCATCACGCTTACAGAGGCGCTCGACCGTTACGGGCCTGAGGCGCTTCGGCAGTTCTACCTCTCGGCACACTACCGGTCGCCGATCGATTTCAACCAGGCCCGGCTCGCCGAGGCGCGTGCCGGGTTCGAGCGCCTGCGGGCGTTCGTCCGTGCCGCCGCCGACCTGCCTGACGCCGAACCGACGGCCGAGCTCGCGCACGCAAGGGACCAGTTCCGCACCGCCATGGACGACGACCTCGGCACCCCCCAGGCTCAAGCCGTCCTGTTCGACCTCGTCACCGCGGGGCACGCGCAGCTGGCCGCGGGCCATAAGGACGAGGCGGCGGCGACGCGTGACCTGCTCGTCGAGCTCGCCGGTGTGCTTGGTTACGACCTGGCGGTGGCCAGCACCTCCAGCACTTCGGTGGCACCGTTGGTCTCCGAGCTCCTTGCCCTGCGCGAAGAGGCGCGAGCTCGCAGGGACTTCACGACTGCCGACCGCATCCGAGACCGCGTGACCGAGGCCGGCATCGTCATCGAAGACACCCCCGACGGACCGCGCTGGCACGCGCTCTCGTGACCCATGCGATCGCGGGTCGGCGGGCGGTCGCCGAGGCTCTTCGCGCCGGCCGCCGGTTGCACGAGGTCGTACTCGCCGAGGCGACGGACCCGCTGGCGGAGACCGCCCGCGCGAGCGGCGTGCCGGTCCGTCTCCGCCAGCGCGCGGAGCTTGACCGGCTCGCGCGGGGAGTCCTGCACCAGGGAGTGGTGGCCGTCGCGCCACCATTTCCCTACCGCACACTCGAGGAGCTGAAGGACGCTGACCTTGTCGTCGTACTCGACGGGGTAACAGACCCTCAGAACCTCGGCGCGATCGCCCGCAGCGCCGAGCTTGCCGGGGCCGGCGGGTTAGTGCTTCGCGAGCGACGGAGCGTCCATGTGACCACGGCGGCCGAGAAGGCGTCTGCTGGCGCCCTCAGTTGGTTACCGGTGGCGTTGGTACCCAACATCGCCCGCGCGCTCGGCGACCTGCAGTCCGCCGGGCTATGGACAGTGGGGCTCGATGTCGACGGTGAGCGCGACCTGTGGTCCTCGTCGCTCTTCGACGGCCGCCTCGCGCTTGTCGTGGGGGCAGAAGGCGCAGGGTTGTCCCGCCTCGTCGCGGCCCGTGTCGATGCGCTCGTCGCGGTGCCAACGCGCGGCCACATCGGGTCGCTCAACGCTTCGGTGGCTGCTGCCATCGCACTCTTCGAGATTGTCCGGCGCCGCCATGTTGGACTAGTCAATCTTGACCACGAAACTTGACCACTCCCGCATACCCCTCTTTACTTCAGGAAGCGAAAACGGTCTGACACGAGAGGAGGGGCGAAGACGAACGTGGCCCCTCTTTCATCGACGGCCGGCGACGAGACCGAGAAAATCCTGGACGAGGTCTTGGTCAAACGGGCATGGGACGGTGACGACCTTGCGCTCTCCGCCCTACTCCAGCGCTACCGCGGCTTTGTCCGCGTGAAAGCGAGGACATATTTTCTGGTCGGTGGTGACCGCGAAGACGTCGTACAGGAGGGCATGATCGGCCTCTACAAGGCCATCCGTGACTATGACGCGTCTCGCCAGACCAGCTTCCGTGCCTTCGCCGAGCTCTGCGTCGTCCGCCAGATCCTCTCGGCAATCAAGACCGCAACGCGCCAGAAGCATGCCCCCCTGAACCGGTATGTCTCTCTTTACCTACCGCGCTACCACGACGAGGACACCGACAGCGCGCTGCTTGACCACGTGATGGCGGTCGAGGGTGACCCCGCCGACAGGGTCGTTTCCAATGCCGAGATCGCCAGCCTGGAAGGGCACTTCGCGCGCATCTTGTCTGAGCTAGAGGCCAACGTGCTGGAGCGCTACATACAGGGCCGCAGCTATCAAGAGATCGCCGTCGAGCTCGACCGGCATGAGAAGGCGATCGACAACGCGCTCCAACGCATCAAGCGGAAGTTGGAGAGCTACCTCACCGAGCGCCGGCTCACCGAGGCGGTGTAGCGCCGACTTCTTGATCAGGCGTCCGGTGGCCCCCGGAGCCGTGCCTTCGCGGTGCTCAGGTCGGAGCCGTGAAGGCGCAGCAGATTCTCTCCCAGAATCTTGCGTTTGGCCGTTTCGCCGAGTTGGGGGTAGCCGTACGCCTCGACGAGGTCGAGCGGCATTTGAAAGTTCCAGAACGCCTCAAGCGCCCACTGTGGCTGCCAGATGGGAGCCTCGCTGCCATAGATGATCTTGTCCTCGCCGCACCAGAACAGCAGCTTCCCGAGAATCTCGGCGAACTGGCGTGGCGCGCGGACGATCAGGTTGAGCGTCGCGGCCAGCGAAGCGTGGAGATTGGGGTAGCGGGTGAGCTGCCAGCAGACCTCGTCGATAAACGGCAAACCGACGTGAAATATCACGAAGTTGATGTCCGGGAACTGCGCCGCTGGTGCGTCCATGTCCCAGGTTTGGGCGGGTGGGATGGGATGGGGACCAAGGGGGACGCCTTTGTGCACGCCGATGAGGCTCACGCCTAGCTCTTGGCATTTCTCGAAGACGGGGAAGGCGATGTCCTCGTCATCCATGCGCCAGGCGACTGGTGCCTTGTGGTCGTAGCGGGTGTTGTAAAGCTTGAACGCCTTGGCGCCAAACTCATGGACCTGCCGCTCCATGAGGTCGAGCGCCTTCGAGCCGTCTAGGGGATCTACCGTCCCCCAGAACACCACGCGGTCGGGGTCGAGCGAGGCGAGCTCCGCGCACTGCCCCCACGGGGACATCTCGTGCACGAAGAGCTCCCCGAGCGGCAGCGGTTGCGCGACGAGCATGTCCGTGTCGGACCGTCCGAACACCATGTCCAGAATGTCTTCCGCCGTCCACTGTCGGAGGAACTCTTCCCGTCGCAGGACTGGCTCACCATCTGGTGTCAGCGTGGCATGGAACCCGTAGACGTGGTCCAGGAATTGCCCCCCCGCCTCGTGCATCGCGTTCTTGGGGTCAAGGTTCATCACGTGCACGGCGGTGTCAAAGACAAACGCGTCACCGATCATCGCTAGCCTCGTGTCGGTGGCTGCGGCCCTGCTCCAGCGTCTGCCATGCGTACTCCTTGACTTGACCCGAACCGCGTCAACCTGCGGAACCGCGTCACGGGGGATTCTCCACCGTGCACCCGATCCTCGAATCCGTCAAACCATTCAGGCCTGACACGGTTATCCCGAGCAAAGACGGGAGATCGGGGATTGTCGAGCCATGAACCGAGCGTCGCTCAAGCACCTTCCGGATGGCCGCGAGCGCCTCGTCCACATCATCGACCCCGGCGGGGACATGACGGCTGAACGAGTGGACGATGCGTTGCTTGATCGTCGGCGAAACGATCGGCTCGAAGCTGTCTGGGTGCACGAGATGGAGCAGCGCCTCACGCTGCGCGAACGCGCCGTGGTGGGGTAGTGCCCACAGCCAGGTTTTGAACTCCCGCGGGTCGGCCAACGCCGCCTGGCGGTGAGCTGTCGGCAGCTGCCACCACCGGATCGCCACCATGATCAGGAGGCCCAGTTGCGACATACGACGGAGCTTGAACGCCACCCCTGTGCCCGCAAGGCCACAGTCGAGCGCATCGTTCAGCGGCGCTGGCAGGTCTGGCGGCGTTTCGGACAACCTGAGCGTGTCGGTGACGACCCGCCTCTTGCTGGTCGGTGACAGGTCAGAGGCGAACAGGACGTGGACGTAAGCAAGCTCGGCGGCGAGTTGCACAGTCGCCGCCGGCGCACCCTCCAGCCGCCGGCGCAGGCGCTGCCAGAATCCCCCACCGGTGGAGTCGTCGGCCGTCTCGTCCCTTTCATACAGGTCCCCGAGCGTCTCCGAGGTCCACACCGGTTGCTCCGGCGTGAACAGGCTCAGTGGGTTCGCGAGCCCGTACTCTACGAAATGCGCCGCCGCAGCGTACGTAGACTGGGTTTCAGTTCCCTGAATGCGTGTCATGCAAGGATAGTGCGCCTCTATCCTCGATTATGTAGGGCCTACGCCACAGGCACCCTCGATGGGGGAACGGGGATGTGCGGCACCGGGCGCCAATGCCCGCGCCCGCACATCCCCGAGAGATTCTCGAAGAGTGTGGCTTCCGCTGAACTCGATGAGGTATGCCTTAAGTGCAAGTGCCTGTCATTCCTTGGATGCGGGCCATGATGGCCGCGCGCGCCGCGTCGTACGTCACGCCGCGCGATCGCAGCATCCTTCCGGCCAACCCGTCTCGTAGGGCAAGCAGTCCGAGAAGGATGTGCTCGGTGCCGATGTAGTTGTGGCGCAATCCGAGCGCCTCTCGGAGCGACAGCTCTAGCGCGTGCTTGGAGCGGCGAGTGAACGGGATATGGCCCAGAGGCGTCCGGCACGGGCGGCGCCGGCCCGCTCGGGTGCGCTCCAACGCGCCAGGGCCAAAGGCTTCCTCGATTTGCCTACGCACCTCGTCGAGGTCGATTCCGATGGTGGCGAGCGCGTCACGGTCGCGATCACCCGTGGAGCTCCCCGGCCCCACGATCTTGGCGATCTCGTTGTGGATGTCCTCCCGGGACACGCCGAGGCTCTGGAGCACATGTGCCGCCACCCCGTCGGAGACGCCGTACAGGCCCATCAGCAGGTGCTCCGTCCCGATGTGATGGTGGCCTCGCATGCGCGCGTCCTCTTGGGCGAGCACCACAACGTGGCGAGCGCGGTCTGTGAAGCGTTCGAACATCCCCGTTACCTCCCCAGCCCGCGCAGGTGGCGGTGCTTCTTGTGCACGGCTTGCTTGCTTACTCCGAGCGCGATGGCGATCTCCTGCCAGGACCAGCCCTGAGCGCGGGCGTTGGTCACCTGGAGCTCCTCGAGGGACTCCAACAGCGCCCGCAGTGAGGTCACCGCTGCCAATCCGATGGCGGGGTCTTTGCTCGACGCCGCCGCCGCTACCTTCGTCGCATCAGCCATACCGTCAATCTACGTTGACGAACGGCCTTCGTCAACAGTGGTTGACAAGAAGGCAGCGCTAGCTGCTGCCCAGGAGCCAGAGGGCGGCGAGGAAACCCAGCTGGAACAGGGTGCCCATGGCGGCGCGGCGGACCGCGCAGGCGGACCGGCTAGGCACCAAGACGACCAGGCTCGCCACAAGGGCCCCGAGCGTGGTGCCCGCCACGAGTCGTCCGGCCAAGCCGCGCTCCAGGACACCGGCAAGCGCGGCGATGAGGGCGGCGATCACCGCCGAACCTCCCGTGAGCACGACTCGGCGGGCTGGGGCCACACCGCGAAGCGCGACAGTTTGGGCGGCGGTCACCCTTTGCGGATCGAATCTGTGCACGCGCCCGACCCTACCCTGGGTAGGCTTGGAGGAGGAGCACACGGGCGTAGGCTGTGACTGCTTCTACCGGCCCGCCATCGCAAGGAGGACGGCCTTGCCGGCCTTCGAGCTGCCGTCACTGCCCTTGACATCACCCAGCCTGGTCTTCGCCACGTTGGTGGTACTGGTACTGGTGGCGCCGGTGCTTGCCGAGCGGGTGCGCGTACCGGGCATCATCGGGCTGGTCATCGCGGGGGTGCTGATCGGTCCGGGCGTGTTCGGAGTGCTGTCACGTACCGGCACTGTGTCGATCCTGGCCGAATTGGGGTTGCTGTACCTGGTATTCCAGGTAGGCCTCGCGCTCGATCTGGACGCGCTCCGCTCGGCACGCCGATCGTCGATGGTCGTAGGCGGGCTTGTGTTCGGGGTGCCGCTGGCCCTGGGCGCTGCCGCCGCCGCGCTGCTTGGGTTTGGTGCGTATGCGGCGATTCTCGTGGGTACGTGGTGGGCCTTGCACAGCGTGGTCGCCTACCCGGTGTACGACCGGCTCGGGCTGGGCGAGGATCGGTCGGTGCAAGCCGCGGTTGGTGGGACGATCGTTGCGAACACGGCGGCCTTTCTCGTGCTTGCCCTCGACCTGTGGGCGGCTCAGCCGTCCCTGGACTGGCTGCTATGGGCGACGCTTGTCCCGAAGCTCGCGGTCTTCGGCTGGTTCGTGCTCTGGGTACTGCCACGCGTGGCTCGATGGTTCTTCGCCGGAATGGGGCAGGACCGGTCTGTCCGGTTCCTGTTCCTGTTGTCGGCGCTGTTCGGGGCGATCGCGGTGGCTGAGATCGTCGGCGTGGAGGGGATTCTCGGCGCGTACCTCACCGGCCTGGCGCTGAACCGGTTGGTCCCACGAGGGGGGATCCTGTCCGAGCGCGTCGAGCTCTTCGGCTCCGGGCTCCTGATCCCCATATATCTCGTCTCGGTCGGCATGTTGATCGACGCGCCAGCGGTAGTTGGCGATTGGCCACTGCTCCTGCAGGCGACGGTGTTCGTCGCCGTGGCCCTTCTCGCGAAGGGGCTGGCCGCCCTCGGCGCCCGGCGATGGCTGGGGTTCAACACGGCTGAGACCGGGACAGTGTTCAGCTTGACGGTGACGCAGGCGGCGCTCACACTCGCGGCCGTCACCGTCGGGCTGGACGCGGGGGTGATCGGGCTCGCCATGGTGCACGCCGTTGTTCCGGTCATCGTCGTCACCTGCATCGTCGGGACCTGGACCGCGAACCGATGGGCTCAGCGCCTGCCCCTCCCGCCGGTCCGGCCACGCGGGATGGGAGAGTCGGTGCTCGTCCCGGTGGCGAATCCGGAATCCGCTCGGGGCCTCGTCCGTCTCGCCGCGTTGCTCGCCCGACCGGAGTCGGGGACCGTGATGCCCCTCACCGTGGTCGGGCCTGAGGTCAGCGACGAGGAGTTGGAGCGTAGCCGCGTGCTGGCGGCTCGTGCCGAGTCGATGGCGCTTTCCCAGGGCGTCGAGGCTACCGGCCTGGTGCGGATCGACGGATCACTCTCGGCCGGTGTGCTCCACACGATCGTCGAGCATCAAGCGACGTTCATGCTCGTCGGCTGGAAGGGCTACACCGGCACCCGCGAGAGCCTGTTCGGCAGCGTGATCGACGAGATCGTCGGTCGATCCTCGGTACCACTGGCGGTGACACGGCTGGCCGGGGATAGCTTCGACCGGATCCTGCTGAGCGTCTTCACCGGCAACCTTCCCCTCTCGCGCCGCCCTGGCGTGCAACTCGCCGCCGAGATCGCGCGGCGGGTCGCGAGTGGTACGGGAGTCCGGATGGAGGTCCTCACCGACAACGAGGACGGCGCGATCGACGATCTCTGCGGCGAGACGAGACCCGTCGTGCGTCACGATGCCCGCAGACAGCACGTGGCGATCGGCGCACACGCGCGCGCCGAGGACCTTCTCGTCGTATCGGTTTCGCCGACCGAGACGGGTCTGCGCACCGCGGCCACCCGGATCGCCTGGGCAGCGCCCGAGAGCTCGATCATCGTCGCGCTCGACGCCGGCGTGCGCAGGGGCGGCACAGAAGAGACTGGTCAGCGCGCACCCGCTTGGGAGATGTGGGTCCAACCGTAACCCTGGATGCACGGATCGGGTGGAGGTGTAGGCGCAAGGTCGCCGACCGACGCGCGCTCGGCGCCTCACCGCTCCAAACCAAAGGATTCGCACCCCAGGGGCGCGCGGGGGATGCGCCGCGGTCTAGCATTCCGGGGTTGTGGGAGCCGCGACAGGAAAGCCGACAAGCGAGAAGGGTCCATACTCGTGTCAGCCAAGGACACCCTCACCCGAGACGAGGCCCGCGCGCGGGCGCAACTGCTAAGCGACGTCTCGTATGACGTGGCGCTGGACCTGGACACGGGAGCGGCCGAGTTCGGCACCCGCACCACCTTGCGATTTCGCGCCCGTCAACCTGGGGCTTCCACATTCGTCGACCTACAAGCGGTCGCCGTCGACCGCGCGACGCTCAACGGGCGCGACTTGGCGCCCGAGGCGTTCGCGCACGGTCGACTGTCGCTGAACGAGCTCCAAGCGGAGAACGAGCTGGTCGTGGACGCACGTTGCGCCTACTCACGCTCCGGGGTCGGCCTCCACCGGTTCGCCGACCCAGTCGACAATCGCGTCTATCTGCACACCCAATTCGAGCCGTTCTACGCACATCATGTGTTTGCGTGCTTCGACCAACCCGATCTGAAGGGCACGTTCGCCTTAGATGTGCGTGCACCGGCCGATTGGGTCGTGGTGAGCAACGGCCGCGCCGAGCGGCAAGGCTCGCGGTGGAGGTTCGAGCCGACGGCGCCGATCTCGACCTACATCGCCGCCATCGTGGCCGGGCCCTACCATCACCTTCAAGAGGCTCACGGCGACATCGACTTGGGCGTCTACTGCCGCCAGTCGCTGGCTGAGTATCTCGACCACGCCGAGATCCTTGAGATCACCCGCCAGGGATTCGACTTCTTCACCGAGCTATTCGGCTATCCCTACGCCTTCGGCAAATACGACCAGCTGTTCGTGCCCGAGTTCAACTTCGGCGCCATGGAGAACGCCGGGTGCGTCACGTTCACCGAGCGCTATGTGTTCCGCTCCAAGGTCACGGATGCCGTGCGACTGCAGCGCGCCAACACGATCCTTCACGAGATGGCCCATATGTGGTTCGGCGATCTCGTGACGATGCGGTGGTGGGACGATCTGTGGCTGAACGAGAGCTTCGCCACCTACGCGGCCTCTTTCGCGCTCGCGGAGGCGACGCGGTTCACGCAGTCGTGGGCAGAGTTCGCGCACCAACTTAAGGCGTGGGCCTACCGCGAGGATCAGCGCCCCACGACCCATCCGATCGTGGCGGATATCACGGACACGGACATGGTCCACACGCACTTCGACGGGATCACCTACGCGAAGGGCGCGTCCGTCCTGAAGCAGCTCGTCCATTGGGTGGGGCGCGACGCCTTCTGGGCGGGTCTGCGCGCGTACTTCCGTGAGCACGAGTACGCGAACGCCGAGCTGGGAGACTTCCTCGCCGCGTTGGAGCGCTCGTCGGGACGAGACCTCCATTCCTGGTCCGAGCAGTGGCTGGAGACCGCGGGGCTCGCCGCGCTCCGCCCAGAGTTCACGGTCGACGATCAGGGCCGCTACGCGTCCTTCGCGCTGGTGCAAGAAGCGCCGCCTGAGCACCCGAACCTGCGCGATCATCGCTTGGCGATCGGGCTTTACGAGCCGTCGAATGGTGGGCTTGCGCGTCGCCATCGGGTGGAGCTCGACGTCACCGGCGGCCGCACTGAGGTGCCCGACTTGGTTGGGGAGCCTGTCCCCGCGCTGCTGCTGCCGAACGATGACGACTTCGCGTATGTCAAGGTGCGATTCGACGACCGATCGGTATCCACGCTTGTCGAGCGGCTCGGGCGGATCGAGTCCCCGCTGGCCCGAGCGCTGTGTTGGGGATCGGTGTGGGACATGACCCGCGACGCGGAGCTCGCAACCCGGCGGTTTATCCGGCTTGTGGCGGCTCAGGTCGAGTCGGAGGACGACATCGGCGTGCTCCAGACATTGCTGCGCCAAGCCATGTCCGCGATCCAGATCTACGGAGATCCCGAGAACCGCCCCGCCATGCGCACGTTGGTCGCCGAGACCGCCCGCAATGCCTTGGACCGGGCAAAGTCCGGAAGCGACGAGCAGCTCCTCTGGGCTCGGTGCCTGATTGCCACGTCCGACGACACGGCGACGGCGCGAGGGCTCCTCGACGGCGGCGTGACCATCCAAGGCCTCGCCGTCGACACCGACCTGCGCTGGTTCATCGTCGGTCACCTCGCGTCCGTCGGAGCCGTAGGCGAGGACATCATCACCGCCGAGCTGAAGCGCGACCCGACCGACATCGGGATCCGCGGCGCGTGGGCGG
>JBOGED010000369.1:0-10605 GCA_050743625.1 Egibacteraceae bacterium | reverse complement strand
GTCGAGCACGCGCCGGCAGCGCTGGACAGCGGCCCCGAGGTCACGCAGGTCGTCCAGCCGCAGGCGGCACGCCACGTGCCGCGCGCCCGAGCCTCCGGGATCGGACAACTCGACGATCCCGCTGCCGTGCGGGAGGCGCAGGGTGCGCCGGTACGCGCCCCCGGACATCTCCTCCACGCCAGGGACCGCCCGTGCGGCGAAGAACCCAAGCAGGCCCGCCACGTCACAGGGAGCTCGGTACGGGAGGCGCAACGCGATCGTCCCCGAGGCGGGGATGGCGCGCGCCGGTCTCGCCTTCCGCCGCATCTCGGTGGGCGTCGACGCGAACACGGCGCGGATGGTGTCGTTGAACTGACGCACGCTGCTGAAGCCGGCCGCGAAGGCGATCTCCGCGAATGGCACGGCGGTCGTCTCTATCAACACCCTCGCCGTGTGCGCTCGCTGCGCGCGCGCCAACGCGAGCGGGCCAGCGCCTACCTCGGCGTACAGCTGCCGGTGGACCTGCCGTTCGCTGTACCCGAGCCGCCGCGCGAGGCCCGCCGCTCCCTCACGATCGACCATCCCGTCCGCGATCAGCCGCATCGCTCGGGCGACCAGATCGGCTCGCTGATCCCACTCGGGCGAGCCGGGCGCCGCATCCGGGCGGCACCGCTTGCACGCGCGGAACCCGGCCCCTTGCGCGGTCGCGGCGGTCGGGTAGAAGCGCACGTTGGCGCGCTTGGGGACGGCGGCGGGGCAACTCGGCCGGCAGTAGATACCGGTCGAGGTCACGGCCGTAAAGAACCAGCCGTCGAACCGCTCGTCACGGCTCTGCACGGCTCGGTAACAGCGCTCAAAGTCGGTGTGCATGCCGCGCAGCATCGCACGCCCACTGCGGGAAGGCTGGCGGGTTTCGGACATCGATGGCTCGCCAACTCCGCGATCAAGAGTATGATGAACGTATGACGAAAACTCGTGTCACCATCACGGTCAGCCCTGAGGCGCTCGCCGCCGCCGAGGAGCAGGTTGCTCGGCGCGAAGCACCCTCCGTGAGCGCCTGGGTGGATCAAGCCATGTTGGAGAAAGCGCGGCGAGACGACCTGATCGCGCTATTGGCGGAGATGCGAGCGGAGAACGGCCCCGCCACCATCGAGGAGGACGCGTGGGCCCGCGGCGTACTCGGCCTGTAGTCCTGGATGCGGGCGGCCTCATCGCCTTCGAGCGCAATGACCGCCGGGTCCGGCGCCTAGTCGAGCTGGCGGTCGAGCACGACCGAGTCATGCACGTCCCGACCGGCGTCGTGGCGCAGGTCTGGCGCGATGGTGCCCGGCAAGTACGGCTGGCTCGGCTCGTCGGCTCGGGGCATCTTACCGTTCGTTCCTTGGATCTCGAAGAGGCCAAAGCAGCGGGCGTGCTGTGCGGTGCCGCACAGACCGGGGATGTAGTCGACGCGAGCGTCGTCTTGCTCGCACGTCGCCACGGCGCCGTGGTCGTCACGAGCGATCCCCATGATCTCTCCGCCTTGGACCCGAAACTCGACATCATGACCTGCTGATGACGAGCTAGTCCCGTGTTCCGCACATGGAGTTCGTTCGGCGAGTGGCAGTGGGTGGTGGACCATTCAGTCTTGCGCGCGTACGCGCAAAAGGGCAGGCCAACGGCCTGCCGAGGGAGCCACAACGTCCTTCGGCCCCCGCTTTTGCGCGTAGGCGCGCAAAGACTCCAGGCGCGCTCCACGGAGCGCCCGCCACCGAACACGGTTTCCCGCGCAGGCGAGGGAAAACTGGCGCTCAACGCCAGGCGCCTGCCGAATGAGTTGGCTTTCCCGCGTCCACGCGGGAAACGGGAGACAGGAGTCAAACGGCCTCTCGCTCGGGCTATGATCGACAGCGCCACGCCACCGTTCGTGTCTGGGAAGGCGGAAACACCTACAGCCCACCATGTGCGAAACGCCCGGCTAGTCGGGGAGCTCGACCGGGACGATGTCGGTGCGGGAGAGGTGACCGCCGCGGACGTACTCGACGGGTACGGGCCTGCCGATGCGCTGGTCGGTCATCAGCGCTTGAAGGGCGCCGACGCGCTCGGTGGCGACCCCGTCGATCGTCACGACGATGTCCTCGGGGCGCAGCCCCGCGGCCGCGGCGGGGCTACCCTCGACGATCGAGAGGATCTCGATGCCATGCTCCCGTGCGGACGCCTGAGCCGCCCGTGGTGGCAAGGGGCGTGAGCCACCCGCGATCCCGAGGTAGGCGCGGCGCACGCGCCCGTGGCGCATCAGGGCGGCGAGAATCTGGCGGGTGGTCGCGTTGATCGGCACCGCCATGCCGAGGCCTTGGCCGAGGCCGGGCCCGATCAGCGCGGTATTGACACCGACGACGCGCGCCGAGCTGTCGGCCAGCGCACCCCCAGAGTTGCCCGGGTGCAAGGCGGCGTCCGTCTGGATCACGTTCTCGATCAGCCGCGAAGCGCGCCGGTTGTGCGCGGTGAGCGAGCGGCCGAGGGCACTGACCACCCCCGCGCTGACCGACCCCGCATAGCCGAGTGGGCTGCCGACAGCGACGACGAGCTGGCCCACCTGGAGCTCGTCCGCGTCGCCGAGCGTGGCCGGGGAAAGATCACCGCCACTGACTCGGACGACGGCGAGGTCGGAGAGGACATCGGTACCAACGACCTCGAATGACAGCTCGACGCCGTTGGCGAAGCCGGCGGTCCCCCCGGCCGAGTCCTGCACGACGTGGGCGGACGTGGCGAGGAACCCGTCCGGGGTCAGCGCGACGGCGGAGCCGGCGCCGGCCCGGCGCAGGTGTCCTCTTACCTGCCGGCGGACCTCCAGGCTGGCCACCGAGGCCGTGAGCGTCTTGGCCACGGTGGTCACGACCTGTGAGTAGGCGTCGAGTGCGGCGACGTCGGTGCTCGCCACTACGCCGAGCCTTCCTCCCCAGTCGAGCCGAACGTGACTGCGACGGTGACCTGCTCCGAGCCACGCACGATCCGCAGGGGCAGGGTGGCACCCGCCTCGAGCTGGTCCAGGATGCTGAAGAGGTCGTCGCTCGACGCGACCGGTTGCCCGTTCGCCTCGACGATGAGGTCACCGGGGCGCACGCCCGCCCGTGCGGCGGGACTGCCCTCCTCGACTCCACGGACCAGGAGCCCGTCCTGCGGCGGGAGCCCCACGGCGCTACGGAGGCGTCGCGCGACATGCGAGGGAGCGACCGCGATACCGAGCGAGACGCGTGTGGGTGACTCGCCACGAGCAAGCGAGTCCAGATGCTGCCGCAGCTCGGCCGTGGCCTTGACCGCGAGATAGAAGCCGTCGCCCCTCCGGTGCGTGTTGATGCCGACGACCCGGCCCTCAGCGTTGACGAGGGGCCCACCCGACGAGCCACGAGCCAGCGGTGCCGTGTGCTCGAGCGCGTCGGTGATGCGGCGCCCCCTCGGTCCCCGGAACGCCTGCCCGGTCGCCGAGACGAGGCCCCACGTGAGCCGGGGTCCAGATCCTGGACCGTTCGTCACCGCGAAGACGAGGGAGCCCGTGTCGACGGGCTCGTCCTCCCATTCCAGCGATGCGGCCCCCGCCGTGTCGACCTCGACCACGGCCAGATCCGCATCGAGATCGACTCCCGCTACAGCGCCGGAAACGACACGACCATCCGCAAACGTGACTGTGACCTGTGACCCGCGCAGGTTATGCGCGTTCGTCACGATACGCCCGTCGCCGATCACCGCGCCGGCTCCGCGGCGATCGCGCCCGATCGTCACGACGCTCGGCGCCACACTGGACGCTACTCTCCCCGCCTCCTGACCCAAGGCCGCGAGCTGACTCATCGTTCCCACCTCTCTAGATGCTTGTAACTTGCAATACAATAGCAACTATGAGGGCGAGAGCAACCCCTTGCCGGTAGGGTGATGGCGTGAACGCGAGGAGCAGTCCCCTGGCCGTGGCCGTCGAGCAGGTCGGCGACCGGTGGAGCCTACTCCTCGTCCACGCGCTGCTCGACGGGCCGAAACGCTTCGGGGAGCTGGAGAGCCTTGTCGAGGGAATCTCCCCGAACATCCTGTCCCAGCGGCTCCGGCACCTCGAGGTGACAGGGATCGTCCTCTCCGTCCCGTACTCACGCCGGCCGCCACGCTTCACCTACGAGCTGACCGCCGCCGGCCGTGAGCTGGGCAGCGCACTGCGCATGCTCAGCCAGTGGGGCGCTGATCGCAGCGCGACCGACGAAGCCGTCCGCCACACGCTGTGCGGCACGCCGGCCGAGGCGCGCTGGTGGTGCCCCACTTGCGAACGCCCCGTCAACGACGACGAGGCGAGCGACCTCCATCACCTATAAGGACCTTCGGATCGCTCACGCCTGACGACAGGGGCGACCTTACGAGTGTGTTACGAAGCCTTTGCGTGGGGATCGCGCCCAATGATGAGGCGGTAGTGCATGAGGCAAAGCCCTAAGCCCGTCTCTGAGGGACGGCCGCAGTCATCGGTGCGCCCGGTCATCGCATTGGTCCGATCAGCCCAGCAGCGCACGATACCTGGTTGGGGATTCCAATTCATCACAGCGCTCATGTCGTAAACCTCCTGCTGCAACGTACCTTGCCCTCCCGCGCCGCAGTAGTAACGGGCCTGTCCCGATGTCCGGGTCGCGGCGGCGGACGGCCCTCTCTTACGGGGTCGGGGCGGGTGCGCGGGAACAGCAGGTCGACGAAACGCTGGGTGGTGGGCTGAGGCTCGTGGTTCGCGCGACCGGGCCGTTCGTTCGCTTCGATGAACGCGTACTCGGCTCCCCGAACATCGGGAACGATCAGGTCCAGCCCGACGAGTGGTGGCTGGCCTGTCCCCACGGGCGGGTGGAGACCTTTCACCTTGCGGCTGTCGAGGGCCGAAGCGGCGCTGGGGCATCGTCAAGTCTCGTCAATCTCCGAGGGAGCTGTCCATACCAAGTTCCCCAAGAGCGGCCCGAGGTAGTCACTCTGCGGTATCCGTTCCAGTCAGTACCGCCCGCATTCGTGCCCGCCCATCGCCAAATGTCCGGTCTACCCCTGCCGCGAGAGGATGCGACCTGGTAGCGTAGCGGGTCGAGGGCACGGACGACGTGGATCTTGTACCGCTGGATCGCTGTTGCAGCCCCTCAAAGCTAGCCGCCACGGCTGGCTGGCAACTCAAGGTAACGACTGAAAACGAGGGCAAGGCAATGGCGACAGGTACCGTCAAGTGGTTCTCCGACGAGAAAGGCTACGGCTTCATCTCTCGTGATGACGGAGCGGACGACGTGTTCGTCCACTTCACCGCGATCAAGATGAACGGCTTCCGTACGCTCCAAGAGGGCACGAAGGTCGAGTTCGACATCACGCAGGGCGCGAAAGGCGAGCAAGCCGCGAACGTCGAGGTCGTCGGGTAGCACTGGCGCACACCTCTCGAGCCCCGATCCCAAAGATCGGGGCTCGACCTTTTCTCGGACAAGGTTGGCTGGCCGGAGATGATGCACAGTGCGCGGCGGTCACGACGGGTAGGCTTCGGGCGCCCTATCACTCCAGCTATTGGGGGAACGTGAACGACAACGTGGTGATCGTCAGGGTCCCCCCGACGCCAGCGCATCTGGCCATGCTTCGGACCGCGATCGGTGGGATCGCCGCGCGGGACCGATTCACGATCGACCAGATCGACGACCTGCGGATGGCCGTCGAAGAGGCGGCGACCCAACTCCTTCATCACGTGCCCAAAGGACGGATCGAGATGACGGTCGTGCCGACCGAGACGGGGCTCGAGGTGCGGCTCGCCGCGCAGGTCGATGCTCCCGCCAAGGTCATCGACGAGTCGTCCTTCTCGTGGATGATCCTTCGGGCGCTTGCCGACGACCTACGCGTCGAGTCTCAGCGGGCGGGCAGCACCGTGGTCCTCTCCAAGCATCGGTTAATCTCGCGAGATCAGGAATGACCCCGCAGTACACACGTGAGGACACGAAGGATCTTTTCGCCCAGCTCAGAGAGAGCGGCGACCCCGCGTACCGGGAGGCCCTCGCGACCTTGCATCTGCCGCTCGTCGAATATCTGGCCAAGCGATTCAAGGACCGCGGCGAGCCGCTCGACGACCTGATCCAGGTCGGATCGGTTGGCCTCCTCAAGGCGATCGACCGCTTCGATCTCACGCGCGGGGTCGAGTTCTCGACCTATGCGACCCCGACGATCGTCGGTGAGCTGAAGCGGTACTTCCGCGACAAGGGATGGGCCATCCGTGTGCCCCGACGCCTGCAGGAGCTGTCGCTGCGCATGAACAAGGTCGTCGCCCAGATCACGCAGGATCTGGGTCGGGCTCCGACCGTGGCCGAGATGGCGAAGTACGCCGGCGTCACGGAGGAGGAGGTGCTCGAGGCGCTGGAGTCGGGTCAGGCGTACTCGACGACCTCGCTCGACGCTCCTTCCGGCGACGAGGAGGACGCACCGATGCGGTCGGACCGCATCGGTGAGGAAGACCTCCGGCTCGACAACCTGGAGTACTTCGCCTCGCTGGCGCCTTTGATCGAGCAGCTTCCTGGGCGCGAGCGTACGATCCTCTACCTCCGCTTCTTTGGCGGGAAGACCCAGTCGCAGATCGCGGACCAGGTCGGCATCAGCCAGATGCACGTTTCACGCCTCTTGGCCCGTATCCTCACCTTTCTTCGCGAGGGGATGCGGGGAGAGGCGGAGTACTGACGCGCCGAACGCGGGCGCTCCTGCTCTACAACCCGAGCGCCACGACGACCACGCCGGCGGTCATCGACGTGATTTCCCATGCGCTTGCGGCGGAGCTCCGTCTCGACGTCGAGTCGACGCAACGGCGAGGCCACGCGATCTCCCTGTCCGCGCGCGCGGTGCGAGCCGGTTATGACGTCGTCGTGGTCCTCGGCGGGGACGGGACCGTGAACGAGGCGCTCCAGGGCATCGCCCGGTCCGGAGTGCGGCTCGCGATCATCCCTGGCGGTTCGGCGAACGTGTGGGCGCGGACGCTCGGGCTGCCCAACGATGCGGTCGAAGCAACCTCTGTCGTGCTACGCAAGCTACGGGAACGCGACAGCCGGTCCGTGGGCCTCGGCGTCGCCAACGGCCGCTACTTCGGATTCTGCGCCGGCTTGGGTTTCGACGGGACGGTCGTCCGGATGGTCGAGGAGCGGCTCCTGCTGAAGCGCACCGCCCGCCAGGCGACCTTCTTCTGGTGCGGGATCCTCGCGTACCTAGCCACACTCCGAACCGACGTGTGCATGTCGCTGTCGGTGGACGGCATCCCCTCCGACGACCGCCTCCGCACAGTCGTCGCATGCAACAGCAACCCCTACACCTTCCTTGGGAAGCTTCCCGCGCGCCTATGCCCCAGGGCCGAGCTCAACGCCGGCCTTGACCTGACCGGCCTCACCGACACCCGGGTCACCACGCTCGCCCGCGTCGCCTACCGCGCGCTGACCGGCGACGGTGTCAACCGTTTGAGGCACGTCCGAGGCTGGCACGACCACCGCCTCTACGAGCTCAGGTGCACTGCCCCGGTCGCCCTGCACGTCGACGGCGAATACCTCGGCGAGACCGACCATCTCATGCTCACCTCCGTCCCGGACGCCTGCTCCGTCATCGCCTAGGACCGCGCTCACGGCGTTGGTCGCCTCTCAGAGAGCGCGTCGACGAGGCGCTTAGGCTCGTTTGTGCATAGCGCATCGACGCCCACCTCGGCGAGGCGGATCGCCTCGTATGGGTCGTCGACGACCCATACCATGACCGCGAGGCCGGACTCACGGACGGCTCCGATCGTCTTGGCGTCGAGAGGACTCGCCTCGACATTGGGGCACAGGACCGCAGCGCCCAACTCACGCGCGAAGTCCGCGGCGGCGTCGAGACCGAGCCCGGGGCCGTGAAGAAAGCCGGTGGGAACGGGGCCGAGGACCTCACCGAGGCGCTGGACGGTCAGTGGATTGAACGAGCTCGTCATCAGCGGTCGACCGCCGATCACCGGCCGGAGAACCGGATCTAGCAGGTCAACCACCGTTTGAGCCTCGTCGTAGTCGGGTTCCCCGGGAAGGTTCTTCACCTCAAGGTCCACTCCCAGTCCCGCAGGCAGCCGCGCGAGCACCTCAGGCAACGACCACACGCCCCGCGCGGCCAGCGCATCTGCCCGCAGGTCGATGAGCGCGGTCCCGTCTGCGGTAAACGGGTCGTGATGGACAACGAGTACACCGTCCGCGCTGCGGCGCACATCGAGCTCGACCCATCCGGCACCCGACCTCGCGGCGGCGGAGAACGAGGTGGGCGTGTTTTCAGGAGCCACTGAGGGTGATCCGCGGTGGCCGACGATGACGGTGTCTATACCCATTGAATGTCGGACAAAGGGCGTGCGCAGAGCGCTCGTCCGTTGAACACGCTTCCGCATGTTGAAAAGAACCCCTTTACAGGCTAGCCAGTTGGACGTAGGGTGACCAGGCACGTTCGAGTCGGGTTATGTGACGACCCTTACAAAGGGTCTGTGCCGCCCAGCCGTGAGCGTAGCGATCGTCCGATAAGGCGATCGGCGTTTCGCCTCCCGCGAGAGGCTTTGCCCCCGCTCTCTCGCCGGCACGAACGAGCCAAGAGGTGAATCCTACCCCCCTTCCCTCACCTCTTGACTTTCCCTTCCCCCGAGTGCAGATCAGTCGAAAGCGAGCCTGAACATCATGGACTGGCGCCAAAAGGCTGCGTGTCTGGACGAGGATCCCGAACTCTTTTTCCCCATCGGAACCACAGGCCCTGCTCTGGATCAGGTTGAGCGGGCAAAGACCGTGTGCCGGCAATGCGCAGTAACGGCGCACTGCCTGGAATGGGCTCTGGATACCAACCAGGACGCTGGCGTCTGGGGTGGCATGAGCGAAGATGAGCGTCGAACGCTTCGTCGCAGTCGCCAACGCCGCCGCCGCATCGCAAGTTAGCGCACATATCGCGTCACACGCGCCGGGCCTTCCCAGGGCCCGGCGCTTGTCATTCCGGTGATGGTTACGGGAGCGGGATCACCAGCTCGATACAAGTCCCGGTACCACCGGCCAGCGCGTCCAACGTCCCTCCGAGCTCGCTCTCCACAAGCGTGCGCGCGATCTGCAAGCCGAGGTTGGCGATGCTTTCCAATGTGCGCCCCTCGGGCAGCCCGACCCCGTCGTCGCTCACGAGGATCCGTAACTTCGCGAGGCCACGCTCGAAGCAGATGCTGACTCGACCAGCCCCTTTGGCGGGACTGCCCGCGGGAAACGCGTGCTCGACGCAGTTCTGGAGCAGCTCGGTCATGACCAATGCGAGCGGGGTCGCGACCTCGGCGGGCAGGTCACCGGGACTCCCGTCCATCTCGAACGTCACCGGTCTGTCCGGGTTCACGATCCCGTCGCTGAGCATGTCGACGATGCGGCTCGCGATCTTGTCGAAGCTGACCCGCTGGCGCGACTCCTGGCTTAACGTCTCGTGCACCAGGGCGATCGACGAGATACGCCGGACGCTCTCGGCCAGCGCCTCACGCGCCTCGTCTGAGCTTAAGCGCCGCCCTTGCAATCGCAGGAGCGAGGCCACCGTCTGGAGGTTGTTCTTCACACGGTGATGGATCTCGCGGATAGTGGCGTCCTTCAACCGCAAGGCGCGCTCCTGCCTCCGAAGCTCCGTCACCTCGCGGACGAGGATCAGCCCGCCGATCACCTGACCGCGCCCGATCAAGGGCAACAGCCGGCGCAGGACGACAGCGCCTTGGCTCTCCACCTCGCTGATCGTCGGCACGCCCTCGATGAGCGCCTCCGCCAAGTCGTCGCTCGCCAGGTCGAAGTCGTCGACATGCTGCGCGGTGAGGCTGTCCAAGCTGCCGAGCCGGCGGTACGCGGAGATGGCGTTCGGGGACGCGTACATCACCACGCCGCGGGCGTCGAGGCGCATGATCCCGTCGCCCACACGGGGTGACAGCTCCCGCTCCTCCGCAGTCTCACCCCGGTAGGGAAAGGTGCCCTCCACGAGCATCTGCGCCAGCTCCCCCGCTGACTGCAGGTATGTCAGCTCCAGCTCTGAGGGAGAGCGTGCGGTCGAGACGTTGGCCTCACGCGTCACGACGGCGACGATCTCGCCTTCCCCTTCCTCAACGGCCATCCCCCCGGAGTACCGGACGGGGATCGCCTCCTCGCGGACCGGTACTCCCGTGGACCAGTCTGGGTCGGCGTCGCGGATCACCCGCCGCTCAGCAAACGCCCGCCCGACCATTGGCCGGTCGGTCAAGGGAAATACCTGGCCGACCAGGTCTTCTGTGTAGATCGTCTGTGCCGTGTAGGGGCGCATCTGCCCCACGCATAGGTATCCGGGCTTCCCGTCTGGTAGCTCGTGACGGACGAACAGCAACAGATCCGCGAACGACAGGTCCGCGAGTATCTGCCACTCGACCAGCAGCACCTGCAGATGGTCGACGGCGGCCGTATCCAGCTTGCACCGATCGGCGAGCAGGTCAGAAAGCACAGACATCCCGGCTCATGGTACGGGCCGCACGGGCCGCATCGCGTCGGGTTCCGCTCCTGAGAACCCTTTTAGGTCGCTGCACCCGACGCGGCGCGGCCCTGGTTGCTCTTCAGCCTGTGCTCTCGTTTAAAGCGTTTGCGGTTTGGGGGCATCGAGCCCCCAAAC
>JBOGED010000368.1:0-2542 GCA_050743625.1 Egibacteraceae bacterium | reverse complement strand
GGTCCGTCCTTTCTTAGTCTCGCAGTTGCCGGACAGCCCCAGGCCTGGGACGCAGGCAGTATAGGGTTCGGGCGCTCAGTGCAGCGACCGAAGGCAACTCATATTGATGACCCGAGAGGAGTGGGGGCACGTCTGCGGGCGGCGCGTGAGCAGGCGGGTCTGAGTCAGCGCGCGCTCGCCTTCCCGGGCTGCTCGGCGGCCTATCTCTCGCGGATTGAGGCAGGGGAGCGGGTGCCCTCTTTGCAGGTTTTGCGCGAGCTCGCCCGTCGCTTGGGTGTGTGGGAGGAGTATCTGGCCAGGGGCGCGGCGCGGGGGCGCTCCTGCGCGGAGATGCTTGTCGAGGCCGAGGTCGCACTCCGCCTCGACGAGACGGAGCTGGCCGAGCGCTTGTTCGCAGACGTTCTGAAGGCCAGCGAGAGTGAGGCGGAGCGGGGGCGAGCGCTGGCTGGTCTGGGCCAGCTCGCGTTTCGTCAGGGCGATCCTCTGCGCGCGATCGAGCGCCTCGAGGGTACGCTGAAGCTCGCGGGCGAAGGAGCGCTCGAGCCGGCGCTGGCGGACACCCTCGGGCGCTCGTATGCGCTCGTCGGGCGGCTGGAGGATGCGGTCGCGCTCTTCAAGCGCGCTCATGCGTCTGCGGAGGCGGCGGGTGATGCGATCGGGAAGCTCCGCTTTACCGTCCTCTTGGCGAACGCCCTCATCGACCAAGCAGAGTTCGCTCAGGCGCAGGCCTTGCTGGCGCCGACGCTGGAGGCGGCGGAGCGCTCCCGGGATCCTCTTCTCCGTGCGCGCCTCTACTGGTCGCAATCACGCCTGCACGCGGAGAAGGATGAGCCGGAGCAGGCGGCCAGCTACGCGCGCAAGGCGCTTGAGATCCTCGAGGTGACCGAACACGCGACCTACGTGGCCCGTGCCCGCCAACTCTTGGCGCACATCGAGTTGGACCGGGGGGAGGCGGCCGAGGCTCTCACCCTCCTTGCCGAGGGACGGGAGCTTCTGCTCGGGGCGAGCGAGCTGGAGCAGGCGCAGTACCGGCTTGAGGAGGCACGCGCGCTGGCCGCGCTCGGCGAACGGGAGCAGGCGGTCGAGCTCGCCCTGGAGGTCTCGGGTGTGATGGCAAAGGCGGCGCCTGAGGATGCCGGCCGCGGTTTCGCGCTGCTCGCCGACCTCTTCGCGTCGCTCGGCGAGCGCGAGCGAGCCGGCGAGCTGTACGAGCTGGCCGTCGAGCTGCTCGAACGAAACCCGAACCGCTACCTCATGCAGGCCTATACGCGCTTCGCCGACTTCCTGGAGGAGCAGGGCCGAGCCGACGAGGCCCTCCGTCTGCTCAGGAAAGCGCTGACCCGCTAGCGGCCCCGGCCGGACGATTCGATACCATCGCTCTGACTCAAGTCGGAGTAGTTGCTCCGCCTTCGACAACCCGAGGCAGCGAAGTCCAAGGGAGGAGGTTCCATCGAAATGCTTACGGCCGTGCCGCTCGTTCTTCCCGATCAGCCGCTCACGATCCCGTGGCAGTCGACCGTCATCGATGTCGAACCGGGGAGCCGCTACGGGTACGCCAACGACGCCGCCTCGATCAATACCACCCTCGCGATCGTCAACAACACGGGCGCCGTCCTCGAGTTCCCGCTCCTGCTCGCGACGACGGATCCCGAGGACGTCGATCCGAGCCAGCTCTCCGTCCGCGTCGCCAGCGAGACGAAGGAGCTCGAGGAGGCTGAGCTCGACACGGAGTGGGAAGCCTTCGCGCAGGCGATCCTCGCGCAGGGACAGGCGCAGGGCCATGCGCCCGAACGGATCAACTGGTACCTGCACAAGCTCCGGAGCGAGCTGCGCCAGCTGAAGAAAAGCAACCCGGTCGTTTTGGAGCCCGGCGAGGAGAAGTTCATCCGCAGCTACCAGCGCAAGCGGGTCAAGGGGCGCGACAACGTCTACGAGTTCCGCGGCATCTTCCCGCTCCCCCAGTTCGCCCTCACTGTCGGAGGGACGATCAGCGTCGCTGTGGCGCTCCCGCGCAGTACCCAGCGCTTCGCCGTCGACCTCGTCGATTGGACGCGCAACTACGGTCCGCAGGCCTTCGGCCGCGACCCAGGCCTCCCCCAGGTGGCCGGCCGCCATGTCGTCTCCTGGTTTTGGGGCAACGATCCTGAGCTCTACGTCTCCTACCGCTACTCAAATTAGGGAGGACAAGTTGGACGCGAAGCTCATCGCAATGCTCAGCGGACGCGCGTTCACGCTCGAGCTCGGCGAAGCCGACCGCGGCAACCTCGACGTCGCGCTCGCCAACGTCTCAGAGGGGAAGGGCTCCTTTCGCAGCGGCTGGCTCCGGACGGAGGAAGGGTTTCACGTTCGCCGGCACGCGATCGTGGCCCTCGTCATCGGCGAGAAGCAGGGAGAGTGGGCCGTCGCCCGACGGCCCTGACGACAAAGGGGATTGTCGTGGGCGAAGCCTGGCTGCCGCCCAAGAGCGATCTCGTGGTCGAGGACCACGACACCGTGCGCAACGTGCTCCGTGCGATCCACGAAGAAGCAGTCTATGAGGTGC
>JBOGED010000367.1:0-10576 GCA_050743625.1 Egibacteraceae bacterium | reverse complement strand
AAGATGAGAATCCGGCAAACCGGGCGACGTGCCGCCGATTCTCATCTCAGTGCAGGATTAGGCCGGCTGGCGCGGCGGGCGGCGTCGGCGAGGAGTTCGCTGAGGGTGGGGTGCGGGTGGATGGTCGCGGCGAGATCGGTGGGTGAGGCGGCCATCTCGATGGCGAGGACGGCCTCGGCGATGAGCTCGGAAGCGTGGGGGCCGACGATCTGCGCGCCCACGACCGCGTCGGCGTCGGTGTCGACGACGAGGCGGGCGAAGCCTTCATCAGCACCCATCGTCGCCGCCCGGCCTGATACGGCCAGTGGGACCGCGACGACGCGGGCGGTGATGCCAGCGGCGCGGGCGTCCTCGTCGGACAGCCCGGCGACGGCGACCTCTGGGTCGCCGAACACGACGGCGGGGATGGCGGCGGGGTCGAACACGGCGGGACGACCGCAGAGCGCGTCGGCGGCGACCTCAGCCTCGGCCATGGCCTTGTGCGCGAGCGCGGGGCCGGGGGTGAGATCGCCGATGGCCGCGACGTGCGGGGCGATCCGCCGGTCCTTCCCGACCTCGAGCAGCCCGCCCGGCCCCGGCCGAATGCCGATCAACTCCAGCCCCAGGTTGTCGATGTTCGGCCGCCTTCCCACGGCCACGATGACAACCGCGACCTCGACCTCCGCGGAGCCTTGAGCGGTCTCGACCTTCAGCCGGGCACCGTCGAAGCCGCTGGCCTGGGCACCGAGGAGCACCTGGACTCCCAGCGCCGCGAGCCGCCGTCGCACGGGACGCGCGACCGCGGCCGGCATCCCGGGGAGCAGCCGGTCCATCGCCTCGACGATGGCCACGTTGGCCCCCAGCTTCGCGAAAGCGGTTCCCAGCTCGACACCGACGTAGCCGCCGCCGATCACGGCAGCGCTGCTTGGCAGCGCGTCCAGCGCCAACGCCCCGGCGGAGTCGACCACGTGCCCTCCGTCTTCGCGTATCACCCCGAGCTGAACCGCCCGCGATCCCGTCGCCAGGATCACGTCCTTGAACTCGACGAACCCCGAGGGACCGCCGTCGTCCCGCTGGACCGCGCCCTGCCCAGGGCGCGTGAAGCAGAAGCGCCCTTGGAGTATGCGTACGCCCGCCTCGTCGAGCTCGCGCCGGACGGCGTCGCCAAGCCGGCGCACAGCCTGCTCTTTGAAAGATTGGAACCGCGCGAGGTCCACGGGACCAGTGTCGGTCCACGCCTTGGCCCGATGCACCGTGTCCGCCATCTCGATCAAGGCTTTGCTCGGGATGCAGCCCGTCCGTAGGCAGACGCCGCCAACCCCCGCCGCTCCGTCCCCGTCGACGAGCGTCACCTGGCGGCCGAGCCGCGCCGCCCGCAGCGCGGCGGTGTACCCGCCCGGCCCCGCTCCCACCACGAGAAGGTCGAGACCCTCGGGGACCTCGCCAACGACCATGAGCTAGCTCGTCCTTTGGTTTGGAGCGGTGAGGCGTGGCGCGCGCAGTTGTCGGCGTTGCGTGCTCACGTCTCCGTGCGGTCCGTGCATCCAGGTCTAGGCCAGCAGCAGCACGGGGTCGGCGAGCAGCTCCGCGAGGTCGGCCGCGAACCTGCCGAGCACGTCGCCGTCGATCAGCCGGTGGTCCGCGGCGACGACCATGGGCAGCAGCGCCCGAACGGCGGGGATGCCGTCCACGGGGACGACCGCGTCGTGAATCCGGCCGAAGCCGGCGATCGCGGCCTCGGGTGGGCGGATCACCGGTGTGCCGAGCCACCCGCCGTAGCTGCCGAAGTTCGTGATCGTGAAGGTCCCGCCTGCGGTCTGCTCGGGTCTTACGGTTCGCGAGCGCGCTGCCTGCGCCAACGCCGAGACCTCGGCGGCGATCTCGGCCAGCGACTTGCGGTCGGCGTCGTGCAGCACCGGGACGATCAGCCCGTCGTCGGTCGCGGTGGCGATGCCGATGTGGCAACGCGGGTGATAGGTGATCGTCTCGGCGTCCAGGTCGAGGCTCGCGTTCAACGCCGGATGGCGCGGGAGCGTGGCTGCCACCGCCGCGACCAACAGCGGCGAGTAGGTGAGCTCTGGGCCGATCCGATCCCTTAAGCGCGCTCGCGCCTCGACCAACCGGGTTGCGTCGATCTCGCGGAAGTCCGTGATGTGCGGGATCTGTTGCCACGCTTGCGTCATCGTCTGCGCGATCCGCCGCCGCAGCCCACGCAGCGGAACCGTCTCCGTTTCCCCGAACAGGGATTTCGGGGTCCCCAGCGGGAGCTGGGGAGGCGGGCCTCGACGCTGTCGACGCGTCGGGGCGTATTTGCCCCTAAATCCTCGTTCGGGGGAGGTATCGACCTCTACCGCGGTCGCCGCCGCGGCCTGCACATCCTCCTTCGACACGCGCCCACCTGGCCCCGACCCTTGGACCCGCGCCAGGTCGACGCCCAGCTCCACCGCGAGCTTGCGGGTCGCGGGTGACGCGAGGATGCGCCGCGCCGGCGCGGTTGCGACGGGGCCGTCGACCCCGTCGACCCCGTCGACCCCGTCGACCCCCTCGACCCCGTCGACCCCGTCGACCTGCAGCGTCGCCAGCATCGCGCCCACCGGGATGATGTCGCCGGGCTTTCCCCCCAGCTCGGCGATGACACCGTCGGAGGGGGATGGCAGCTCGACGATCGACTTGTCCGTCTCGACCTCCACGATGATCTGATCCCGGGCGACCCGATCGCCGACCGCGACTCGCCAGGTCACGATCTCGCCTTCGCTCAGGCCCTCGCCGATATCGGGCAGCCGGAACTCATGAGTGCTCATGACTTCACCGTCCTGCGGGCGGCGTCGATGACGCGGTCGACGGTGGGGATGTAGAGGTCCTCGACGCCGGCGAGGGGATAGGGCGTGTCGGGGGCGGTGACGCGGGCGATCGGCGCCTCCAAGGAGTAGAAGGCCTCCTCTTGGATCGTGGCGATGACCTCGGCGCCGAACCCAGCCGACAGGGGAGCCTCATGGACGACCACGCAGCGACCCGTCCGCTCGACCGCCTTGACGAGGCCATCGACGTCCAGGGGTACGAGGGTTCGCAGATCGAGCACCTGGGCCGAGATGCCCTCCTCGGCGAGCCGCTCGGCGGCCTGCTCGGCGACCTGCACCGCCGCGCTCCACGCCACGAGTGTCAGGTCCTCGCCAGCCCGCGCTTCGCGGAGCTGCCCGAATGGCACGGTGTAGTCGCCGTCCGGCACCTCGCCTTTGACCAGCCGGTAGCCACGGAGCGGCTCGCAGAACAGGACCGGGTCAGGGTCGCGGATCGCCTCCAGAAGGAGGCCCTTCGCGTCGTGCGCGGTCGCCGGCATCACGACCTTCAATCCCGGGCATTGGACGAACTGGGCCTCCAGCGCGTCCGAGTGCAGCTCAGGCGTGCGCACGCCTCCGCCGAATGGCGCCCGAATCGTCACTTGTGCCCCGAACCTGCCATGGGTGCGGAAGCGGAACCGCCCCACCTGCGCGCCGATCTGGTGAAACGCCTGATGGGCGAACCCCAGGAACTGGATCTCGGCGACGGGCACCATGCCGGCCACCGCGAGTCCCAGGGCCGAGCCGATGATCACGCCCTCGGCCAGTGGGGTGTCGACCACGCGGTCCGATCCGTAGGCGTCGCGCAGCCCCTCGGTCGCCCGGAACACCCCGCCCAGCCGCGCGATGTCCTGGCCGAGCACCATCACGCGCTCGTCGCGCGCCATCTCCTCGAACAACGCGGTGCGGATCGCCTGGACCATCGTCATCACCGTCATGGCGATGCTCGCTTGGACAGCTCGTCACGCTGGCGCTCCAGCCGCGCTGGCAGGCGCGCGAACGAGTGCTCGAACAGGTCTTCGACGCGAGGCGGAGCGTGGCGCTCGGCGATCTCGACCGCACGGTCGATCTCCGCGCCGATCTCCTTGGCGCACGCCTCTTCGGCGGCGCTGTCCCAGATGCCCTTGGCGGCAAGGTACCGCTGGACGCGGTCGATCGGATCGCGCCCCTCCCAAGCCGCGCGTTCGGCGGGATCGACGTAGCGTGTTGGGTCGTCGGCGGTGGTGTGCGCGCCCATGCGGTAGGTGCGGGCCTCGATCAGCGTCGGGCCTTGGCCAGACCGGGCGCGCTCGACGGCATCCAGTGTCACCTTGTGGACCGCGAACAGGTCGTTCCCGTCGACGACGACGCCGGGGAAGCCGTAGGTCGGGCCGCGCTCGGCGAACGTCGCGCCAGCGGTCTGCATCCCACGGGGCGTCGAGATCGCCCAGCCGTTGTCCGAGAGGAAGAACACGACCGGGGCCTTGACGATGCCCGCCAGGTTGCAGGCCTCGTGGAAGTCGCCCTCGGACGAGGCGCCGTCGCCGAAATAGCAGGTGACGACCCCGGACCCGTCTCCGGGGGACCTCCCCCCGACCCCCTGCCGCAGCCGGAGACCCCACGCGAGCCCGACGGCATGGGGAATCTGCACCCCCAGCGCGATCTGGATGGGGAACATGTTCACACCGTCGGGAATCTTGGCGGCGGCGGCGTTGCCTTTGAGATAGCCGAAGAAGCACTCCAGCGGATAGCCGTGTTGCAGCAGCGCGGGCATCTCACGGTACTGGGGCACGATCCAGTCCCGAGCCGGGTCCAGGGCCATGGCCGAGCCCACGAACGCGGCTTCCTGGCCCATCACCGGCGCGACCGTCCCGAGCCGCCCTTGGCGCTGCAGGCTGATAGCCCGCCGGTCCGCGGCGCGCGAGAGCATCATAAGGCGCAGGCCCGCCAGGGCTTCCTCGTCGGAGAGCCGCACCTCGGCGCCCTTCAACAGGGTGCCGTCAGTATCCAAGAACTGAACGGGTTCCACGCCGACGACGCTAACGACGGCCGGTGGGGGCCGTCAATGGCGAGCATCGCTCTCTGGTGTGACGCCGCGCCGGGAAATCACTCTGGGGAGGCACGACTCCCGACCCGCCGAGGCCTAGATCTGGATGCACGATCACGCGGAGACGTGAAGCGCGAGGTCGCTAACGGATGCGTCCTCGACGCCCCACCGCGGGAAGACCCAAGGAATAGCTCGCCAACACATCGACAACATTTTGTCGATCACGGTTTCTCAAGCGCCTACTAGCCTTTGACGATGGCCACACTGGGGCACCGAGGGATTGCCAGGCTCTACGGTGGCGGGTGCTCGTCCTGGTCGGAGCCCTCACGGTTGCGACCGTCACCTGGGGTCTGGCGGTGGCTGGCGGTCCGCGCGCGCGGGACGATCCCCTCGGGCCCGTCCTCCTCATGGTCGCACCGATCGTCGCCGGCTATCTCGTGGGCGCCAGGCGGCGCGCGCAACGCGAGGTCGTTGAGGGTGAGCGTCGCCTCGAAGAGGTCGAGACTCGCCGAGCCGTCTTGGAAGAACGGACTCGGATCGCTCGCGAGCTCCACGACGTGGTGGCCCACCACATGTCGATGATCGCGGTGCAGGCTGAGACCGCGCCGTTTCGCATCCCTGACCTGCCTGAGACGAGCAAGGAGTGCCTCGCCGAGATCAGCTCCACGGCACGTGGTGCGTTGATCGAGATGCGCAGGCTGCTCGGGGTATTACGCAGCGAGGACGCCGGCGCGGAGCGGGGGCCTCAGCCCGGGCTTGAACAGGTGGACGAGCTCGTGGGCAACGCGCGACGTGCGGGCGTGACGGTGGATTCCGCCATCACGGGCAGGCGTCGTCCGTTGCCTCCCGGGACCGACCTGTCCGCTTATCGCATCGTCCAAGAAGCGTTGAGCAACGCCATTCGCCACGCGCCCGGTGCGAGTATCCGCGTCGAGACCCGCTACGAACCAGAGGGCCTGCGGATCCTTATCACGAACGAGCCGCCACCCGGTCCGCCCCCCCAGATGCCATCCAGGCTCGTGAGCCACGGACTGGTCGGCATGCGCGAGCGGGTCGCAATGCTGGGCGGAGCGCTCGCCGCAGGGCCAACGCCGGACGGAGGCTACGCCGTCGAGGCGAGCTTGCCGCTCGAGGCGGAGGCATCCTCGTGAGGATCCGTGTGGTGCTCGCCGACGACCAGGCGCTGGTGCGGCAGGGATTCGGCGCGTTGTTAGGCGCGCAGGCGGATATGGACGTCGTAGGTGAGGCACGCAACGGTGAGGAGGCCGTCAGCTCGTCCCGGCGGCTGCGCCCCGACGTGGTGTTGATGGACGTGCGGATGCCCGTCCTGGACGGCCTGGAGGCCACGCGGCAGATCATGAACCCGCCGCGCGGGGTTGAGCACCGGCCTCGGGTGCTCATGCTCACGACGTTCGATCTCGACGACTACGTGTACGAGGCGCTGCGCGCGGGCGCGAGCGGGTTCTTACTCAAGGACGCCACCGCGGCCGACCTGGTCGCGGCGGTGCGTGTGGTGGCCTCGGGGGATGCGCTGCTCGCCCCATCGGTAACTCGGCGCTTGATCGAGGAGTTCGCGCGCCGCCCGCGGGCAGAACAGCCGCGACCGGACCGGCTGGCGGGGTTGACTGCCCGCGAGGTCGAGGTGCTCCGGCTCATCGCGCGTGGCCTGTCCAACACCGAGATCGCCGACTTCCTGGTCGTCGCCGAGCAGACCGTAAAGACCCACGTCGGCCGCATCTTCGCCAAGCTCGGCCTACGCGACCGTGCGCAAGCCGTCGTGACCGCCTACGAAAGCGGCCTCATCACCCCCGGCACCCCGTAGCACCCCTACCAGGGAGCTACGGAGAAGACGGCTCCCTGGCGTGACGACCGAGGCCGGCCCGCGCGCCACCTTCTTGCTCGACCGAGTTTTCCCCCGAGCACGAAGGAATGACGCGCGATGTCCGTTCAACGTCCCACGACCCGACAGCCCAGATGGCGTGCCATGGCGCTCGCGCTGGTCGGGATGCTCGTGTTCGGGTTGACCTCCACGGGGACCTCCGCTGACGCCGTAAGCGACCAGGCCAGTCCCGCGGCGAGGGCGGTGGCCGAGCTGACCTCGGCACAGGCTGGCCAGGGCCTCCTCGCGGTGCTGCCCGGTGACTTCACCGCGGTCATGGGGTACCGCCCGGTGATCGCGCGCCTGCCTGGCGGCGTCCGGGCGGTCAAGCCAAGCGGCGACTGCTCCGCGTGGTGGGGTGGCGGGCCGTTCGGGTTCGACGCGGCGTGCAAGGCGCACGACTTGGGCTATGACCTGCTGCGCTTCGCGGCGGCTGAGGGCCGGCCTCTGGCGCGGGAGGCGCGCAGTGAGCTGGACGCGATGTTCGAGCGAGATCTCCATGCTCAGTGCCGTATGACCCGAGAGGGCGTGGCGACCGCGGCGTGCCACGCCTCGCCACGCTGTACGCTAAAGCGGCCGCACTCAACTCCTGGCGGCAGCGGTACGGCCCACCGGTACCTGAGCCAATGCTCGCGTGGTCGATGGGCCTCGCGTTGGCTATCCCCGCCGCCCTGCTGCTCCGCCAGGCGAGGCGCCGAGTGTGGCCCCCAGCGTTCCTCCGTATACGCAGGATTGTTGCGTACTCCCCCGGGTGCGCTGGCCTTGACCTTCAGGTTTCCTCCGTATCCGAGGGAAAGCTGCAAGTCAAAACCAGCGCGCTGGGCGGAGGACGTGACCGCTACGTGGACCTGCTCCGGGTCGTGGCCATCGCCGCCGTCGTGTATGGCCATTGGATAAACGCAGCCGTCACGTACCGGGACGGTCGGCTCCATGGCAGCTATCTCACGCTCGTGGTCCCAGGCACGCAATACCTCACCTGGGTATTCCAAGTCATGCCGCTGTTCTTCCTGGTCGGCGGCTTCGCCAACGCGGCCTCGTGGCGGTCTGCTCAACGGCGTGGTGAGTCCCGTGGACAGTGGCTCAGGGGGCGCGGGCGGCGGCTGCTCGTTCCGGCAGCCGCACTCGTCGGATGCTGGGGATTGCTCGCGCTCGCGCTCGGGCTGGCGGGACTTGACCTCGCGTTGATCCGCACGGGGGCGCGGCACGCCATCGGGCCGCTGTGGTTCCTCGCCGTCTATGTCGTTGTTGTCGCGGCGGCGCCTGTCACGCTGCGGCTCCATGAGCGATACGGCTGGCGCGTGGTTGCGGTGCTCGTCGCGCTGGCCGTGGCCACCGACGCGGCGCGACTGATCTTGGAGGCGCCAGCGCTGGCGTGGACGAACTACGCCTGGGTGTGGCTTGCGATCCACCAGCTCGGCTACTGCTGGCAGGACGGCACGCTGCTCCGCTCGAGGGGGACGGCATGGACACTCCTGGCCTCAAGCGCGGTCGCCTTCGGGCTTCTTGTCGGCCCGGGCCCCTACCCGGTGAGCATGATCGACCGGCTGAACACCGCGCCTCCCACCGTCGCTTTGCTGGCGCTAGGCCTCTCCCAGGCGGGCCTCGCGCTCGTGATCGGCCCGGCCGCCAGGCGCTGGCTCCAGCGGCCACGCGTATGGCGCGTGGCCGCGCGCGCGAACGGCATCGTCATGGCCGCTTACCTGTGGCATGTGTCCGCGATGATGCTCGTGATCCTGTTCTTCGTGCTCCCGGGGGTATGGCCGGACGTCCCCGTCGCTGGCCCCGCATGGTGGGCGCTGAGACCACTTTGGCTCGCCATGCTGACCGCCGTGACGGTTCCGGTCATCGTGGTGTTCGCCCGCCTGGAGCGGGGATACCAAAGACATGGGACGAAACGTTGCGCAGAAGCTGATCGACAGTCATCTGGTGAGCGGCGACCTGGCACCAGGCGAGGAGATTGGGATCCGGATCGACCAGACGCTGACCCAAGACGCGACCGGCACCATGGTCATGCTCGAGCTCGAGGCGATGGACCTGGACCGGGTGCGTACCGAGGTGTCCGCCCAGTACGTCGACCACAACCTGTTGCAGACCGATGAGCGAAACCCCGACGACCACCTGTTCCTGCGCAGCGCGTCCCAGCGGTTCGGCTTGTGGTACTCGAAGCCTGGTAACGGGGTGAGCCACCCGGTCCACCAGCAGCGGCTTGGCGTTCCGGGCAAGACGATGGTCGGCTCGGACAGCCACACGCCGGCGGCCGGGTCGATCGGGATGCTCGCGATCGGCGTCGGCGGCCTGGAGGTCGCGATGGCGATGGCGGGTGAGTCGCTGTACCTGGAGATGCCCCGGATCTGGGGTGTCGAGCTGACCGGTGAGCTCACCGACTGGGTCAGCGCCAAGGACGTGATCTTGGAGATGCTCCGCCGCCACGACGTCAAAGGCGGGTTGGGCCGGATCATCGAGTACCACGGGCCCGGCCTCCACGGGCTGTCAGCCATGGACCGCCACGTGATCGCGAACATGGGCGCCGAGCTGGGCGCCACGACCACGGTGTTCCCCAGCGACGACGAGGTTCGCCGCTTCCTGGAGCGGGAGGGTCGCGGCAAGGACTGGGTCGAGCTGGTGGCCGACCGCGACGCGACCTACGACGTCGAGGAGCGCATCGACCTGTCTGAGCTGGAGCCGCTCATCGCGCTGCCGTCCAGCCCCGGCAACGTCGTGCCGGTGCGTGAGGTGGCGGGGACCCCGATCTACCAGGCCTACATCGGCTCGTCGGCGAACCCCGGCCTGCGCGACTTCGCGGTCCCGGCGATGGTCGTGGCGGGGCGGCAGATCGCGTACGGCGTCTCGTTCGACGTCAACCCGACTTCGCGCCAGCTCTTGGAGAACCTCGTGGAGATGGGCTTGCTCCTGCCGCTGCTGCACTCCGGCGCCCGGCTGCACCAGGCCGGCTGTAACGGCTGCATCGGGATGGGGCAAGCTCCCGCGACCGGCCGACCGAGCCTGCGCACCACCCCGCGCAACTTCCCAGGCCGCTCCGGCTCCAAGGAGGACTCGGTCTACCTCTGCTCGCCCGAGACCGCCACCGCGTCGGCGCTGACCGGTGTGATCACCGACCCGCGCGACCTGCCCGACCGGCTGGGGATCGCCTACCCGGCGTACAAGGATCCTGGCGACTACATCGTGAACGACTCGATGCTCGAGGCCCCGCTGCCCGTCGAGCGGGCTCGGGAGGTCGCGCTGGTGAAGGGACCGAACATCGCGGCGCTGCCCGACTTCGACGGGCTGCCCGACGAGCTGGAGGTGCCGGTGCTGCTGAAGGTCGCCGACAACATCTCGACCGACGAGATCATGCCGGCCGGCCAGAGGGTCCTTCCCTTCCGGAGCAACATCCCCAAGATCTCCGAGTTCGTCTTCTCGCAGGTCGACGAGTCCTACGTCGAGCGTGCGAGGGGTCTTGATCCCCCAGGTCACGCCGTTGTCGGCGGCGACAACTACGGCCAAGGGTCCAGCCGCGAGCACGCGGTGATCGCCCCGCGCTATCTGGGGCTGCGCGTGGTGATCGTGAAGAGCTACGCGCGCATCCACTGGCAGAACCTCGCGAACTTTGGCGTCCTGGGATTGGAGTTCGCCGATCCGGCCGACTACGACCGCGTCGACCGGGACGACGTCCTGAGACTGTCAGGGCTGCGCAAGGGGTTGCGGGAACGCCGGGAGGTCGAGGCGGCGAACGTGACGAAGGGCGAGTCGTACACGTTGCGCCACCGCCTCTCCCCGCGCCAGCTCGACATGCTGCTAGCGGGCGGCCTGATCCCCGTGTTCCGCGAGCGCCTTACGCTGGGTTCTGGGTGAGGA
>JBOGED010000366.1:0-8208 GCA_050743625.1 Egibacteraceae bacterium | reverse complement strand
GTCGACACACACCGGGTTGGGTTTGGACGCCGTGCGCGCGGCGTGGCCTCGCGTGCTCGAGGCCGTCAAGGCGCGCAGCGTCCGGCTGGGCGCCGTGCTGTCGTCGGGCCAGCCCGTCTCGCTGAAGGGGGACGAGCTGACGGTGCAGTTTCCCTACGCGTTCCACGCCGAGTCGTGCTCCAGCGACCAGGCCCGCTCACTGTTCCGGAGTGTGTTGGAGGAGGCCTTCGGCGAACCGTTGCAGCTGGTCGCCGAGGTGTCCGACGCGATGGTCGCCCCTGTTGTGGAGCCCAGCGTCGGGGGGCGAGCGGACGAGGTCGAAGCCGTCCTGGAGGCCGAGGCCGCCGAGGCCAGCGGCCAGATGCCCGATGATCGCGCCGCCCATGCGAAGGCGGTCGAGACGCTCACCAAGGACCTGGGGGCGAAGATCTTGGGCCACGAGACGTAGGACCGCCATCCTTCCCGCCCGACCACCCATCGCGGAAGTAGGCTCTTGCCATGTCAAACATGAACCAGATGCTCCGCCAGGCGCAGGCGCTTCAGCGCAAGCTGGCGAAAGCGCAGGAAGAGCTGGCCACGATGGAGGTGACCGGCTCGTCCGGTGGCGGCATGGTCAGCGCGGTCGTGACCGGAGGCGGCAAGTTCCGCTCGATCACCATCAACCCTGAGGCCGTGGACCCCGACGACGTCGAGATGCTCCAGGACATGGTGCTGGCGGCATGCAACGAGGCGTTGCGCAAGTCCAAGGAGCTGGAGCAGGAGCACCTCGGCGACGTCACGGGAGGGCTCGGTCTCCCGCCGGGCTTCTAGATGCACGGATCGCCGGGAGATGCTACTGCGGGCCCACCGACGGACCCGCGCTCGACGCCTCACCGCTCCAAACCAAGAGATAACGGCTAGCGAGGGCATGGCAGGATGTACGAGGGTGCCGTCCAAGACCTGATCACCGAGCTTGGGCGGCTCCCGGGTATCGGCCCGAAGAGCGCGCAGCGCCTCGCGTTCCACCTGCTCTCGGCCGACCGCGCCGACGCCGAGCGCCTCGCACGGGTGATCCTGCAGGTCAAGGAGAAAGTGCGCTTCTGCACGCGGTGCTTCAACTACACCGAGCAACAGGAGTGCCGTATCTGCCGGGACGCTCGGCGGGACCCCACGGTGCTCTGCGTCGTCGAGGAGCCGCGCGACGTCCAAGCGATCGAGAAGACGGGGGAGTTCCGCGGTCGCTACCACGTGCTGGGCGGCGCGATCTCACCGATCGACGGGATCGGCCCCGACCAACTTCACATGCGAGAGCTGTTCGCCCGGCTCGGCGAAGAAGGCGTCGCCGAGGTCGTCCTCGCGACCAACCCGAACACCGAGGGCGAGGCTACGGCCAGCTACCTCGCGAGGCTTCTCAAGGCGATGGATCTAAGGGTCAGCCGGATCGCCTCGGGGCTGCCGGTCGGTGGGGACCTGGAGTACGCCGACGAGGTCACGCTCGGCCGAGCCTTCAGCGGCCGGCGTATCATCTAGCCCGACCGCAGCACGAGGAGCGCGATGATGAGGATCCGCCGCCGTATCGCCGCGATCGCCGCCGTGCTGACCTTGTCGGGGTGCGCCGCCGACCCTGCTCCACAGCCGGTGACAGTCGATCCCGCCGCCACCCAGGCGCAGCCGCAGCCACCGCAACCGCCACCGCCACCGCCACCGCCAGCAGCTTCGCCCGCTCCCCAGCCGGCCCAATCGAACATCACCCGTGAGCAAGCCGAGGCGACCGCGCTCAATGCGGTAGGAGGCGGCCGTGTCTTCGACGCCGACTTTGACATCGACGACGGCCTGATGATCTGGGAGATCGAGGTCCTCAGCGACGACCTCAGGACGGAGCACGAGGTCTTCCTCGACGCGACCAGCGGTGCGGTCTTGGCCGTCGAGCGCGACGACCGCGACGATTGAGGCCGTCCTTTTCCTGCACGGAGATGAGAATCGGCCACATGCCGCCCGGTTTTGCCGGGTTCGCGCCAGTTGGTTGACGGCCCAATCCTGCACTGTGCAGAGTAATGCCGGTAGTTCGGCAAAACTCTGCACAATAGCGCCCGGCGTTGCGTTCGATGCCTCGCTCGAGCGCGGAAAGGTCGAGGGATGCCTGGTTTGCCGGATTCTCATCCTCCGGGGCGGCGGCGCCAGCCGCCATGAGCTGCTGTGCAGGAGAGGTGCGGACGAGGACAGCGCCGGAGCGATCCCCAAGGCGATCATCGCGAGGCCACCAGTTGCTCCGGAACGAGCTGCGGCAGGGCGGGTGTGCGTTCATGGGAGCATGTGCCCGAGCACGCACATGAGACCGGAGAGCCCCCGCGCCACCACGTGGGTCCGGCGGTGCCGTTTGTCCCCCAACTCCGATTTGGGGCCCTGCGGTGAGGGCCTCTCGCTGCCAAGCTGGCCCCTATGGGTACGCCTGTCCCGCTGATCGTCCTCGCCGCCGAAGCGGGAGGGATGCCCGCGTTCTTCCCGCAGGCCGTCGCGCTGGTCGTGTCGGCTGCGGCGATCGGCTACCTGTTCGTCCGGCTGCGGATCGTGCCGATCACCGGGTTCCTCCTGGCGGGCGCGCTCATCGGCCCGAGCGTGTTGGGGCTGGTCACGGAACGCGAGGCGGTCGATGCGATCGCCGAGGTCGGCGTCATCCTGCTGCTGTTCACGATCGGCATCGAGTTCTCGCTCGAGCGCCTCGCGCGGATCAAGCGGCTCGTCCTGCTCGGCGGCGGCCTGCAGGTCGCCGGGGCGGTCGCGCTGACGACCGCGCTGCTGCTGCCCCTCGGCGTCGCGCTGCCGGCGGCGATCTTCACGGGCTTCCTCGTCGCGCTGTCGTCGACGGCGATCGTCCTCAAGCTGCTGGCCGACCGTCTCGAGACGCGCACGCCGACAGGGCAGACCGCGCTCGCGTTCCTGATCTTCCAGGACCTCGCGGTGGTCGTGATGGTGCTGGTCCTGCCGCAGCTTGGCGGCGACGGTGGCTCGCCGCTCGAGCTCGCCTGGGCGTTCGCCAGAGCGGCCGCGGTCATCGCGGTCGTCCTCGTGGTCGCGCGGCGCGTGATGCCTCGGCTGCTCGAGGGGGTCGCCCGGGCGTGTTCCCCCGAGGTCTTCTTGCTCAGCATCGTCGCCATCTGCCTTGGAACAGCGTTTCTCACCGCGATGGCGGGGGTGTCCCTGTCGCTCGGCGCCTTCTTGGCGGGGCTGCTCGTCAGCGAGAGCCGCCACAGCTCCCAGGCACTGGGCGAGGTGCTGCCACTGCAGATCATCTTCGCCGCGGCGTTCTTCCTGTCGGTCGGCACGCTCCTCGATGTGCGGTTCCTGCTGCGCGAGCCGCTGCTGATCGCGGGGGCGGTCGCGCTCGTCTTGCTGGTCAAGATCGTCACGACCGGCATCGGCGCGCTTGTGGTCGGGATCGGCGCCGCGACCGCCGGCTCGACGGCGCTGCTCCTGGCTCAGGTCGGCGAGTTCTCGTTCGTGCTGGAGCGAGCGGGCCGCGAGGTGGGCTTGTCACCCGCCGGCCTCGGGGAGGCCGGCGCTCAGGCGTTCATCGGGGCGACCGTGCTACTCATGGTCGCCACTCCAGGGCTCGGCACCCTGGGCAACGTGCTCGGTCGGCGCCTCGATACCCGCGCCAGGCGACGGCCAGCGCCCATCCGAGTAGCGGCCGCGAACTCACCGCTCGACCCACGCGACCACGTCCTGATCTGCGGCTGGGGCAACGGGGCACGCCATCTCGCCGCCGACCTCGCCGGCGCGGGCATCCCGCACGTCATCACGACGCTGAACCCGGACGGTGCCGCCCAGGCCACAGAGGCGGGCCACGAGGTCCTACTCGGCGACTCGACGAAACGGCACATCCTGGAGCAGGCCGGGGTTCGCGAGGCACGCGTGATCGTGGTCGCCGACGACGAGCCCGAGGCTGCCGTGCGTATCGCCGCGCTCTGCAGGCAGCTCGCACCTCAGGCCGTCATCGTGGTCCGCGCGGCGGCGGCGAGCGAGCTGGAGGAGTTCGTGATCGCCGGGGCTGACAAGGTCGTGAGCGCGGACCGGACCAGCCTGCAGGGCCTGTCCAAAGCGGTCTTGCGCGAGCTGATCGAGCCGCCGCCTGGCCGGACGTTTGTTGACATCGCGAAGGTTGTGCGCTTCGCCCCCGATCCGGACCAAGCCTGCCCCCATGTCGGCGCCATCCGGGCAGTGCTCCCCAGCGCGCATGGCTGTGAGCAGTGCCTCCGAACCGGCGACGACTGGGTCCACCTCCGGATCTGCCTCACGTGCGGGCACGTCGGCTGCTGCGACTCCTCGCCTAACCGCCATGCCTCCGCGCATGCCCGCGCGGGCGGCCACGCGCTGATCTGCTCCGCCGAGCCGGGTGAGGACTGGGCCTACTGCTACCTCGACCTTTCTCTCCTTTCCCCTCTGTCGTCGTGAGCGGCTCCCACTGGTGCGAGGGATGGTTGTGTGCTGGGATGGTGGCTGCTCGAAACCGAGCCGAACACGGAGGCCCCAAATATGGACTTTGCTCATCCCGAGGTGTTGGTCAGCACCCAATGGGTCCAAGACCATCAGGACGACGACAGCGTGCGCATCTTGGAGGTCGACTACGACCCTGAGAGCGCCTACGAGTTGGGCCATCTCCGCAACGCGGCCCTGGTCGACTGGAAGCGGGACATCAACGATCCCGTCCGGCGCGACATCCTCTCGAAGAGCCAGTTCGAGCAGCTGATGAGCGCGGTCGGTGCCACGCCGGAGACCACGCTGGTCCTTTACGGCGACATGCGCAACTGGTTCGCGGCGTTCGCCTTCTGGACCTTCAAGGTCTACCGGCACGCCGACGTGAGGCTCATGGACGGCGGCCGGCGCAAGTGGATCGAGGAGGGCCGCGAGGTCACGGAGGACGCGCCGAAGTTCTCTCAGACCTCGTACACGGCGGCGGGAGCCGACCTCGGCCTCCGTGCCTTCCTTCCCCAGGTTCTCGGCGTCGTCGGGCGCGACGACATCGGGCTGGTCGACGTTCGTTCCCCGGCGGAGTTCTCGGGCGAGATCACCGCGCCAGCGGAGTACCCGACGGAGGCCGCGCAACGCGGCGGTCACATCCCCGGCGCGGCGAACATCCCGTGGGCGATGGCGATCAACGACGACGACACGTTCAAGTCGGCCGACCAGCTGAGCGATCTCTACGGCTCGAAGGGCATCACGCCGGACAAGTCGATCATCACCTACTGCCGGATCGGCGAGCGCTCCTCTCACAGCTGGTTCGTGCTGAAGTACCTGCTCGGCTACCCCGTGGTCGTCAACTACGACGGCTCGTGGAGCGAGTTCGGCAACATGGTGGGCGCCCCGATCGAGAAGACCGCGTAAGGCCGTATCGCGATGGCTGACCGCCTGCTCGACCTCAGTGCTACGGAGATGGGTTGCGGCGACCCCGCGCTGCAGGTCGTGCGGCGAGAGCTGGAGCGGCTCGAGGTCGGCCAGGTCTTAGCGGTACAGACCACGGTCGCCGAGCACGCCTTCGCGGTCAGGGCGTGGGCCCGCAAGAAGGGGATCCCAGTGGTCGCCGACCGCACCGACGGTGCCCAGACCCACATCGAGGTCCAACGGGTTTAAGCGTGCTGGATATCGGCGGTATACCGCCGATATCCAGCACACAACCTACTACTTCACCTCGCGGAGGCGGCCGGTCTCGACCTCGTAGACGAACCCGCGGATCTGGTCGGTGTGGGGGACGAACGGGCTTGCCTTGATCCGGCCGATGCTCTGGCGGACATCCTCGTCGAGGTCCGGGAACGCCTCGAGCGAGAAGGCGGGCTTGACCCCGACGTCGTCCTGGATCTGCCGCTTCACGTCGTCGTCGCTGAAGGTGAGCATCCCGCAATCGGTGTGGTGGATCACGATGATCTCCTCGGTGCCGAGCAGCCGCTGCGAGATCAGCAGCGACCGGATCGCGTCGTCGGTGGCGACCCCGCCGGCGTTGCGGATCACATGGCACTCGCCCTCGGACAACCCCAAGATCCCATACACGTTCAGACGGGCGTCCATGCAGGCCAGCACGGCGGTTTTCTTGCCGGGTGGCATCGGCAGGTCGCCCTTGTCGAACGAGGCGGCGTACGCGTCGTTGTTCTGCAGTAGTTCATCGGTCACGGACATGAGCGGCTCCTTCTCGACCAGATCGGGCGGAACGAGGCACTATCCCGACCCTGAGACGGGCCTGTCAACCGTGTAAAGAGTAGTAAGTTGATCTGTGACGGCTGGATTGATCGAGCGCGCGACGCGTAAGGTGGCCTGGTGAAGGTTCGCGCCATCCGCACCCCCGGTCTGGGCGATACGACGTATCTCGCCGTTCACGACGGGATCGGGATCCTGGTCGATCCGCAACGGGACGTGGACCGGTTCCTCGGTGCGGCCGACGAGCTCGGGGTGCCGGTTCGCTGGGTGCTGGAGACCCACGTCCACAACGACTACGTCTCCGGTGGGCTCGAGGCCGCGCGGCAGGCGGGTGCCCGGCTCGTGCTCCCCGCCGGCGCGGGCGCCGCGTTCCCACATGTGCCGGCGTTCCACGGCGAGGATCTCGACGCTGGCGGGCTCGTGATCCGGCCGCTGCACACACCCGGCCACACCCCGGAGCACTGCAGCTACCTCGTCCTGGTGGAGGCGCAGCCTATCGCGGTGTTCTCCGGCGGCAGCCTGCTCGTCGGCGCCGCGGGACGCACCGACCTGCTCGGCCGCGATCGAGCGCGCCAGCTCGCCAGGCTCCAGCACGGCTCGCTGCGCCGGCTGGCCGCGTTGCCAGGATCGGTGGCGGTCTACCCAACCCATGGCGAGGGCTCGTTCTGCACCGCCTCCGACGCGGGTGGTCGCACGACCTCGACGCTGGAGGAGGAGCTGCGCGCCAACCCCGCGCTGGACTATCCGGACGCCGAGGCCTTCGCCGACGGGCAGCTCGCCGCCCTGCAGCCCTACCCGAGCTACTACGCGCACATGGCGCCGATCAACCTGCGCGGCGCTGACCCGTGGCCTGGTACTGATGTCCCTGAGCTCGACGCGCCCGCGGTCGGCGGTGCGCACGTCGTGGACCTCCGGCCCCGTGACGCGTTCGCCGCCGGGCACCTGCCAGGCGCCCTCGGCGTCGAGTTGTCGGACGAGTTCGGCGTGTGGGTGGCGTGGCTGCTGCCGTTCAACGATCCGGTCGTGCTCGTGGCGGACCCCGACCAGCCAGCCGATGAGGCCGTCGGCCAGCTCGGCCGCCTCGGGTTCGACCACGTCCGAGGCGTCCGTCGCTGGGCCGACGGCCAAGGAACATCCTACCGCCAAGTCGGCACGAGGGAATTCACCGCCGCGGTCCGCGCCGGCGCGCAGGTACTCGACGTTCGCTCGCCGGCCGAATGGGCGTCCGGCCGGATCCCGGGGTCGGTCCACGGTTACGTCCCAGACCTGGCGGCCGGTGTCCCCGAGGCGCTGCGCCAAGACGAGCCGGTGTGGACCGCCTGCGCCAGCGGCTACCGCGCCACCATCGCCGCCAGCCTATTGGAGCGCCACGGCTTCGAACCGGTGGTGCTGTCAGACGGCGGCATCCCTGATGTGATCGAGCGCCTGGGGTAGAGCCGGGTGCGGCCGGAATCTGGGCGGCGATGATTCTCGAACGGCACAACCGTCAGTACAGGCGTCAGACCGAACCGCTGACGACAGGAGAAGCCATGCCACGGATCACTCCCAACCTCTGGTTCGACACCGAAGG
The DNA here is from genome assembly GCA_050743625.1 of Egibacteraceae bacterium. GTDB lineage: Bacteria > Actinomycetota > Nitriliruptoria > Euzebyales > Egibacteraceae > JBOGED01. Next base: position 473 of record JBOGED010000366.1, on the reverse strand, counting down.
CCAGGAGGCGGCCGAGTTCTATGTCTCGGTGTTCCCGAACTCGGAGATCACGAACGTCACCTACTACGGCGAAGCCGGTCCGGGACCGGCCGGCACCGTGCTCACCGTCACCTTCGTACTCGACGGGCAGGAGCACACCGCCATCAACGGCGGCCCGCACTTCACGTTCAACGAAGCAATCTCTCTGCTGATCAACTGCGCCGATCAGGACGAAGTCGACTACTACTGGGCCACGCTCTCCGAGGATGGCGAGGAGGGGCCGTGCGGATGGCTGAAAGACCGGTATGGCCTGTCCTGGCAAGTCTGCCCGGTAGGCATGGGCGAGTTGCTGAACGACCCTGACAAGGGACGCGCCCAGCGGGCCATGCAGGCCATGCTGGACATGAAGAAGATCGACGTAGCCGCGCTTTACGCGGCCGCCGACCAAGCCTCGCCGCGACCGGCCTGAGCGGCTCTCGGACCGCGAGCGGGGC
>JBOGED010000365.1:0-2338 GCA_050743625.1 Egibacteraceae bacterium | reverse complement strand
ACGTCGGGGTGTACGCGATGGCCTCCCTGGCGCTCGAGCGGTGCGGCGACGCCGTCGACATCGACGTCGAGGTCGTGCCGGGCGTGACCGCGGCGAGCGCGGCGGCGGCGGTGCTCGGCTCGCCGCTCGGCCACGACCATTGCGCGATCTCGCTGTCCGATCTGCTCACGCCGTGGGAGGTCATCCGCCGCCGGGTGAAGGCCGCCGCCGAGGGCGATTTCGTGGTCAGCTTCTACAACCCGCGGTCAAGGCTGCGCCACTGGCAGCTCGCCGAGGCATGCCTGCTGCTGCTCGAGCACCGTGCCCCCGACACGCCCGCGGCGGTCGTCGCCGACGTGACCCGCCCGGCGCAGCGCGTGCTGCGCCGCACCCTCGCGACCCTCGACCCCGCCGAGGTGGACATGCACAGCCTGGTCGTGGTCGGCAGCTCGCAAACCCGGTGGATCGGCGACCACATGGTGACGCCGAGGGGGTATCAGTGACGCTGTCGCGTATCCAGCACACAAGGTTCACCGTGGTGACCGCGGCGTGCGTCGGGTGCGGGGCTTGCCTGGGGACGTGCCCCGAGCGGGCCATCCGCGCCACCCGGCGCGGGCTGGTGGTGCTCTCCAGCTGTACCGGATGCGGGGAGTGCGCGGAGATCTGCCCCGCCGACGCGTGCGTGGAGGTGCTCGCCTGATGCGCGAGCGCGTCCACCCCATCGAGCGGGAGTCCTACCGCCGCCTGCGCGAGGCGATCGACCTGTCCGCGCTGCCGCCCCTGTCGCGGGCCGTCGCCGAGCGCGTCATCCACGCCACCGCCGACCTCGGCTACGCCGACGACCTCGTGCTCGACGAGGACGCGCTCCGGGACGGCCTCGCCGCGCTGCGTGCCGGCGCGCCCGTCGTCGCCGACACGCGCATGGTCGCCGCCGGCATCACGGGCCTTGCGACGATCTGCGGGCTGGGCAAGGCGGCGCCGGGAGCAGGCGAGACACGAAGCGCCGCCGGCATCCGGCTCGCGAGCGCGCGGGCCGGCCCCGGCGCGGTGTACGCGATTGGCTGCGCTCCCACGGCGCTCGAAGCGTTGCTCACGCTCGACGCTCGCCCGGCGCTCGTCATCGGCCTGCCCGTGGGATTCGTCGGGGCGACCGAGTCCAAGGAGGCGTTGCGGGCGAGCGGCCTGCCCGCCTGCACGAACCGTAGCCCTAAAGGTGGGGCGGCGGCGACCGCCGCGGCGCTCAACGCGCTGCGCCTCTTCCAGGAGGGATGATGGGGAGGACGCCAGCGCTGCTTATCGCCGGGCACGGCTCCCGGAGCCAGGCCGGGATCGAGGAGTTCTTCGCCCTCGCCGACCGCGTCCGCGCGCACGCGCCTGAGGTCGCGGTGGGTGCGGGGTTCCTCGAGCTCGCCCCACCGCCGCTGTCGGTCGCGGCCGGCGACCTGGTCGCCGAGGGTCACGAGGAGATCGTCGTCGTCCCGCTCACGCTCCTTGGGGCGGGCCACGCGAAGGCTGACATCCCCACGGTCGTCGTCATCTCGCGGAGCGACTTTCCGGGAGTCCGGTTCACGTATGCCCGTGAGCTCGGCATCCATCCCGATATTCTCACCGTGGTCACCGAGCGGCTCGACGCCACCGTGCCGCCCGAGCTGCGCGACGAGACCGCCGTGCTGCTGGTCGGGCGCGGCTCCTCGGACCCGGACGCGAACTCCGACATCCTCAAGGTCGCGCGCCTGCTATGGGAGGGGAGCCTCAGCGGCGCGCGAGGCTGGCCCGCCGTCGAGGCCGCCTTCGTCGGGATCACCGCCCCCCGGGTCCCCGAGGGACTAGAGCGCTGCCTGCGCCTGGGGTTCCGCCGCATCGCCGTCGCGCCGTACTTCTTGTTCACCGGCATCCTCGAGCGGCGCATCGTCGCGCAGGCCGAGGCGTTCGCCGCCGCGCATCCCGATGCCGACGTCCAGGTGACTCGGTATCTCGGTCCCGACGACCGCGTCGCCCGGCTCGTGCTCGAGCGCTACCACGAGGCCGTCGGGGGCCCGGTTCCACGCAGCTGCGACAACTGCGTCTACCGCGTGACCCGCGAGTCCCCGAACCTGCACCACAGCCACCACCATCATCACCATGGCTGAGCTGGTGCTCGTGCTCGGCGGCACGCGGTCGGGAAAGAGCGCGGTCGCCGAGTCGGTCGTGGCCGCCGGTGGCGGTGAGGTGGTCTACGTCGCCACCGGTGCCGCGGGTGACGCCGAGATGGCCGAGCGTATCGCTGCCCACCGCGCGCGACGCCCGCCGACGTGGGAGACGATCGAGACCGCCGACCCCGCGGCAGCCGTGCGCGCGGCCCCGCCAGGCAGCGCTGTCC
>JBOGED010000364.1:0-27918 GCA_050743625.1 Egibacteraceae bacterium | reverse complement strand
CACAGCGGCGGGGTGTGGGCGGTGTGCCCGGTGACCGTTGATGGCCAGGCGCTGCTGGCCTCCACCGGCGACGACGGCACGGTGCGCATCTGGGACCCCGCGACCGGGGAGCAGCGGGCCGGTCTTGGGGGTCACAGCGGCTGGGTGTGGGCGGTGTGCCCGGTGACCGTTGATGGCCAGGCGCTGCTGGCCTCCGCCGGCGCTGACGGCACGGTGCGCATCTGGGACCCGGCGACCGGGGAGCAGCGGGCCGGTCTTGGGGGCCACACCGACTGGGTGCGGGCGCTGTGCCCGGTGACCGTTGATGGCCAGGCGCTGCTCGCCTCCGCCAGCAGCGACCGCACGGTGCGGCTGTGGGACCTCGCCACCGGCACGTGTCGCCTGGTCATCCCGGTCCACCACGAGGGGCGGGCGCTCTGCTGGCTTCCCGACAGCAATCTGCTGGTCGTGGGGCTTTCGGCGGGACTCCTCGCGATCTCGCTTACCGGCTGACGGGAGTTGCCTGCTCGCCTTGCTGGCCCCGCCGAAAGATGGTGGGCGCTGTGGGGAGGTCGGGGTAGGCGCCCAGGTGGGTGGCCAGCTCACTGACTCCGTCGGAGAGGGATTTGGCGGGGTGGTACCCAAGCGCCTCGAGCTTGGAGATGTCCCCGACGAGCCGGTAGGTGTCGTCGGTGATCTCGGAGATGACGTTGAGCGTCGGTTGGCGGCCGGTGGCGTCGCCGATGGTCTCGGCGAGCTGGCGCATTGAGATCTCTTGGCCAGAGCCGACGTTGAAGACCTGGCCGACCTCTGCTCGGTCGGCAATTGCGAGAAGGCCGGCCACGAGGTCGCTGACATGCACAAAATCCCGGGTCTTCTTGTCGGGGTCGCCAATGATCTGGATGGGCCGCTCGTTGAGGTGCCATCGTAGGTAGCGTCCCGGCTCCACCATGGTCTCGTTGGGGTTCTCGCCCGGCCCGTAGACGCAGAACGGCCTGCCGACCACGACCGGCAGGCCGGCGGCGCGATGAAGCGCGAGGCAGGCGACCTCGCCACTCAGCTTCGAGGCGCCATAGGGGACGAAGGGACGGGTGGGATGGTCCTCGTCCATCGGGAACCGCAGTGGTGTGCCGTAGACGGATGCGGACGAGACGTACACCATCCTGCGGACCTCGCTGGCGAGGAGCGCCTCCGCGAGCGAGACCGTCCCCAACGCGTTGATCTCGAAGTCAAGGCGAGGCTCGGTGACCGACAGCGTGCCATTGGCGTTGGCGGCCACGTGGAACACCAGCTCGGCTCCGGCGACCGCCTCGGCCACCGCGTCGGAGTCGCGGATGTCGGCCACCTCGAGGCTGGCTCCCGGCGGCGCGGTCGTGCTCAACGCCGAGCGAGCGCTGTCGAGGATGCTCACCTCCTTCCCGAGCGTGATCAGCGCCTCGGTAAGGTGCCGGCCAATGAAACCGAGGCCCCCAGTAACCAGAACCTTGCGGTAGTCGTCGAGCATGAGCGGCACCTTCATTCCGCCGGGAAGGCGTAGTGGAACACGTGCTTGTCGCCAGCGGCCACGGACACGAGGATCTCGACGGCGCGGTCCCCGGCGTAGGCGGTGCGGACGAGGTCGAGCACTGGGACGCCCGGCGCCAGGTGGAGGCTGTGGGCCTCGTCGGGTGTCGGCATGCGCGCCTGGAGCTCCTCCTCGAAGCGGGTGAGGAGGATGCCCTGCTCCTCGATGCGCGAGTGGACGCCACCGGGACCGGAGTCCTCGCGCATTATGGCGGTGCCCTCGGCGATGTCGAGGGGGAAGTAGCTGTCGGCCAGCGACATCGGGTAGTCCTCGATCCACATGCGCCGGCGGCGCACGAAAGCCCGTGGGTCCTCACCGAGCTGGAGACGCAAGGCGATGTCGGCGGGTGCCTCCACCTCGCCAAGCTCGAGGATCTCGGCTCGCCACGGCTTCCCCTCGCGCTCGGCCTCGGCGGCAAAGGCGGCCTTGCCCGTATCGCGGTGCCGGTGCGCGAACCGGTCCATGGACATCCGCCTGATCGGCGGCCCAGGTTGGCGCACGAACACGCCGACGCCGCGCTGTGACTCGACCCGCCCCTCCGACATCAGCACGCGAATCGCCCGGCGGACGGTCTCGCGGGCGGCGCCGTAGCGCTCGATGAGGTCGCGCTCGGACGGCAGCTTCTGACCGGCGGTCAGCTCACCCTTGACGATGGCGTCCCTGAGCACGTCCGCGATCTGCTGATACACGGGCCGGTCGGCTCTGGGATCGATGCTCACGTGCTCCAGTCCTTCACCATGTCGAGGCCTGCCGAGCATAAAGCCAGGTGATCCCGGATGGCCCTGGCCGAGTGCCGCTCGCCGTGGCGTGAACCCGATCGCTAGTTACACACTTGTCTAGTCGAGTGTGTTAATCTCCACCGATGCACGTGGTTGTAATGGAGGTACTCGCCACCGGGCTCCACTGGCCGGTCTGCTCGTGTGGCACGGCCTTCGGCCCCGCCAGCCCCGACGCCGCCATGGACGAGGCGTTCCTGCACGCCGTGCGCCTCGAGGACGCGGGTGAGGTCGTCTGGCTGCTCGCCGAATGACCGGCGCCGACGTCCTGGCGCTGGTGCTGGTCGCGGCGCTGGTGGGCGCCGTAGTAGGGGCCGGTCTGACGCTCGCCGCAATCCGTACGCTCGATGCGCGGGCCACGCGCTACCTCGACCAATGCGCCGCCGACCGAGTCGCCACGGCCTGGGCAAGCCAGAGGAAACCCACGCCACGAGAAGACTGCTGACGTGCCCGCCACAGGCTCACGCGCGGATCCTCATGCGTGAGGTCGCCGCCGGCCAGTACCTGGCTGCGACCAAGCGTTCGTCGAACGACCGCAGCGATACGACCTCGACCGAGGCGTCGACAGCCTCCAAGGGTCTAAGCGGCTCGGCGGAGCTGACGCTCAGTTTGAGCGCATCCTCGATGGCGTCCAAAGACACGCCAGGGTACAGTGCCGCGATCTGCTCATTGCCGAGCCCGCGCTCGTGATGCAAAGCATAGACCGCCGCGCTAGGTACTCGGGAGTTCTCGAGACACGGCTCGCCTCCGAGGACCCATGGGGAGATGTAGGTGTGCGGGGATGGGCGCACGAGGCTGGGACCCCAAAGCTCTGAGCTGGAAACGCCCTCGATCGGTTCGCTCAAGTGGAACACGTCGAGGAGTTCGGCGAGCCCGTCGAATGCTTGCTGACCGGTGAAGCGATCGACGCGTTCGTCTCCAACCAGGAAGATCGTACCGGCTCCAGCGAGCAGATCGCGGACCAAAGCAACCCGTTCCGCGGCACTGGGCCGCGCCATGCCTTTGCTACGGAGCCACGCGAGCAGCCGGGCGTAGACCACGTCCCGGTACGACCAGCCTCTGGGAGATGTATGCATCCAATCGGGTACGAGCGCCCCGGATGTAGCCCAATCATGCAGGGTCCGGCTGGGAACAGCCGAGAGTTGGGATGCGCGTTCGGCGCCAGTTGCGGCCTCGTGGGTAGCGGAGGGCGCGCAGCATAAGACTGCGGTCCTCCACGGTGGGAGCCGCCTGACTGAACCCCGGAGTCAGCATGAAGCTCATTATGGCACCGAGCAGGCCCCCGCTTCTCGGGTGTTCGAGTTGGCAACTGTGCCCTTGAACTGGAGGCGAGGAAGCGTGCTGACATCTAGCGGGGCTTCGCCCAACGCGCCATGCCAGACCCGGCGGGCCTCCCCGAACAGGGATTTCGGGGCGTATACGCCCCCAAGTCCCTGTTCGGGGAACTCGGCCCCGGACGCATGGCGCATCAAACACCCGCGGCGACCGCGATGCTCGGCTACGAGCGTCCAGCGTTCACGTGGCTGGAGAGCCAGGCGCGCGACGGCGTTGCGAAGCGCGTGGCCGTAGATCGCGGGCTCCGGCTCGCACATCAGCACGAACGCCGCCTCACCCAGCAGCAGGTACGGGTATTCGCGTGTTTCCACGATCGATGCCGCGGCAACATGGAGTGCTATGCCATACTCCTCGACTGCCATCCGGTACGCGGGGGTGAGGTCACGGTCAGCGGACAGCATCACGACGGCATCGAACCGCGAGCGGCCCAACGCGATGAGCGTCGCGTGCCGCGCGACGTCGACGGCGCAGGCAACGTCAACCATCTTCTCCTCGACCGTCCCGTCAGGCCGGAGGTGCAGCTCACCCTCGAGGACCCGACCGCGGGGATGCGCCTCGACCGTGGTCCGATACGCGAGGTTCTCGGCGTGGGCGCGAGAGACCCTCGCGGTCCCCACACTGCCGTTTCCACCGGATCCGGAGGAAAACTGCGGGTCAAAACCAGCGCGCCAGCCGGAGGACGCAACAATCCTGCGTATGCGAAGGAAACCTGCGTCTTCCCGGCGTGCGGTCAGGACTGGCCTATCCGCGCGGCCCCTTAGGGCACGGGTTTCAACGCCGTGGCGCCAGCGCGTGCTGATCGGGGCCTGTCGCGAACTCGCGAAGGAAGGGCCGTCTCAAGACGGGAGATCGGTGCCCGCGAGAGTCAGTCGTCCGGTCGGGTGAGGACTTCCATTGCGTGGCCGGCGGGATCGAAGAAGAAGTAGAAGCCGCGGCCGCCATTGTTCGTGTTGATCTGACCGGGCATCGTCATCTGGGGATCGGCCCAGTGTTCGAGGCCACCGTCGACGATGCGCGTATAGATCGCGTCGAACGTGCGGTCGTCAACCAAAAACGCGTAGTGCTGCATCTGGATGTCGTCGATGCCCGGTTCAGCGAAATGGAGGCGCACCCCCGCATCCAGCGTTACGGTGACGAACGGCCCCCACGATGTTGGTGCTCCAAGCCCGAACAGGCTCGTGAAGAACGACGCGGATTCGTGCCGGTCTCGTGCGGCGATGATGGTGTGATTGAACGTGATGGTCACGAATGACCCCTCGGAGTACGGCACCTCCATGCCTGACGCAGCCCGCCATCGACACGCGATGCCACACGAGATCATAGCCGCGTGCCGCTCTACCGCCGAAGGGTCGTGAGTTCCCGGGCGAGGGTGAGCGCGGCTTGGGCGTTGCGGGGGGAGGCGACCCAGTCGGCGTAGGTCAGGACGAAGAACCGGTTCTCGCGGACGGCGGTGACATCGGCCAGCTCGGGTTTCGCCTTCAAGTACGCGATCTTTTCCTCGACGGTCTGGGGGCCGGTGTTGCCTTCGTAGGTGTAGTCGACGATCGCAATGACCTCGGGGTCGCGGGCGATCACGGTCTCCCAGTTCACGGTGGTCCAAGAGTCGGCGAGGTCGCCGAAGATGTTCTCCCCGCCGGCCGCCTCGATGATGCCCTGCGGCCCGCCGTGGGCCCCGGAGCTCAAAGGCCCCTCGTCGCCACCCGAGTCGTAGAGGAACACGCGGACGGGGTCGTCTTGAGGGCCGGTTTCCCGCGCCTGGTCGAGATCGGCCTCGAACTGCGCGATCACGGCCTCGGCCCGCTCGGGGACACGGAAGATCGCGCCGAGGTTCCGCAAGTCGTGAATCACACCGTCCATGACCTCACGGTCGCCGCGTGGGCCGCCCTCCCCGCCGCACGTCTCGGTCAGGACGTATGAAGGAATCCCAACCTCGGCCAACGAGGCGGGCGTGATGTCCGAGTCGCGTTGGAACCCGTAGTTCCAACCTGCGAACACGAAGTCCGGCTGAGCGCCGATGAGGGCCTCCTTGCCGAACTCGGTACCGAGGTGCGGCACGCGCTCGAAGCTGTCCTTCCAAGGGCCGGTGTCCTCTCCGTGGGTGTACTCGTCGTTGGCGCCCCCGTAGGTGAGGCGGCCGAGCATGTGGTCCTCGAGCCCGAGGGCGAACATGAACTCGGCCATGTTCACGTCGTTGGTGATCGCTCGTTGCGGGGCCTCGTCGAACGTCAGCCGCTGGCCGCAGTTCTCGACCGTGACGGGACCGCCCTCGGCTGCCGCCAACGGCTGCCAGGACGCGGCAATGACGATCAGGACCGCGACCATGGCCGCCAGGATGGTACGCATGAGCTACTCCTCTTGTGCTGGGGCGACCGCGGTGAGCAGCGCGCCGCGGCTGGGGGAGAGGAAACACAGCTGCCGGTCGCCGGTCAGCGGATGGCGCACCACCCCGGCGCGGACGCCGTAGACCTGCTCGACCAGGTCGGGGGTGAGCACCTCGTCGGGGCCGCCGGAGGCGACGATCCTGCCGGCCTGCAGGACGTAGACGCGGTCGCAGTAGGCCGCCGCGATGTTGAGGTCGTGCAGGGCGGCGAGGACCGTGGCGCCAAGCCCGGCGACGAGGTCCATGATCTCGAGCTGGTAGCGCACGTCGAGGTGGTTGGTGGGCTCGTCCAGCAGCAGGTAGCGGGCTCGCTGCGCGATCGCGCGAGCGACGAGCACGCGCTGCTTCTCGCCACCTGAAAGCGTGACGAAGCGACGGTCGGCGAACGATCCCATCCCGACACGCTCGAGGGCGTCGGCGACGAGCCGACGGTCTTCGTCCGCCTCGCGGTCCAGCAGTCCCTTGTGCGGGGTCCGGCCCATCGCCACCGTCTCGGTGACCGTGAACTCGAAGTCGCCGTCCTGCTCTTGGCGTACGACCGCGAGCCGTCGCGCCACGGTCCGGCTCGGAAGGCGATGGACGTCGTCCCCGCCGAGCCAGACGGCTCCCGCGCTGGGTCGCAGCATCCGGTAGGCAGTGCGCAGCAGGGTGGATTTGCCGCTGCCGTTGGGGCCGATCAGCCCGACGAGCCCACCGGAGGGAACGCGTAACGTCACGTCGGTGACGATGCGCCTGCCGTCGGCCGTCACGCTGACGTGGTCGTAGGCGAGGCTCATGTGGCTCTCCCCTGCCCGTAGCCGCTGCGGCGCATGAGCAGCACGAAGAACGGCGCGCCGACCAGTGATGTGATCACCCCGATCGGCAGCTCGGCGGGAGCGATCAGCATTCTGGCGCCGACGTCGGCCCACACGAGGAACACGGCGCCCGACAGCGCGGAAACGGGCAGTACCCGGCGATGGTCGCTCCCGGAGACGAGCCGGGCGAGGTGGGGGATCATCAGTCCCACGAACCCGATCGTCCCGCTGACCGCGACGAGCACGCCGGTCACCAGCGAGGCGACGGTGATCAGGCTCCGCCGGAGGCGGCGGACGTCCACGCCCAGCGTCGTGGCGGTGTCGTCACCGATCACGAGGGCGTTCAACAGGCGAGCCTGCAACAGCAGCCAGCACGTGCCGAGCAGCACCACTCCCGTGGGCAGCCCCAAGAAGGCCCACCTGGCGGGGGCGAGGCTGCCGAGCAGCCAGAACATCACCGCTCGCGCCGCCTCACGGTTCACGGCAAGGATGAGGAAGCTCGTGACCGACGCGAACACCGCCGCCATCGCGGTCCCCGACAGGATGAGCCGCAGCGGCGTGACCCCGCCAGCCGATCGCGCGATGACGAACACCAGGACCACCGCGACCAGGGCGCCGGCGAAGGCCGCGGCGCTCAAGGCGTAGGTGCCGAGCCCGGAGAACACTCCCAACACGATCACGGCTGTCGCCCCGACCGACGCGCCAGAGGAGGCACCCAGCAGGTAAGGATCGGCCAGTGCGTTGCGCACCAGCGCCTGGAACGCCACGCCTACGACCGCGAGACCCCCGCCTACCACTACGGCCATGAGCACGCGGGGCAGCCGGACCAGCCAGACGATGTGGTCCGCCGCGGTGCCCCACGAGGGCTCCGCCGGCACTCCGAGGACGTGATGGCCGATGATGGCCCACACGGTTCGCGCGGGCATGCGCACGGGTCCCGCCCCAACCGCGAGCGTGACGCTTACGACAACACCCGCGGCGAGGCACCCGAGCAGCACCCGCGTACCCCGCGTGCCGAGGGGCAGCGGCGACCGCCTACCCTGCCTCGCCTCCGCGGGTGGATCTGATGAGCTGGGCCGCGCCCGCACGTCGGCTGGCCGCACCGCCGTCATTTCGCCTGAAGCCTTCGCTACCCGCTGTCAGCAGGGTCAGTGGACGATAGCTCGGACGCCATGCTGAACGGCGCGCTATCCGCGCCGCGCAGCCGGAGCTCCGGTCGTACCACCGGCCCGCAAGACCGTGACCCACCGGGTGGCGTGAGCGCGAGACGGCGCTCAAACCCTATGGCGAATGGCGAACGGGAACAGTCCCGTCCCGCAGGGGGTGCTAGGAGATACTGTCCCTGAGCAGCAGTGTTATGTCAAGAGGCTGGCGTTGCGCCGCGCCTCGCGCGGTCGGCCGCGGTCAGGGGGAGCCATCCTTCGCCGCGGCAGTAGGCCTCGTAGCGAGCGATGCGGGTGGCCAGGGGAATGAGCGGGCAGGTGCCACAGAAGGTGCCGTCACCCGCCTTGTAGATGAGGCAGCAGACCGTGCGCATGGGTTGGAGGCGTCCCGCCGGCGTGCCGTCGTCGAACCGGACGTGCTTGAGCATCTCGGCGAGATCGGGGCGGCGGGCGAAGAACGCCTCGCGGCTGGGACGCAGCGCATCCTCTCCGAGCGCCGCGGCCAGCCGTTGGAACAGCCCGTTGGCGGTCGGGGCGACGTTACCCCAGGCCAAGCGGGCACTGACCCGGTAGCGGGCACGCATGACCTCAACCGCTCGTGTGATGGCCGCGGCGAGGACGTGCTCGTCGAGCCATTCGAGCAGTGCCTTCTCGTCGTCGAGGGGCACGGCGTCGGGGTGCCCGGCAACGGGATCTTGGGGGAGGACCGCGAAGCGGGGAACCTCCAGGCGCAGGCCGCGCAACCGCCCGCCGCTCTCGACTCGTACCCAGGTATTCGCCATCGTGAGCTCTGGCACGCGGCGCTCGGTGGCCCAGGGCAGCAGGACGGGCCAGATCAGCTGCACGGAGAACATCTTGAGCACCAGCGCGGCGGCGATATGGGTGTCCCAGGCCTGGGCGGCGCGCTGGTGGGCGCTCACGACCTCGGTGAGCACCTCGCTCTCCGGCGCGAGTACCTCGGCGAGGGGTAACCACCGGGACGCCTCGGCGCGTTCGGGTTGCAGGAGTTCCGTCAGGGGGTCGCCGAGGTTGAGCTGGTGGCGCGCGGCGAGCAGCCGGCCGTACGTGGCGATTGGGTCCTCACCGGGTGTGGGTTTACCGAGCATGCCGACCCCGTTGATGGCTGCACCCATGAGCACAAGGATTCCCTTACCTCATGCGGCCCGCAACATCGAACCTCAGCGGAGGTACTGGAGAGCTCAGCGGAGGTATTGTCGGATGCTCTTCCGTAGCCCTTCGATCGCGTCTGACCGGCGCTCCGCGTCGTCCTCGATGAGGTAGGCGGTCACGTGGTTCTCGAGCAATAGCCCGGCGACCCGATGAAGGGCACCTTGCACCGCGGACACCTGGACCAGCACGTCGGCGCAGGGCTCACCCCGGTCGATCATCGCTCGGAGCGCGCGGACATGCCCCTCGGCACGGGCGAGTCGCCGTAACAGGTCAGCCTTGACCGCTGGATCGCTGTAGTGACTCACCCGCCCTCCTTGCTTCTGTTCCGACAATATCAGCCTCCGACCGATGGGGCTCCCGCGCTTCCCTTGGTACCCACGAAGGTCCTAGACGTCGCCGTGGGCGATGTCCATACTCAGATCGGGTAGCCCACCTCGCAGAGCCCCCGCATCGTCGCCGCTCTCCGGGGGGCCGCTGACCCCCCGGGCGGGACAAAGCGGCGTTCAGTCCGGCGACGAGGTAGCCGATCCCCAGGAGGAAATCCACTTGACCCCTACTCTGACCCTCAAAGAGCTGCTGTGGCCGGCGCTGGCCGTGCTGGTCCTGACCTATCTACTGCTCTACATCGTCGCGTTCGACCAAGGCGCATTGGCCTCGACGATGACCCACGCGATGGCGGACAAGGGCGGCGTCCTCCACGAGTTCTTCCACGACGCCCGCCACCTGCTCGGCGTTCCGTGCCACTGACACCGTGATCGCGGCCTTCATCAAGCGCGGGATTGTCGCCGGGCTGTTGGCGGGGCTGCTCGCGGGGCTCGCCGGCCTTTTGGTCGGCGAGCCCTCAGTGGACGCGGCGATCCAGATCGAGGAGGCCCAGGCCGCGCAAGAGCAAGAGCAGGCGCAAGCGCCCGCCAACGCGCCCGTCGAGCCTGAGGTGACACGGCCGGTGCAGAGGATCGGGTTGGTGGCGGGTACGGCGCTCATCGGCGTGGCGGTCGGTGCGGTGTTCGGTGTGCTGATGGCGTGGTCGGTGGGCCGGCTGCAGGGCGATGCCTGGGCCCGCAGCCTCAAGGCCAGCGCGGTGCTGTTGGCCGCGGTGGTGCTCTTCCCGGCCCTGAAGTACCCGGCGAACCCGCCGACGGTGGGCGATCCCGCGACCATCGGGACGCGTACCACCCTCTATCTGGGCTTGGGGGTCGTCGGGCTCCTGCTCGCGGCCGCGTCGTACTCGGCGGCGCTCACGCTGCGCAAGACGCGGCTGTCGGTTCCCCTGCGGCAGGTCCTGCTCGGTGCGGGGACGGTGGCGGCGGGCGCGGTGGTGCTGGCGGTGATGCCCTCACTGTCCGACGAGGTGGCCGTCCCGGCTACCCTGCTCTGGTCGTTCCGGATCGGCTCGATCGCGATCCAGGTCGTGCTGTGGGGTGGCACCGGGGTGCTGTTCGGCCTCTTGGCGGCGCGCGCGGACCCAGACCTGGTCAAGAGAGCGACGTGAGCGAGGAGGCCTCCCCTTGGCGACCTACGAGTACCGATGTAACGGCTGTGGCCCCTTCGAGGTCGACCGGCCAATGGGTACGGCGCCGCGCAGGATGGCATGCCCCACCTGTGCGACCGACGCTGCTCGGGCGTTCTCGGCGCCGTTGCTCGCACGGATCCCAAAGGCTCTGGGGAACGCTCTGGCACGTGAGGAGCGCAGCGCGTACGAGCCCGAGGTCGTGACCCGCGTCCCGCCAAAATAGGCGTTAAGTCTCCTGCATGGCCCCGGTCAGGCGATGAAGCACCTCGCGGAGCTGGCGGCGGTCGTCCTCTTCGAGTTGGGCGATCACGTTGACGACCGTACCCCGCACCTTGCTCATGACCTCTTCCAGCCGCATCTGCCCGGTCTCGGCCAGGTGCACGACCACCTTTCGGCGATCGAGGGGGTCGGGGCGCCGGTACACCCAATTGTCGGCGACGAGCCGATCGATCAGCCGGGTCGCGGTGGGCCCTGGGACCCCCGCTCGCTCAGCGACCTCGCCCATGGCGTGGCCCCGGCCGTCGTTCAGCAGCAACAGGACTCGCCATAGCTCCCGGCTAAGCCGCGGCCCCGGGTCGGCAGGAGCGACCGCAGCCTCGACCGCACGGTCCAAGCGATCTAGCATGTCCACGAGCCGCTGCGCGAGGTCCTGATCGTGTCGCAACATCACTGTAACAATAGCCGATGCCGCGTGGGCTCGGCCGGGTGGGTCGCGGACCCAGTTGACCGGGATCCCGGAGAATCATCCTCCGGCACGCGAGGTCGCGCCGTCAACGTTGCGCTCGTCATTCCTTTGCAAGGCCCCGCCGGAATGTTCGGCCCGTCTTGCGCCTTATGTGCCAGGCTCGCGGCCGAGGAGGTAAACGACGAAGGGGGCCTGCTCGGACGGGAGCTACGGCTCATCCTTGTGGATGGTGGCGACACTCCCGACCGCGTGGCCAGGCGTGTGGAGCTTCTTGTCCGCTCAGGGCGTGTTGAGGCGGTCACGGGGTGGCACATCTCAGCCGTCCGTCAGGCGATCACGCCTCGCCTGCATGGCCGAGTGCCGTATGTCTACACGCCGTTGTACGAGGGAGGGGAGCGCACGCCTGGCGTGTTCCTGGCGGGGGAGACCCCAGGGCGGCAGCTGGGACCGGCCATGCGTTGGCTCGAGCGCGAGCTCGGGGTTGGGCGCTGGTGCATCGTTGGGGACGACTACATCTGGCCGCGAGGATCCGCCGCGGCGGCGCGCTGCTATGCCCGCGAACATCGCACGGAGATCCGCGACGAGGTGTACGTGGGGCTCGGCTCTGAGGCGTTCAGCGACGTGGTCGCGCGCGTGGCGCGTAGCCATTCCGACGGGGTGCTGATGCTCTTAGTTGGCGAGGATGCGGTGCATTTCTGCCGGGCGTTCGCGGATGCGGGGCTCGACTCGAGCATCCTCCGCTTCAGTCCCCTGATGGAAGAGAACATGATGCTGGCGGCGGGCGCGAACGCCACGCGCAACCTGTACTCGGCCGCGGGCTTCTTCGAGTCGCTCGCCAACCCCGGGTCGTTGGACTTCGTCGGTCGGTACAGCAAGCGCTTCGGGCCGTGCGCTCCGGTCCTCAACAGCCTCGGCGAGTCCTGCTACGAGGGCGTCAGGTTGCTCGCCGCGCTCGTCCGCCGGGCGGGCTCGCTGGAGGTTCCCGACCTGATGCGGGTCGCCGACGGGGTCGGGTACGAGGGTCCCCGAGGTCGCGTGTACCTGCGGAATCGCCACCTCGTGCAGGACGTCTACATCGCTCGCGCCGACGCTCTGGAGTTCGACGTCCTCGCGCGTCTCTAGCGGCTCGGGAGTACCCAGCGTGCCCCGAAACTCCTTGACAGGGAACTTCCATCTTGAAATATTTCCGCTATGGCAAAACCCTGGTCCAGTCATTCCCGCGATGGGGAGACTGGCCACCGACGGGTAGCAGCCGCGGCGGGCGCGAACGAGTCATCGACATCACCACTGCGTGGGAACGATCCCGTAGCTCGCCCTCGCACGTTCGCTGAAAGGAGCCGCAGTGCCTGAGGTGGTGTTCTCTGTCGACCAGTCCTTGCCGATGGGGCAGCAGAAGGTGCCCGGTCACAACCGCTGGCATCCGGACATCCCTATCGCTGCCGAGGTGAACCCGGGTGACGAGTTCCGGGTCGAATGTCGCGAGTGGACCGACGCGCAGATCGGGAACAACGATTCCGCCAACGACATTCGCGACGTCTCGTTGGATCGCTGTCACATGCTCAGCGGGCCGATCGGGATCAGGGGTGCGGAACCCGGCGACCTCCTGGTCGTCGACATCCTCGATCTGGGCCCGGTGCCGCAGGAGACCGGCCCCGCTCCCGGCCAGGGGTGGGGGTACACCGGAATCTTCGCCAAGGTAAACGGTGGCGGCTTCTTGACCGACGAGTTCCCCGACGCCTACAAGGCGATCTGGGACTTCCACGGCCAACAGGCGACGTCCCGGCACCTTCCCGGGGTCCGCTACACCGGGATCACCCATCCGGGATTGTTCGGCACGGCGCCGTCAGCCGAGCTGCTGGCCAAGTGGAACGAGCGCGAGCGCGCGCTGATCGCGACCGACCCCGACCGGGTGCCGCCGCTCGCGCTGCCTCCCAACGAGGCGGACGTGCTGGCTGGCACGCTGACGGGATCAGAGCTTGCGGCCGTCGCGCGTGAGGGTGCCCGGACGGTGCCGGCGCGTGAGAACGGCGGGAACCACGACATCAAGAACTTCACCCGCGGCTCCCGCGTGTACTACCCGGTGCATGTTCCCGGAGCGAAGCTATCCGGCGGGGACCTGCACTTTAGCCAGGGTGACGGCGAGATCACATTCTGCGGCGCGATCGAGATGGGCGGGTTCATCGACTTTGGCGTCGAGCTGATCAAGGACGGGATGTCGAAGTACAACGTACAGACAAACCCTGTGTTCATGCCCGGACGGGTCGAGCCGAGCTATTCCAAGTTCCTCACGTTCATCGGCGTCTCGGTCAACCACGACACGAACACGAACTACTACATGGACGCGACGATCGCCTACCGTCGCGCCTGCGAGAACGCGATCAACTACCTGGAGCAGTGGGGCTACTCGCGCCCGCAAAGCTATCTGCTGCTCGGCTCCGCGCCAATCGAGGGCCGCATCAGCGGCGTCGTCGACATCCCGAACGCCTGCTGCTCTCTATACCTGCCGACCGCGATCTTCGACTTCGACGTCACGCCGAACGCCGAAGGGCCGCGTAAGGCCGACCGCGGCAACTGCGCCGTCACGTCCTAGCGATATCACCCAAAGTAAAGGAGGCGCTGTCGATGGCTTCTGAACACGACCACGATCACGACCACGGTCACGATCATCTGCACGATGAGCTGGCCCGCGTCGAGGCGGTCAGCAAGGAGGGTGTTCACCGCGCCGGTGAGCATGAGGGCCCGTTCTCGCTCCACCTGCTCGGTCTGGGGAAGACGGGGGCGGACATCGTCGCGCAGGTGTTGCGCGGCGCCGGCCAGACACGGGTCAACGCGCTGTGCGTCGATATCGGCGACCAAGATCTGGGCCAGGTCCGCGAGGCGGCGACCCAGGGACCGGCCGGCCAAGTCGAAGCCGAGACCGTCGCGTTGCCGGTGCCGACCCGGGAGGCGCTGCTGACCGCGCTCAACCGGTACCGCGAGTTCCTCAAGATGGAGTACCCGCGGTACTACTGGAACCCGAACTACGAGCCGTGGCTGCCGGCTGATCTCGAGCTGCCAGAGCCGGGTCAGCGCATGCCACGCGCGGTGGCGAAGGCGATCTACAACTGCGAGTACTACCAGAACAGGGAGATCACCGCGGCGCTTGAGGCGTTCGCCGCGCGCGTCTTGTCCAGTGAGCAGACTCCGCTCGTCTGCGTCGTCTTCGCACTTGCCGGGGGAACCGGCAGCGCGCTCGCGGTCGACATCTCGCGCCATCTGTCCTCGATCAAGCTCGGCCGGCGCCCATGGGTGATCGGCATCGGGGTGTTGCCGTGCGACGGCGACCCCAACGAGGTTCGCGATGGCTCGCTCTTCCCGGTCATCAACGAGCTGGACTGCATGATCGACACCGAGAAGAACAAGGGTGTCATGGCGGTGTGGGGTGACCTGTACAAGAACCCGTTCACGGGTGGGTTCTTCATGGCGCCGCAGCAGGACGTGTTCACCCGCGTCAAGGACCTGGCGGCCACGCACGCCTACCTCGACGAGGGGATCGCCAACTTCCTCGTTCGGGACCAAGGCGTGCACCTGTACGAGACGCTAAAGGCGACGAACTGGCTCGGGGTATCGGCCGCCACGTGGCACCCGGCGATCCGTGGGGAACCGAGCGACCGCTGGATCAACATCCTCGCGCCCCGCGCGCTCGACGACCTCGCCGGCCTCGGCACGGCGGGGCTGACCAAGGGCTTCGACACGGAGTACGCCGAGGCCCGGGTGTTCACCGCCGAGAAGCGGTTCACCGTCCAGGCGCAGCAGTCGGTCCGTGAGGCGATCGGCAAGGCCGCGCACACGGCGGTCGAGCCTGGGGTCCTGCATTTCGACACCGACAACGGCGAGCTCGTCAACGTCTGCATCCTGCGCGCGAGCAAGCTCGACCTCGAGGCGTTCGTGCCGTCCCGGGACACCTACGACAAGCTCGAATGGGACGAGAAGCTCTTCCGCCACTCCTACATCCTCGACCTCGGCGTGATCTTGTGCGAACCGTCCATCCGCTTCGAAGGCATGGGTGGCGAGTGCATCTGGGGTTGCGCCTGCTGGGTGGTCGTCCCGCACGCCGCGATCAGAGGTGAGTGATCGCATGCCGCTGAACTGGGACACCGTCATCGAGCGGTACCGCGACGGCGCCAAGATCGAGCCGATACCCGGCTCGTCCACCCTGGAGGTCACCGGCGCCGACGACGACAGCGTCTATATCAAGCACCGCCTGTGGAAAGCGGCGTTGAGCCGCCAGAACTTGGAGAAGGCGGTGAGGCTGCTCGAAGAAGGCCGGATGGTGCGCCGGTCCGGTGACTTCGTCGACCAGTACCGGACGATGGTCGCCGACGAGCGGCCCACCACCGCCGCGACCGTCCTGAAGGACTTGGGTTACCTGAAGTAACCGAAAGGAGCGCAGCAATGGGTATGTCGATGTATCACAGCGCGACGGGGAACCAATCGCCGCACTGCATCCATGCGGTGGGTATCGGCAAGGCCGGGATCGGGTTAGTGGAGGCCCTGCTCCGCACCGGCGAGATAGAGGATCAGCTGGACGACCCGCGAGCGCGTTTCACGGCCCTGGCGATCGACATCGGCGACCAGGACATGGGGGAGTACCGCGAGTACGCCAACGGCTTGAACGGGCGCCTGCAGGAACGGGACATCCCGACTGACCGGGCGCAGG
Organism: Egibacteraceae bacterium; assembly: GCA_050743625.1. GTDB lineage: Bacteria > Actinomycetota > Nitriliruptoria > Euzebyales > Egibacteraceae > JBOGED01. The sequence goes on along the minus strand of JBOGED010000364.1, from coordinate 11,860 downwards.
TGCGCTCGGTGGCGCTGGACGTGCCGGACCGCGAGGACCTGCTGACCAGCCTCAACCGCTGGCGCGAGTTCCTGAAGATGGAGTACCCGCGCTACTACTGGAACCCCAACTACGAGCCGTGGTTGCCCGCGGATATCGAGATGCCGAAGGCCGGAGACTCGTTCCCCCGCGCCCTCTCGAAGGCGATCTACGGCCACTACTACTACGGCGGCGACCGGATGCTGCAGCGGGAGCTGGACGAGTTCTGCCGCAGCATCGACGAGAGCCGGCTCCCGTCGCTGGTCCTGGTGTGCTTCTCGCTGGCGGGTGGCACCGGCAGCGGCATGGTGATGGACCTCGCTCGTCACCTGTCCAACGTGCGACTCGGCCGGCGGATCCCCGTGATCGGCGTCGGGGTGCTGCCGTTCTCCGGTGACGAGCCGCACGCCGGCGGCGACGCCAGCCTCTACCCGGTGATCAATGAGATTGACTGCATGCTCGACGACGCGAAGAACCAAGGCGTCATGGCGGTCTGGGGCGACCTCTACAAGAACCCGTTCACGGGCGGGTTCATCGCGCTGCCGCAAGAGCACTCGTGGCAGCGGCTGGGGCAGTACACGAAGACCGGCCAGCCAGCCATTCGCGACGCCCTGCGCAAGCGCGTGACGCGCAAGTTCGTCAACGACTCGTTCATGCGCCACGTCGTGCAGGACTACGGGCGGTTGCTGTTCAAGATGCTGCGTCCCTCCGGGTTCACCGGCGCGCCGCACGAGCGGCTCACCTCCGGTGACCGGCCGTGGGTCATCTTCGACGTCGCCAAGTACACCCACCCGGGTGTCGAGGTGCTGCCCGGCGAGCCGAACGCCAAATGGCGTGAGGTCGTGAGCAAGTGGATCGGCTACGTCCCGCAGTGGTCGGGGATCAAAGAGGGGTTCCACACCGACTACTGCGAGGTCCACACGGTCGCGCCGCGGCACCTGTGGAACGACACCTTGCGCCGCAAGCTCGACGACACCCTGAACACCTTCCTGCTGCCCGGGGACGAGGGGACGTTGAAGGCGACGGAGGGTGAGTTCTTCGACGAGCTCACCGCCTACTCCAACGTCGTGTACCCCGGCGTCGCGAAGACCGACCTGACCGCCTTCTTCGCAGCCAGAGACGCCTACGACCAGATCGAGGACTGGGACGAGAAGCTCATGATGCACTCGTGGCTGCTCGACCTCGGCGTGATCCTCAGCGAGCCTTCCATACGGTTCGAAGGGATGGCCGGCGAGTGCATCTGGGGCTGCGCCTGCTGGGTCGTGGTGCCGCACGAGGCCATCAGAGGCGACGCGCCAGTCTCCGCCAACCTGGCCGAGGTGCAAAGCAAGGCCATCGAGATGATGACCAAGACAGTTGTCGCGACCCCCTGAGATAGCGCGATCCACGGTGCTGCTTCCCGCCTACGAAGAGTGGCTGGAGCGCCTGGAGGCCACCTATCGATCGGTCGCCTTCTGCGGCGTCCACCGTCTCGGCGACAGGGCGCTGGCCGAACAGGTCAGCGCCCAGGTCGTCGAAGGGCTGATCGCCAAGCCGCAGGTCTTTCGGTACTGGGGCCTGCCCTACTCGGGCCGCATCGCGCATCTCGCCGAGGCGCTGATCGCGCAAGCGAGCGAGGGAACCTTGCGGGAGGGCCGGGATTGGCCGACGTTGCTCACGGATCTTCGCGGCGTTCCCGTGGATCAGCAGGAGGTTTTCGTCCTCATCTGCGTCGAGGGCCACGACGACGCGCGCCTCGCCTCTGCGCTGGGCTGCGACGAGGACGAGGCGCGGCGGAGGCGCGAGCGGATGGCCACCCTCTGGGATGGAGTACTCGCAGGATCAGCGCATGCACGACAAGGAGATTGACATGACCGCGGCAACCGCACGACTCACAGGCGCCGAGCTCGCCCTGCCAGGCGTGCTCGTGCTCCTGCTGGCGCTCACGATCCTCTCTCTCGTCGCCTTCGACCAAGGCGCCCTTGTGGCACCAGTCACCGACGCGATGGCGGACAAGGGCGGCGTCCTCCACGAGTTCTTCCACGACGCCCGCCACCTGCTCGGCGTCCCCTGCCACTAGCCGGGCGTTCCGCCACATGGTGGGCTGTAGGTGTTTCCGCCTTCCCAGACACAAACGGTGGCGTGGCGCTGTCGATCATAGCCCGAGCGAGAGGCCGTTTGACTCCTGTCTCCCGTTTCCCGCGTGGACGCGGGAAAGCCAACTCATTCGGCAGGCGCCTGACGTTGAGCGCCAGTTTTCCCGCGCCTGCGCGGGAAACCGTGTTCGGTGGCGGGCGCTCGTGGAGCGCGCCTGGAGTCTTTGCGCGCCTACGCGCAAAAGCGGGGGCCGAAGGAGGTTGTGGCTCCCTCGGCAGGCCGTTGGCCTGCCCTTTTTGCGCGTACGCGCGCAAAACTGAATGGTGCACCACCCACTGCCACCCGCCGAACGAACCCCATGTGCGGAACACGGGACTAGCCGCTGATGTCGCTTGACTGGGAGCTAGTCAAGCGGCGCTACGGCGCTGGCGCGCAGGTTCCGACCGTGCGCGGGCGGACCGTGACCGTGACCGGTGCGGACGAGGAGCACGTCTACATCTCCTCGCCGCTCTGGCGGGACGCCCTGGCCCGAGCGCACCTCGAGCAGGCAGTGCTCCTGGTCGAGCGCGGGACGCTGACGCGGCGCGCGGTGCCAGACGCAACCAACCCTCGATCGTTCGCGGAGGAGTACCGCCAGCACGTCGCCGACGCCCGCGGCTCTACCGTCGCGTACCTGCTCAAAGACCTCGGCTACCTCGAGTGACCGAGGTCAGAAGGGCCAGAGGTCGGCGCGGATGTGCGGCATCACCTGGATGGTGTCGTCAGGACCGACCAGCTCAGTCAGCGCGAACTCGAGCGTCTCCGGGTCGTGGGCCATCGGGTCGACCGCGATGGACATGCTGCCGAACGGGCGAGCCGCGCCCTCCGGATCCCGGCGGAACCACATCACAGTGACTTGGGTCGCGGACATGTCCTCTGGAAGCCGGTAGCGGACCAAGAACACCTGGACGCCGTCGTCGGCAGGCCGAGGGTCGCGCTCGATCCAGAAGTGCACCTCGCGGCGATCGAGCCCCTCGTTGCGCCGCATCTTGACGGACAAGACCCTCGCCCCTCTTCCCGATTGGGTCCAGGATACGCCGATGCTTGTGACCGATCTCGCGTGGATCGCGGCTGGCGGCGCCCTCGGCGCGCTGGCCCGTTACGGCGTCACCGCGTGGACGATCGCTCGGTTCGGGCCGGGATTCCCAATGGGAACCTTGACCGTGAACGTCACCGGCTCGTTCCTGTTGGGCTTAGCGGCGACGCTGCTCGCCGTGAAGGTCCGCTTGCCGGCGGCCACGCGCCCGTTCTTCACGGTTGGATTCCTCGGGGCCTACACCACGTTCTCGGCCTACGCGTTCGACACCATCACCCTCTGGGGACGCGCGGCACCGGTCGGCGTAGCCAACGTGCTGCTCAACAACGCGCTCTCCCTGGCGGCCGCGGTGCTCGGCGTGACCCTCGCACGCCTGATCACGCGTTGACCAGCGCGCTCGCCGATTGTATGGTGAGGCGACCCTCACGTTGAACGGTTGGGGGCACCGGAGCGAAGAGCGCGGGAACTGGGACGCGGGTGCTGTACGCCCAGTGCTTCGGTCTGTGGGAAGGAGCGGGAGTGACCGGGATCCTGTTCGACACGGCTGGTACGTTGACGCGCCGTCGGTTGCTCATCGGCGCCGGCAGCCTAGGGCTACTGGGCGTTCTGCCGGCTTGCGCGCCTCGTGAAGGCGGGGTCAGCTCCGCCTCTACCGGAGGCGCCGGTCCTTGGGAGTTCACCGACGACCGCGGGCGGACGGTTACCCTGGACAGCCGTCCCGAGCGCGTGGTGGCATTTGTGGGAGCCGCGGCCGCGTTGTGGGACTTCGGCCTGCGACCCATCGGGACGTTCGGGCCGTTGAGAAGACCGGATGGGTCAGCGGACCCGCAGGCGGGGAACATCGACCCGGACGCCGTCGAGTCCCTCGGTGGAGCGTTGGGGGACAACGACATGACGTTCAACGTCGAGCAGTACGCGGCGTTGCGTCCCGATCTCCTCGTGACGGTGATGCGCGTCGACGACGAACTGTGGTTCGTCCCCGAGGAGTCGGCCGCGGAGATCGAGCAGGTCGCTCCCACCATCGGCATCCGCGCGACCAAGACGACCCTTTCCGAGCCCATGGAGCGGCTCGCCGAACTCGCCTCGGCGCTCGGCGCCGACCTCCAGACATCGGAGGTCGTCGAGGCCAGGGCCCGGTTCGACGCCGCTGGTCAACGGCTGACCGCGATCGCCGAAGACAAGCCTGGCCTCAAGGTGCTGGTTGCCGCTGGCTATCCCGACCTGCTCTACGTCGCCAAGCCGGACGACATTCCCGAACTCATCTATCTGTCAGAGCTGGGACTCGACCTCATCGTGCCCGATGACCAGGGGCCAAGTCCCTTCGAAGGTGTGAGCTGGGAGCAGGCGGACCGCTATCCCGCCGACGTGATCATGTACGACGCGCGCGCTCAGGCACTTACTCCTGAGCAGATGGCCAACGACTTCCCCACGTGGGGCAGGCTGCCGGCGGTAGCGGCCGGGCAGCTCGTTCCCTGGTACGCCGATGCTCCGTTCAGCTATCGGATCCAGGCGGACATCCTCGATACGTGGGGCGGTCTACTGAAGAGCTTCCGCGATGACCTTGTCAGCTGAACCCGTGGCATTGGTTAGGGGTGTGTCGACTGAGTCCTCTATATGGTGACCCAGTCGACACACCCCGGATGAGACCGCACCCGCCAGTATCGCAGCCGAAGGTTGGGGTAACTGTCCGGCTCTTGCAGGTCGGTTACCTTCCGCCTAGTTGCCAATTACGCCGCGCGAGTTCACCATAGGCATTGTCTCCCCCTTCGCTGCCAGCATCGCTGCCGGTGCTCTGCGGGTACGAGCGCGGCTGGCGACACGCGGGCTGGTGGGCCACGAGCGGCAACATTCCGCCTGCCTGGACGCGCCCGTTGCGCGTGACGGGCCTCGCGTCCCGTATCGACGTCTTCTGGCCTCGCGGAGCGGGGGCTGAACCGGGGAGGGACCCCATTGGCAGCATTCCGACGCCTACACGTCATGCTGATACTTGCCGCGTTCGCGGCACCAACGCTCGGCGCGAGCGCGACGGCGGCCGAGGCCACCGCGCCGCTGAGGATCGTCACGTCGTTCGCCGTCGAGTCGCTGGACCCGGTGGAGCAGGGGTTTTGGTTCCCCGAGTTCGGCGTGGCCGAGACCCCGATGCGCGTGCTGCCCGAGGGCGGGTTAGAGCCCTGGGTGCTCTCCTCGCTCGACCAGGCGGACGGCACCCATTGGACGTTACGGCTCCGCCCTGACGTGACCTTCCAGAATGGCAAACCGGTCGACGCCGAGGCGCTCGCCGCCACGATGAGCCGCCAGCTGGAGCTGTCCCCGTCCGCGCAGGCCGAGCTTCCCGGCTCAAGCGTCGAGGTCACCGGCGATCTCGAGGTCACCCTGACCACGCCCGCGCCCAACGCGACGATACCCCACGTGCTGGCCGACGAGGCGGTGTTCCCCGTCTACGACGTCGAGGCGGTGGAGGCGGCGGGATCCGACCACGAGCGCCTCGCCGGCGCCGGGATCTACACCGGGCCCTACGCGGTGACCAGCCTGGACGAGCAGGAACTCGTGCTCGACCGCTACGAGGGCTACTGGGGCGGCACGCCGCCACTGCCGGGGGTCACGGTGCGCTTCGTGGAGGACGCGCAGGCTCGGATCTTGGCGGTCCAGAACGACGAGGCCGACCTCGCGCTGTACGTGCCGATCGAGGCCAAACGCTTGCTCGAGGGCCGGGAGGACGCCTTCTTCCTCACCGCACCCGCCGGGAAAGAGACCGTCACGATGCCGTTCAACGTCGTGAAAGCGCCGTTCGACGACGCGGCGGTCCGCCGCGCGTTCAGCCTCGGGATCGACTACCGGTCGCTGGCCGAAGACGTCATGGACGGCGCCTACGACATCGCCGAGAGCATGTACCCCACGGTGTACCCCTTCGCGGTCGCCAACCAGAAGACCGATCTCGCGCAGGCGCGGTCCCTCCTCGACGAGGCTGGCTGGCAGCTCGGTCCCGACGGTGTGGGGACCAAGAACGGTGACCGGCTGGAGGTCGTGCTGTTGACCTATCCCCAGCAACCCGACCTGCAGCCCCTGGCGGTCGCGGTCCAGGCACAGCTCGCGGAGCTCGGTTTCGACGTCGAGATCCGCCAGGTCGACGACATCATGTCCACGCTCCAGGACCCGGAGGCCTGGAACACCGCCATGATCTTCTCGGGGACCACCGACTTCACCGGCGCGACGGAGTCCTTCCTGCGCCGCTACCTGGTCACCGGAGGGGACCGCAACGACGGGGGCGTCTCCGACCCTAAGCTGGACGAGCTTGCCGCCCGCCTTGTGTCGACGTTCGAGACGCCGGCGCGCCACGAGACGCTCGCGCGGATCCAAGAGATCGTCGTCGAGGAGGAGGCGTATCTCGCGGTCGCCGCGCTGAAGCGCTTCCCGGTGGTGGCCTCCCCGGCGTACCGGGACTACGTGCCCTCGTCCTCGCTCAACCATGTCACCTTCGAGACAAAGCCGGCGCCATGACGGCCCGGACGCGAGCCCGGCTGGCAAGCCTCATCGCCGTGGGGATCGTGCTCGCCATCGCCGGCGAGCGAGCGGAGGCCGCCGCTGAAGCCGAACCGTTGCGCATCCTCAACTCGTTCAAGGCCGAGGCGATCGACCCGGCCAAGCCCGGCGCCCACTGGTGCTACGAGTTCGCGTACTGCGAGTACCCGATGCGGGCGACCGAGGAAGGAGCGCTGGAGCCATGGCTGCTCGAGTCGCTCGAACTGGTCGACTCGGTCGACTCGGTCGACTCGGTCGACGAGCTGACGTGGCGCCTGACGTTACGTGAGGGGATCACCTTCCAGAATGGGCGCCCCGTCGACGGCGAGGCGCTGGCCGCGAGCCTGCAACGCCAGATCGACCTTTTCACCCAGGTCACGCCCTTCTTGCCGGGCGCGACGGCGGAGGTGGCCGGACCGCGGGAGGTGCTGCTGCGGACCACCCAACCAACGGCCATCGTGCCGGCGCTGCTCGCCGAGCGGTCGCTGTTCCCGGTGTACGACGTCGAGGCGGTGGAGCGGGTCCTCGCCAGCGGCGAGGACCGCGACCTGGCCGGGGCCGGGATCTTCACGGCTCCCTACGCCGTCACGGAGCTCACCGCGGACCGGCTCACCCTGGAGCGCTACGACGGCTACTGGGCCGGGATGCCGGCGCTGCCGGGCGTCGAGGTGCGCTTCGTCACCGATCCGCAGGCCCGCATCCTGGCGGTGCAGAACGGAGAGGCCGACATCGCGCTGTACCCGCCAAGCGAGGTACAGGACATGTTGGCCGGGCGCGACGACATCTTCCTCCGCCGCCAGGAGGTGGCGCAGGAGACGCTGCGGCTGGCTCCCAACGTGGGGCAGGCGCCGCTCGACGAGCTGGCGGTCCGCCGGGCGGTCGCGCTCGCGGTCGACTACGAGGCGCTGGCACAGGATGTCATGGGCGGGCTGTACGACGTGGCGCAAGGGATGTACCCGTCCAACCGCGACTACGCGCTCGTCACCCAACGCACCGACCCCGCCGAGGCCGAGCGCATCCTCGACGAGGCGGGCTGGGTGGAGGGTGGCGACGGGGTGCGCACCCGCGACGGTCAGCGCCTCCAGCTCATCCTGCTGACCTATCCGCAACAGCCCGACACGGCCACGCACGCGGTGGCGGTGCAGGACCAGCTCGGCCGGGTCGGCTTCGACGTGTCGATCCGCCAGGTCGAGGACATCAACGCCACGATCACCGAGGAGCCTTAGGTGCCCCCGCCCGAAAGTCCGGTCGCATTCGGCCGCGCCTGCATCCCCGCTCGCGGCGTTGCGCCTCGCTTACATAGCCTGGCGGCTATGCGCGCTCGCCGCGCCTTGCGAGCAGGGCGCAGTCGCACCCTCGATGCGGACCGTCCTTCCGGTTGGGAGCACCGAGGCTGGGACATCGCGGTGATCTTCAACGGCACGCTGTCGGTGACCGGGGGCCTCAAGCCGTTCCCGGTCGTCGTCGGGCGCGCCTTCCAGGGGTACGAGGTGTCGCCGGTCCGCCGCCTCGTCACCTTCGAGACGGCGCCGGCCCCGTGAGGGGTACGTTGAGAGTGGTCGCCACTCGGGTCGGGCAGGGCCTGGCCGCGGCGTTGGGTGCCAGCGTCCTGGTGTGGGCGCTGCTGCCGCTCGCTCCCGGAGATCCCGCGAGGCGGGTGCTCCAGGCGCGTGGGGTAGCCGACCCTCAGCCGGTCGAGATCGAGGCCGCACGCGTCGAGCTCGGCCTCGATCAGCCGCTGCCGGTCCAGTACGCGCAGTGGCTCCGCCGGGCGGTGCGGGGAGACCTGTCCGAGTCGTACGAGTCCGGCCAGCCGGTCCTTGAGGAGCTGCGGAAGCGGCTGCCGGCGACGGCCCTGCTCGCGGGCACGGCAATCGCGATCGCCGCGCTCGGCGCTCTGCCCGCGGCGCTGCTCGCCGCCGCCTACCGGGGCCGGTGGCCGGACGCGCTGCTGCGGGGACTGTCGCTGGTCGGCGCCGCGCTGCCGGCCTTCCTGGTAGGGCTGTTCGCGCTGCAGGTGATCGTGCTCGGGCGGGGATGGGGCCGCGCCCTGTCGGACGGCTCACCGGGGCAGGTCTGGCTGCCGGCGCTCGTGCTTGCGCTGGCCAGGATCGCGGACTGGTCGCGCCTGTTGCGCGCGAGCCTGCTGGAGGCGCTCGGCTCGGGCTTCATCCTGGTCTCGGTCGCGCGAGGCGCGACGAGGCTGCGGGTGCTGGTCCGCCACGCGCTCCCCAACGCGCTGCTGCCCTTCCTCACCGCGGTGGGTGTCGGCGTCGGGGCGCTGCTCGGCGGGACCCCGATCGTGGAGGCGGTCTTCACGTGGCCCGGGATCGGCAGCTACGTGGTCTCGGCCATCAACGCCCGGGACCTGCCGGTCATCCAGGGCTTCGCGGCGCTCGCCGCGATGGCGTACGTGGCCACGAGTGTGGCGGTAGATGTGCTCGGCGGGCTGCTCGACCCGCGCACCAGAAAGGCCAAGACGTGACCGCTCCGGCGATGAACCCTCGCCGGCTCGTCCCGCCCACCTGGACCCGTCGCCGCGCCGAGCTGGCGGGCGTGGCGGTCCGCAGGGGAGTCCCGCGCCGCCTTGCCGCCCACCCGACCGGCCGGGCGGGCCTGCTCCTCACCGGAGCGTTGATCGCCGTCGTGCTGGTTGGGCCCTTCGTGAGCGAGCACTCGCCGACGGCCATCGACCTGTCGCGGAAGCTGCACGCGCCCGACGGCGCGAACCTGCTCGGCACGGACCAGTTCGGCCGCGACCAGCTCGCGCGGGTACTGGAGGGTGGGCGCCGGTCCCTCGGCGCGGCGGCGCTGGTGGTCGTGGGAGCGATGGCCATCAGCCTGACGATCGGGGTTACGGCGGGGATGGCGGGCCGGCTCTTCGATGCCGTGGCGATGCGCATCGTCGATGTCCTGCTCGCCCTGCCGGGGCTGATCCTCGCGTTGGCGATCGTCGGCGTGTTGGGGCCCAGCTTCACCAACCTGATGCTCGCCATGGTGATCTCATCTTGGGCCTACTACGCGAGGCTCGCGCGCAGCTACGTGCTCGCGGTGCGGCAGCGCGGCGACATCATGGCTGCCCGTATGGCCGGCATCGGCTGGCCGCGGATCGTCGTGGGGCACATCGTCCCCGCGGTGGCGACCCAGCTGATCGTGGTCGCCACGCTCGACCTCGGTGGCGTGATCGTCGCGATCGCCAGCCTGTCGTTCCTAGGCCTCGGCGTGCAACCTCCCGACGCCGAGTGGGGCGCCATGCTCTCGGAGTCACGGCTGTTCTTCTCCACGGCCCCCTGGCTGCTCGCGGCACCAGCGACCGCGATCTTGCTCGCCGTCACCGCCGCGAACCTCATCGGCGACGCGCTGCGCGACGTCGCCGCGCCTGGCCGTGAGGGGACGTGATGACCCCCGAGCCCGTGCTCGCCTACCGAGGGGTGAACGTGTGCTATGCCGGGGGCGCCTGGGCCGCACGCGATATCGACCTGGTGTTGGACTCTGGGAGTTGCCTCGCGCTGGTGGGCGAGTCGGGCTGCGGCAAGACGACCATCGCCCGAGCGGCCGTGGGGATCTTGCCCGAGGGCACGAGGGTGGAGGGGTCGATCCGGGTATGCGGCGTCGAGGTCGTCGGGGCGTCTCGCGGCGCGATGCGCCAGCTGCGCGGCCGGACGATCGGGTACGTCGGGCAGGATCCTTACGAGGCATGCAACCCCCTGCACCGTGTCGGGAGCCACGTCGCCGAGGCGTGGCGCGCCCATGGGCAGCGACCGCCCCCAGGAGCGGTCTGGAGGCGGCTCGGCGGCCTCGGGATCCCGAGCCCGGACGTCACCGCCAAGCGATACCCACATGAGTGGAGTGGGGGGATGCTGCAGCGGGCCACGATCGCCGCGGCCTCAGCGCACGTCCCTCCCGTCATCATCGCCGACGAGCCGACCACCGCCCTGGACGCGGACCGGGCGGACGCCGTGCTCCGAGACCTGCGCGCGACCGGCGCGGCCGTGCTCCTGGTCAGCCATGACCTCGCGGCCGTCGCCGGGCACGCCGAGCGGGTGGCGGTGTGCTACGCGGGGCGGATCGTCGAGATCGGGCCCGCGCCCGCGGTGATGGGCGATCCCAGTCACCCGTATACCCGCGCGCTGCTCACCGCGACGCCTCGTCTCGGAGGCGGGTTGCCGACGCCATTGCCCGGCGCCCCACCACTCCCGACCGACCACAGGCGCCGCTGCCCGTTCAGTGATCGCTGTCCCGAGGCGATCGACGCGTGCGAGGACGAGGTGCCTGGACAGGTAGGCGGTGTCGCATGCATACGCCGGTGACCTTCCCCCTGGTCGCCGGTGGGCTGGTCAAGCGCTACGGCCGGGGATCCAGCCAGGTCACGGCCGTCGCGGACGCCTCACTGCGGGTGCGGGCCGGCGAGATCGTCGGCATTCACGGCTCGTCTGGCTCGGGCAAGTCGACGCTGCTTCGGCTCCTCGCGGGGGTCGAACGGCCCACCGCGGGTACCGTGCGGCTCCAAGTAGGGACTGCTGTTCCTTGGGTTTGGAGCGGTGAGGCGCCGAGCGCGCATCCGTCGGCGATTTTCGCTCGGGTCGCTGGGCGGTCCGTGCATCGAGGTCAGCGGCCACACCCGGCTCCTGGGGTCGTCATGCCGATCCTGCAGGATCCCGTCGGAAGCCTGGACCCTCGCTGGCCGATCTGGCGCTCGATCACCGAGCCCTTGACGGCTCCCCATCGCCCGCGCCGCCCAGCCCGGTCCGAGCGCCGTGAGTTCGCCGCGCGACAGCTCGCCACCGTAGGCCTGCAGGGCATCGATCTCGACGCCCTGCCAGGCGAGCTGTCCCGCGGGCAGTGCCAGCGGGTGGCGATCCTACGAGCCCTGGCCGCCGAGCCGGCCGTCGTCCTCGCCGACGAGCCCACCTCGGCGCTCGACGTGTCCGTCTCCGCGGGCATCCTCCACCTGCTCGCGGGGATAGCCGAGCGCGGAGCCGCCCTCGTCGTCGTGAGTCACGACCTGCCGATGCTCGACGCGCTCTGCCACCGTCTTCTCCCGATGCATGCAGGCCACCTGGGCCGGGGCGAGGGCGATACGGCCTAGTGGAGCGTCGCGAAGTCGTTTGAATGTCGCGGCACCATTTGTGCTGGATATCGGCGATATACCGCCGATATCCAGCACAAAGA
>JBOGED010000363.1:0-35749 GCA_050743625.1 Egibacteraceae bacterium | reverse complement strand
GCCCGCTACGACGAGGCCAGCGAACGCTACGAGCAAGCCCTGCCCATCTACCGCCAAATCGGCGACCGGCTCGGCGAGGCGAACACATTGGTCTCGCGGGGCCGACTGGCGATTGCCAGCGGTCAGCGAGCACGCGCCGTCTCGGAGATGACTGAGGCAATCCGTATCTACAGATCTATCGGTCTCAACCAATGGGTAGAGGTATTCCAAGCCGAAGCGGCCGACTGGGACGACATCGTAAGCGAGTAGGCTGCGGTGCGGTCGAAACCGCTCATTATAAGTCTGCTGTTGGCTACTTCAGTCTGCGGTAACACACTTGATGAAGAATGCCGCGGAGTCGTCATGGGGCTAGTAGGACGGTTCTCACGAAGGTGGAACCTTGATAGACCATCATGAGTCCATGGTTATCACCGACGCAGTCGAGGCATAGCCTCGGGGTCCGCGACAGTGAGTCTCGGAAAGTGCGAAGGGCGAGTGAACACTATCCCGATATATGCTAAGGTCCCTTCCTCCCGCGTTGGGAACCGGTGCGCAGGCCTAGTCGATTGGTAAGCGGTAAGACAGGAGGTACCGGTCTGCGGGGATGAGGATGTCGCAGCCTTCTACGGGTCGTGTGCCTGCGAGCATGGTGCGAGCAACGGTGAGTAACGGGGTGTGCCCGGTTTCATCTGCAGGAGGCGGGCCTCCTCGGGTTGTGGTTGGCGGGCGGTGACGTCTTCGAGGACGGTTGTGACGCGGTAGCCGATGCTCTCCATGCGGGCGATGGTATTGCCGGCTACTGGCCCCGGACTCGGGGTCTTCGATGGGCGTACCGGCCACACGTGTGGCGGGCTCGTAAGATGTGGAGAGTTGGATAGGGGTGTCGTCGGCGAAGAAACGGTACCTGGCGACCATCACTTCGTCGCCCTCTTCAATCTGCAACCGCGTCGCTATGCCGGTGTCGGCCTGTTCCCTTTGCGAGGGTGTACTTCCAGCTCGGACGGCCGCCGCGGGACTCGACATCGCCCTTGAAGGGTGTATCCCCGGGGGTGCGGGCGTGTAGCGGTCGGAGCTGATCCGCCGTAGCGGCTGGTGGGAACGGACGAACGCGCCTTTGCCGGGTGGGTATCGATGAGGCCTTCATTCTAGGAGCTGGATTGCCATGCGGGGGACGGTCCGGGAGACGCCGAACTCCTCCATGAGCGCGCTTTCGGACGGCAGCATGTCCCCTGATGCGAGGATGCCGCTGAGGATGCGCTGACGTAGCGCCTCGGCGAGCTGTTGGTACGCGGGGCGGCCGGCCGTGAAGTCCACCACGTGAGCGAGTGCCCTCCTTCGGCACCCAGCGTACTCAGTACAACAGGCGGGGACGAATCAGGGCTCGTACGGACGCCAGACAGACGGCCAATGTGGCGTACCTAGTACACCAGGTGTGCTAGGTAGTTGATGGCCGCAGCGGAGCCTATGCGGTGACCAGATAGATACAGGGTGACGAGGGGGGCGATGAGCGCGGAGGGCTTGAGCCGAGGACCCGCGACCAGCAGTAGGCGGACGCCCGGGCGCCGCATGTCGCCGAAGGATAACGAACTTGGCGTCGACAGCGGACCGGGTGGCTGACGTTCGAGGAGTTCTGCGATGAGCTGAACGTCCCCGCGTCCACGGCTTACAAGTGGTGCTCGCTGGGTTCGGAGTCGGGCAAGTTCCCGCGCTGCCGGCGGCTGCCGAACGGGAAGATCCGCATCCGCCGGGACTGGCTCGAGGAGTGGCTCGATGGCCTCCCCGCGCTTTAAGCCAGAGCGGCCGGCGAAGCCCTGCCTCCCGAAAACCCTCCAGATCTGGGGTATCTACCGCCGTGAGCGCACCACGCGCGCACGCGCTGAGGACTCCACGAATCGGCGGAGGACGGCCGCGGTGCGTTGGCAGTGCGCTTCAAGGTCGACGAGCACGAGTTCCGCTACGGGTTCGACAAGAAGGCGCTCGCCGACGAGTTCGCGGACCGGCTGCAGGAACACTTCACCAAGGGCTGCCTCTTCGATCCCGCAGCGAGGCGGTTCGTCCCCCCCAAGGCTGAAGACCACACCGGCCCTACGTTCGTTGAGCACGCGGGCGACCACTACCGCCGCAAGTGGCCCACGTGGGCGCCGACGCGACGGCGCGACGCGCAATGGGCGCTCTCGCGCGCTTGCCTCCACCTCGTCGAGCCAGCGGCACCTGAACTCGACGGTAGACAACGGGTCGAAGCCAACGCGTATCTCCGCCGCGCGGTCCTCATACCCGAGGTGCCAACGACGACCAATCCCGATGATCGCGTCTGGAAGGCATGGTTCGACCGCTGGTCCCTGCCGTTGCGTGCGGTGACGGACGCGCATCTTCATGGGTTCCTCGAGGCCGTACGGACCACCGCCCTCGACGGCGCACACCGCGTCCTCGCGCCCAACAGCCTGGCGGCGTTACGCACCGTCGTGCGAGCCAGCTTCACCGCCGCACGCAAACGACGGCTCATCGACTGGGACCCATGAGACGCGGTCGAGTGGAAAGCGCCCCAGGACGAGGACCAGGTCGACCCGGACCTCGTGCTCAACCCTCAGCAGGTCATGGGCATGGCAAGGGCATGCGGCGCACGCCACCGCCGCTACGAGAGCTACATCCTCGTGCAAGGCTTCTGTGGGCTACGGCCCGGTGAAGCCCGCGAGCTGGGCCGGCGCGACTTCGACCTCACCTCACGACCGGCTACGGTGACGACCTGCGGGACCCACACGGACGTCTCCGCGAAGTACCTCGATGAGGGAGAAAGCCGGGAGCGCCCACTGAAAGGGCGCGGGCCGAAAGCGCGGCGGACGATCCCGATCCCCGAGCAGCTCGTCCCCTACTTCGCCCTGCACCTCGACGAGTTCGTCCCTCGCCGTCAGGATGCGCTGGTCTTCACCACGGCAACGGGGCGGCGGATCAACTCGAAGAACTTTCACCGGGACACCTGGGTGCCGGCACGCGAGAAGCTGTTCGAGGAGGGCAACCCACTGCGCCGAGTCAGGCTCGCAGGCTTTCGGTCCTGCTGGATGTCTACGTCGGCGTCATGCGCGAGGGCGCGGCAACCTCACTCGCGCGCGTCGAGGAATCCCTCAGGCACGCCCTCGACGAGACAGGAAAGACCGATGAAGCGTGACGGGCTGGTGACGGCCCACACGGAAAACGACTACACGAGGAGGCGAACCGTGAGCACCACTGAGACGACTCACAGAGCTGTGTTACCGCAGGTGAACCGGTCAACAAGACCAAACGAGGGGGTCGGCGCCCAACTGCGCCGACCCCTCGGAACTCCTACACCCACTTCTGCAGCCAGAGCCCTTCGCCGAGCTGTGCGAGCTGCTCGAGTTCGCCCTCGGCGTCGTCGACGTGGTTCTCCTCGTCGCGGAGGATGCCTTCGAAGAAGGAGCGGGTGCCGGGGTCGCCCTCTTCGAGGCAGATCGTGACGGCGCGGCGGTAGCGCTCGACGGCGGCCTTCTCCATCTCGTAGTTGAGCTTGAGCTGCTCGATGATGGTCTCGCCGACTCCGACGGTGAAGAGGCGCTGCATGTTGGGGACACCTTCGAGCATGAGGATGCGCTCGATGATGGCCTCGGCGTGCTTCATCTCGCCGAGCGACTCTTGGTAGTAGTCCTCGGCAAGCTTGTTGTAGGACCAGTTCTTCGCCATCTTTGAGGCGATGAAGTACTGGTTGACCGCCGTCAGCTCGGCCGTGAGGGCCTCGTTGAGGATGTCGACGACGGCTATGGTGCCCTTCATTTTCTGGCCTCCAGTGAGAAAGCTTCTCAACTCTGCGGAGGGCCAGAGTAGTTCGCGGATTAGCGCGTGTCTACGTAGGTTCTGCTGCCTTTAATAGCGTTTTGCGCAGTTTCTCCGGATGCCTCGCGAAGCAGGCGGGTGATGGTTGGCACGCATCCGCCGCACCCGGTCCCGGCGCCGCATGCGATGGCGACGTCGAACTCGTCACGGGCTCCGTCCGCGATCGCCTTACGGACCCGCCGCTCGAAGACCGCTTTGCAGTGACAGACAAGCATCCCGCACCCCTGCCAGACTCAAGAGGTTTGCCTTACCAGAACCTAGGGCTATTGGTGGGCCTTGGCAAGCGGATCCTCAGCGAGCCTCGAACCATCGGTCGAGCAGCTCGTAGGCCGCTTCCTCGCTCATGGGGCCGAGATCGAGCCGCGCCTCCAAGAGCATGTTCCACGCCTCGCCAACGAGAGGGCCTGGCCGCAGGCCGAGATGCGCCATGATCTGATTGCCGTCAAGCGCGGGGCGCATGCGCGCGAGCTCCTCTTGCTCGGCGAGCCGGGCGATGCGCGCCTCCAGGTCGTCCATCGCCCGGGAGAGGCGCCGCGCCTTTGCGGCGTTTCGGGTGGTGACATCCGCGCGGGTGAGCTGGTTGAGCCGGCGGAGCTGCACGTCCGAGCCGGCGTCGCGCACGTAGCGCCGCACGGCCGAGTCGGTCCACTCACCGTCCGCGTAGCCGTGGAACCGGAGGTGGAGGAGCACAAGCTCCGCCACCTGGTCCACCACCTCGGAGGGATACCGGAGCGCTTCGAGCCGCCTTCGCGCCATGCGCGCCCCGACGACCTCGTGATGATGGAAGCTCACACGGCCGTCGCGGTGGAACTCCTTGGTAGCAGGCTTGCCGATGTCGTGGAGCAAGGCGGCGAGCCGTAGGACGAGATCGTCGGGTCGGCAGCCGTCGACGACGGCGAGCGTGTGGGCGTACACGTCCTTGTGATGGTGGATCGGATCGCGCTGCATCCGCAATGCGGGAATCTCGGGAAGGAAGCGCTCGGCGAGGCCGGTCCGGACGAGCAGGTCCATGCCGCGGGTGTGACCAGGGGCCTGGATGAGACGGCTGAGCTCGTCTCGGATGCGTTCGCGGCTGATCGAGTCGAGCCGGGAGGCCATCGACGCCGCGGCCGCCTCGGTTACCTCGTCGGCCTCAGCTTCGAGCACCGCGGCGAAGCGCGCGAGACGGACCATGCGCAGGGGATCGTCACCGAAGCTGATCTCAGGCTCGACAGGGGTGCGGAGCACGCCGTCGCGCAGGTCGCCCAATCCTCCGAAGGGATCCAAGAAGCGGTGCTCTGGCACCCGGACCGCCATCGCGTTCACCGTGAAGTCGCGCCGGGAGAGGTCCTCACCGATGTCGGTGGCGTACGTGACCTTAGGGTGACGCGACCCCTCGCGGTACACGTCCGAGCGGAATGTCGTGATCTCGAGCTTCCGGTCACCTTTACGAGCGCTCACCGTCCCGAACCGCGCGCCGGTCAGCCAGACGTTGTCGGCCCAGCCAGACAGCAGTCGCTGCGTCTGTTCGGGTCGGGCGGAGGTCGCAAAGTCAAGATCGTCGACCGCTCGACCCAGCAGCGTGTCGCGGACGGTCCCCCCGACCAGGTAGAGGTCGTGACCCGCAGCGGCGAATCTCTGGCCGAGATGGTCCGCGACCGGGTACACCGCCACCAAGCCGGCGAGGATGCGCTCTGGGTCCGTGGACGACGGGCCGCGCCCCGATGCGTCGACAGCATCGAGGCCCTCCTCCCCAGCTCCTGCTGGGGGCCCTGAGGTCGTATCAACGATCACACGTCTATGCTACGGGACGAACCGATCCGGCCGGTGCGGACCGACGCCAGTCCTTTGGTTTTCCCGCGGTGAGGCGTCGAGCGCGCATCCGTCGGCGGCCTGCGCAGATGTCTCCGTGTGATCCGTGCATCCAGGTCTAGGCGTCTATCCTCCAAGGATGGCCACACCCCAGCGTGGCGGACAGGCCCTGCGGTGACCGCCCGCTACCCGACCAAACGAGCCACTTCGGCCGGCGGCCTCGTCTACGCCGATCGCCCTGACGGCCGCTGGGTCGTCCTTATCGCTCACCGAGATACCGCGGGGAGGCTGCAATGGACGCTGCCCAAAGGAGGGTTGGAGGACGGGGAGGACTTTGAAAGAGCCGCGGTCCGTGAGGTGGCGGAGGAGACTGGGCTGGAGGCGGAGATCACCGGCAAGCTCGGGGTCGTCGACTACTGGTTCGTGTGGAAGCCTGACCAGGTGCGATACCACAAGTTCGTGCACTACTTCCTGATGGTGCATCGTGGGGGCGATCTGCGATATCGCGATGACGAGGCCGAGGAGGTCACCTGGTTGCCGATCGAGCAGGCCGTCACACGCCTGTCCCATGCGAACGAGCGCCGGCTCATCCTCGACGCGCATCCGGACCTTTGCCCAGGCCTGCATCCGGAAGACACGTGCCCGGATCTTGCCGAGGACGCCAATGGGCAGGCCCAAGAGCAGGGTCAGGAGCGTTTCACGCGATGAGGCGACTCGTCGCCGTCATGCTCATGGTGTTTCTCGTCGTGTCCGCGGCCCCGCCTGGAGATGCGGCCCGAGCGCAGCAAGGAACCCCTGAGCTCCAGGTGGTGGCGCTCGACGGAGTCCTCACTGAGCCGGACAGCGTGCTGAGCGTGCAGCTCTCCGTGCGCAATCCCGGCCCCAGCGCGATCGACAACGTACAGGTCACTGGCACGGTCCACGATCCGGTGGCGAGCCGTTCGGCCTTCCAGCACGCGATGGATTCGCACGACGTCGGTCCAACCGTCCGGCAGCTCACCCCGGTGACCGTGCCATCGCTCGCGCCGGGCGACAGCCGCACCGTCGAGATGCGGGCCACGGCACGCGAGCTGGGGATTGACGTTCCCGAACGGCAACAAGGCGTCTACCCGTTGCAGCTCAGGCTGAGGTGGCGGGGCCAGCAAGTGGCCCGGATCACGACCAGTACGGTCGTCGTACCGCCCGGCGTCGGTCAGCCCGTCCGGTTAGCCCTTCTCGTCCCGATCGACCATATGCCCGGGCTTCTCTCGGACGGGTCGTACCATCCAAGGCTCGGCCAGGCGCTGGCGCCCGGCGGGTCCTTGGAGGTGATCTCACGCGAGCTACAGGACCACGCCAACATCCCGCTCACCCTCGCGCCAAGCGGGTACCTGCTCGAACAGGCACTGGACTTAACCGACGGATACCAGGCGTCGAGCGGAACGGGTCAGGACGTGAGGCAGGTTGGGCCCGACGATCCGTCCTCGCGCGACGCCGTGACCTTCCTCGGTCGCGTGCGCGAGGTGGCGAGCCGGCCGGATATGGAAGAGGTCGCGCTGACCTACGGGCCCGCGGACCTGGTCGCGCTGGTCCGGGCCGATCTGGATACCGAGGCCGGGCGTGAGCTGACCGAGGGTATCGGCGCGGTCGAGCGTACGACAGGCCAGCAGGTACTCCGCGACGTGCTCCTGCCGCCAGACGGGCTGGACGAAGAGACGCTCGAGCTTGCCCAGGATCACACGGTACGTACCGTGATCCTGGGCGAGGGATCGCTGCGAGCCACGGGCCGCGTGATCCCCACGACACCGTCGCCGGTCAGGCCATTGGCGTCGGGAGGGACCGCGCTCGTCCCCGACCTGGCCCTCGACGAGGTACTGCGGCGTCCCACGCCCGCGCAGGACAGCGTCCTGATGGCGCATCGGGTGATCGCCGAGACCGCCGCGGTCTACTTCGAGCGCCCGTTCGCGAGCACGCCGCGCGGCCTCCTGGTGACCACCCCGCTCCGAACGCAGCCAGCCGAGGGCCTCCTCGCGCAGCTTCTCCCGCGGGCGGGTTCGGCGCCGTGGCTCCGTCCGGTCGCCCTCAGCGATCTGCAACGCGAGGTGGAGGCAGGCGGCGGCGTGACGCTCGCGTACTCGCCGGATTCTCGCAGGCGTGAGCTGGATGCCACCTACCTTGCGGACCTCGCCGATGCGCGATCCGCTTTTGCGTCGCTCGCCGCGGCGCTGCCCGCCGACGATCCGCTGGCGGGACGCTTCGATCACATGCTCCTGGCGGCGGCGGCCATGTGGTACCGGGAGGGCGGTCTGCCCTTCGACGGCGCCGCCCGCATCGCTGAGGTGCGACAAGCGGTCGACGGGCTGTATGGCGGCATCCGAGTGGTCGAGGACCAGCCCGTAACGCTGACCAGCATCGATGATCAGCAGATGCCGGTCACGATCACCAGCCAAGCCGCGATGCCGCTGCGCGTCCAGGTGCGCATGGAGGCATCCCCAATCGTGTTCGAGGAGGGAAACACCCAGGTCGTAGTGCTCCGGCCCGAGACAACGACGACGCTCACATTCCCGGTGCGCGTGATCACTCCTGGTGGAACATTCGCGACTCGGGTGTTCGTCGAGGATCCTCTCGGCGCACGGCTGTTGGCCCAGGGAGCCATTCAAGTGCGATCTGCCGCCTACTCGATCGTCGCGCTCCTCCTCACCGCGGGTGCCGGGTTGTTCTTGCTGGTTTGGTGGCTATACGAGGTGTTTCGACGCCGAGGCCAATCCCAGCCCCAAAGCCAGACGACCTCCGCCTAGGCGGAACGGTTCACCAACAGCGCATACACTCCACAGACGATGCGGAATCCGGACCGCGCCACTGACGCGACGAGCGACCACAGCGACCAGACCGACACCTTGACGGGCACTAATCCTGGAGTACGGCACGTGGACAACCGTGACGCGCTCGCGGTCAGCGCTCAGCCACGGATACTGGGACGCCGCTATCTCCTCGAGGAGCGGATCGCCAGCGGGGGCATGGCCTCAGTGTGGCGGGCGCACGACGAGGTGCTCGCGCGGACCGTCGCCGTGAAGGTCCTTCATGACCACCTGTCCTCAGATGCCGCCTTCCGCGAGCGCTTCCGGCGCGAGGCGGTGACCGCTGCCCGGCTCGCGCACCCGAATATCGTCAGCTTGTACGACACCGGGACCGACGGTGACCAGGTCTACCTCGTCATGGAGTTCGTGGACGGGCCGACGCTGCGGGACGTGATCACCGAGGTCGGGGCGCTGGAGATCGGGCAGGTAGCGGCGATAGGTGAGCGCGTGGCGCGGGCGCTCGACTATGCGCACTCGCGCGGGCTCGTCCACCGCGACGTAAAGCCGGCGAACATCCTGATCGGCCAAGACGGCACGGTGAAGGTCGCCGACTTCGGCATCGCGAAGGCCGATCAGGACAGCGACCTGACTCGCACGGGCATGGTGCTTGGCACCGCGGCCTATGTCGCTCCCGAGCAGGTGCTGGCCAACCCGCTCGACGGGAAGGCCGACCAATACTCCCTCGGCTGTGTGCTCTATGAGGCAGTGACCGGGCGACGGCCGTTCAAGGGCCACTCTCCCGTCGCGACGGCCGCTCAACGCTTGGAGCGGGACCCGTTACCGCCTCGGTCCATACGCGCCGATATTCCCCGGGGTCTGGAGCAGATTGTTGGCCGGTGCCTCACCCGTGAAAAATCGGGACGTTTTCCGTCATGCGGCCAATTGGCCGACGCGCTGTCCGCCTTTGCCCAGGCGGAAGACCAAGAGACCGTCGGGCTGCTCGCCGCGCCGCCCGCGCCGCCCGCGCCGCCCGCGCCTTCCAAGCATCCAGGCGCGCCGCCGCCGCGCTCGTTGCCGCAGCCCCGAAGCGTCGACAGCGTCGAGCCCCGCATCCCCAGCTCCCGCAGGGGGACCCCGCCGCCACGGGTACCCGAGCACCGGGAAGAATCGTTTTTCGCCAGCGAGGGACGCTGGCTGGTGCCGGTCCTCGCGCTCCTGGTGTTGGCCGGAACCCTTGTGGGGGTCGGATTGGCGACGGGGGTACTGGAAACAGGCAGTGGGCTTATCCCCCGGTTTGCGCGAGATGTGACCGGATTGGAGGCCGGTGCCGGGACGCCCGTATTGATTCGCGATATCTCGGATTACGATCCCCTCGGCGATCAAGGGGAGAACGGCGGGGAGCTGCGCCGCCTCACTGATGGCGATCGTCGCACCGCTTGGCGGACCGAAGGGTATGACACTCCCGACCTCGGGGGCCTCAAGGAAGGGGTCGGCTTCTTCCTCGATCTTGGGGAGGTCCACCCGATTGCGTCAGTGCAGCTGCTCACCACCACTCCGGGCGTCACGTATGAGCTGCGAGTGGCAGACCGCCCGGCCGCCACGATCGGGGAGTGGCAGACGGTCTCGACAGTGACCGGGGCACCCGAGGGAACCAATGTCGTGCCGTTCGAAGGTCAACGGGCCCGCTACATACTCGTCTGGGTACGCGATGACCTCCAGCGGGATGGTGATCGGTTCTACGCGGGGTTCTCCGAGGTCATCGTGGAAGAGGCGCCTGTGCGGTGAACACGCGCACCGATTCGAGCGACGAGGCGCTCGTTGCGGCCTTCGTCGCGGGTGACGAGTCCGCGTTCAACCAGATCGTCGAACGGCACGCCCGCCGGGTTTACGCCATTTGCTTGCGCTATTTCGGCAACGCGGCCGACGCCGAGGACGCGGCCCAAGAGACCTTCCTCGCCGTGTACCGGCGCGCGAGCACGTTCAGTGGGACCGCTCGGTTCGCGACCTGGATCTACCGCGTGGCAACCAACGCCTGCAACGACATCGGCCGCAAGCGATCCCGGCGCCCACAGGCCAGCGGCCGGGCCTTGCATGACGAGATGGTCCAGGTCGCGGCCGAGGATCTGCTCGCGCGCCGTGAGCTGGGCATGGAACTCGCGGCCGCGCTGGACGCCCTAGAAGCCGAGTACCGCGAGCCGATCATCATGCACGACGTCGTCGGCCTACGGTACGCGGACGTCGCCGACCACCTCGGCTTGCCCGTCGGCACCGTGAAGTCGCGGATCCACCGAGGCCACGCCAAGCTCGCCGCCACCCTCGCCCACCTGAAAACGCAACCATCCGACCCCGTCAGCCCTCAAACGTAAGTGATCCCTGATCGAAATCCCTTGACGCACGGATCTTGCCTCGACCCACAAGCAGCGCGCATCGCCTGTGCGCGCCTGCGGGGATGCCCGTGCGGTGGATGCGCCGACGGACTCCTGAAGGAATCACGGAGGTCATGTCTTTCCCGATGAGTGCTCCACGCGACGACGAGTGGCTGTCCGCCTACCTGGACAGTGGGCTCGACGACGACGCAGCCGCAGAGCTGGAGGAACGGCTTGTGCGGGACTCTGCCCTCGCCGCTCGGCTGGACGCCGTCCTCGACGTGGTCGTGGGGTTGCGCGGACTTGATCAGGTCGCTCCGCCTGAGGGATTCACCAGCCGGTTGTTCGAGCGGGTGGCGGCACAGCGCCCCCATACGCCGGTTGTCCCCCTGCGCCGGCGGCGGTCGTGGCTGGCGATCTCTTCAGCTGCCGCGGCAGTCGTCCTCGTCGCGGGCGTTGGCGCCGCCGTGCTGCTCCCGCAGAGCCAGCGACTCGGTGAGCGCTCGGTGGCCGAGCAGGCGGCGACCGCCCAGGGATTGCGCACGCTGGTCGAGTCAGGAGAGTCGCTCGTCGCGGATACCGAAGCACCCCTGCCTGACGAAGCCGCCGCCCGGGCCTACTTCACCAGCCGACTCGAACGGCTGCAACATGACCTGGACGGCAGCGCCACCGGATCGGAGGCGACCCGCCGCGAGGCGATCATGGCAGCCGCGCTGTTCCGTATGGGCGCGTCGCCGGGCGCCTGCCTTGACGCGGTCGCCCCGGGCGAAGTTGACTCGACCGTCACCCACGTCGAGTCGGTTGTCTACGGCGGACACCCCGCGATCGCCTACCTCGTCCTACGTGGCGATTCGGGCGAGGTCGAGGCCTTGGTCACGGATCCCCAGACCTGCCGCGTTCGCGCGGTCATCGACCTGTAAGGTCCTCCATGGAATAGCGCTGCGGACCAGCCCGTTTCAGGGCAGGACGAATCAGCCTAGGGAGGAACTATGGCAAGCTCGGACCACGAGGTCGTCATCATCGGCTCGGGCCCGGCGGGGCTCACCGCGGCGCTGTACGCATCGCGCGCGACCTTGGAGCCCCTCGTGATCGAAGGGCGCGCGGCGGGAGGGCAGCTGATGCTCACCACCGAGGTCGAGAACTACCCGGGCTTCCCCGAAGGCCGGCTCGGCCCCGAGCTGATGGCGGACTTCCGAAAGCAAGCGGAGCGCTTCGGTACCCGCTTTCTCACGCAAGACGTCGACTCGGCGGACTTCGGCAACGGTTCGCCGTTCGAGATCCGCGCCGGCGAGGACGTCTACAACGCGAAGACGGTCATCATCGCGACCGGGGCGACCGCGAGATGGCTTGGCTTACCCAACGAGCAGCGCCTGATCGGCCGTGGCGTGTCCAGTTGCGCGACGTGTGACGGCTTCTTCTTCCGGGATCAGGAGCTCGTCATCGTGGGTGGCGGCGACTCGGCCATGGAAGAGGCGCTGTTCCTCACAAAGTTCGCATCCAGGGTCACTGTCGTCCATCGCCGCAAGGAGCTCCGCGCCTCGAAGATCATGCAGGATCGGGCCTTCGCGAACCCGAAGATCGCCTGGGAGTGGAACGCGCAGGTCGTCGATGTGCTCGGGGACCAGCAGGTGGAGGGCGTCATCCTGCATGACGTCGAGACTGGCGACGAGCGGGAGTTCCGGGCCGACGGCATCTTCCTGGCGATCGGTCACGACCCGACGACCAGCCTGTTCCGTGGGCTTCTCGACCTCGACTCCGACGGATACATCCTGGTCACGGAACCGACAACGGCGACGAGCATCGACGGTGTCTTCGCCGCCGGTGATGTCGTCGACCGTGTCTACCGCCAGGCCGTGACCGCCGCGGGCATGGGATGCAAGGCAGCCATCGACGCCGAGCGCTGGCTCGAGGCGCACGGCGAATGAGGTGTGTCGGCCATCCGTCCTATTAGGTGTTCCGGCTCGTTGGGTGTAGGCTTCCGCCAACGATCAGGCGCCGCCCGCGGCGCTCAGGTCCTCAGATCGCGGTTCGGCTGTCCCCCCGTCATCCGAACTGCACGCGAGGGGCGCTTTCTGCGCCCCTCGCCTCATTTGTGCTCGGGAATATCGTCGATGACATCCCCGTTCCATCAAGAGACGTTACGAGACAACCGCGGAGGAACAGATGAGCAACGCCCAAGAGGTGACCGACGCCAAGTGGGAGGCTGAGGTACTCCAGAGCGACACACCCGTACTTGTCGACTTCTGGGCGGAATGGTGCGGACCTTGCCGCCAGGTCTCTCCCATCGTGGACGAGATCGCAGGAGAGCAGGCCGGAGCCCTCAAAGTCGTGAAGCTCAACGTCGACGAGAACCCCCAGGTCACGCATCAGTACGGCGTGATGTCGATTCCCACGCTGCTGCTCTTCGCCGACGGCGTCGAGAAGCGCCGCGTTGTGGGATCCCGCAGCAAGGCCCAACTCCTCAGCGACTTCAAGGACTTCGTCTAGGCACCTCGTCAGATTCGCCCAACCGCATCGCGCCTCGTCTCGAGCGCCGGTCTGCCGGGAGTCCTCGCAGGCTGGCGCTCGCGGCGTGCAAGGGTCGCGATCACCTCACCCAACGCGTGCCCGACCTCTTGCCAACGGGCGGTCTGCCGCAGGTCGAGCCGCAGCAACGGCGAGTCCTGATGCTCCCACAGGACCTGGAACCCGCGAGCTAAGAGGAACGTCTCGGGGATCATGCACCCCGCAGCGAGATCGCTCGCGCTCCTGGCTCCATACGCTTCAAGCGCACGCCCGCCGCGCTTGTGGACCTCCCGGAGCACACTTTGCAACAACATGGTCGCCAAGCCTTGACCGCGATGGCCGGGGTCAATCCAGAGCGTCGCGAGCAACAGCGCATCCTCTGAAGGCCTCCCGTACTGGCGGACCCGTGGAAAGTGCGCACTGGGTGCGAACGTTGCGTAACCGACTGGAACATCGTCAACGTACACCACTCTGCCAGGAATGCCCCACTCCAGTTGCGTGGCCTGCCACCAGGCCTCTTTCGCCTCCCGACCGAGGCGCCCGTCGCGACGAGGACCGCGAGGCGCCCGGCTGACCTCCCAGAACACGCACGCTCTACACATCTCAGGCACGTCGTCGAGTACCGAGACGTCCAGCTCCCGTACCCTGCGGCTCACGTGGTCGGTGCGGTCGATCGAGGCTCGGTCATTGGCACCGAGGAGGTCAGGGGCTCCTCGTTACGAGGAAGGAGGCGGGCGGAGAGCAGGCCAACACCGAGGCCGAGCAACAGCCCGGTCGCCACGCGTACCGCCGGGCGGGGCCCTGTCTCCTCACCGAGGCCGGGCACCCGAAGCCCTGATCCTTCGACGCTGTCACGGTTAACGGAGACGTTGCGCCGCCACACGATGAGCCTCCTTAATGCCACCCGGGGTCTTTAAGTGTATCGAGCATGCGGGTGCGAGGGTTGGCCGTCGGCGAACTGGCCGCACTGCCGGTCACTTCAGTTCCCGGCAAGCGCCGACCCCCTGATACCCTCGACGCGGGGTCCCGCGCAGCAGAGGAGGGTCACGTGCGGCCTCTGGATCCAAACCTACATCGCTACGCCAACCGAACACGCGGGATGACCGCCTCCGAGATCCGGGCACTGTTCTCGGTAGTCAACCGACCGGAGATGATCTCTCTGGCGGGCGGTGCACCGGATACGTCCGCGCTCGACTTCGACGCGGTCACTCGAGTGACGACCGAGGTCTTGCGCACGAGCGGCCCCATGGCGCTGCAGTACGGCGGGGGCCAAGGGATGCCCGCGCTACGCGAGCGCCTGTGCGAGATCATGTCGCTCGAGGGCATCACCGCTCATCCTGACGATCTTGTCGTGACGGCGGGCGGTCAGCAGGGACTCGACCTCCTCGCGAAGCTGTTTTGCGATCCCGGAGACGTGATCGTCGCCGAGGGACCCTCATATGTCGGAGCGCTTGGCGCGTTCGCGGCGTACGAAGCCCAGGTCGTCCACGTCCCGATGGACGAGGACGGGTTGATCCCCGAGGCGTTGAGCGACACGCTGCGGGCTCTGGCGGCCATGGGGCGGACAGCGAAATTTCTCTACGTGATCCCGAACCATCAGAATCCCGCCGGTGTCTCGCTCTCGACTCCACGCCGAGCGCGCATCCTTGAGATCGCCGCCGAGCATGACGTGCTTGTCATCGAAGACAACCCCTACGGGCTCATCGACTTCAAGGCGGAGATGCGCCCTCCCCTGATGTCGATGGCGCCCGAGCGGGTCGTCTACGTTGGCACCCTATCGAAGATCTTCTCGCCCGGCATCCGGGTCGGCTGGGTCGCCGCCCAAGAGCCGATCCGCGATAAGATCACCCTCCTCAAGGAGGCCGCCGACCTCTGCCAATCGAATCTCACTCAGGCTATCGCCGAGCGTTGGTTCGCGACCCAGCCTTGGCTGGAGCAGATCGAGGACTTCCGGGAGCTGTACCGGGAGCGTTGCGAGACGATGCTCTCGGAGCTCGAGGCGTCCTTCCCCTCCAGTTGCGTCTGGCGTGCTCCCACGGGCGGGCTGTTCACCTGGGTGCGGGTGCCCGAGAGCGTCGACACGGGCGAGTTGCTCGCCCGCGCGATCAATCAGCAGCGCGTCGCCTACGTCCCTGGTCGGGGGTTCTATGCGGACGGAGGTGGACGCAACGAGATGCGCCTCAACTTCAGCTTCTCCAGCTCCGAGCGGATCCGTGAGGGTATCCGTCGGTTAGGCGAGCTGCTCCACGACGAGATCGAGTTGCGCCGTGCGGTGTTCGGGTAGGGTCACTTTCGCGTCGGCTTCCGCTTCGAAGACCACTTTTAGGTCGCTCCACCCGACGCGAAAGTGACCCCTCCGTTTCGGCCCCATCTTGTTACTTTAAAGAGCTTAGGCGGTTGGCCCGGCATCGAGCCGTCCAACCCGCGCTCCGCTTCGCTTCGCCCCGTGGGTCTGGGTTTGCGTGACTCTTCCAGGTGGGTGCTCGCTCGCTGCCGGCGACGTCGGCCCAACCGCGCTTCGCTTCGCCCGCCGGTCGAGTTCGGCGTCACTTTGGTCGCTCTTGTGCTCTGGTCACTCTTGTAGGAGGTTTTCGCCGGTGCCTTGGCCTACGATGTCGAGGAGGCGCTCTAGGTCATCGCTTCCCGCGTAGTCGATGATCACGCGCCCGCGGCGGGTCGTGCCCTTGATCTCCACCTTTGTCCCCAGGACGTCGCTGAGGCGGCGCTGGGCGTGGGCGTATGGCGAACTCTTGCGCTTCTTGGCCGCGAGCGCCAGAGCGGCGAGGGCATTCTCGTTGGCTGCCGTCTGCAGGAATCTCTTCACGAGGTCTTCGGTCGCTCGGACCGACAATCCGTCGGCGATCACCCGTTGTGCGGCGCGCTCCTGCTGCTCGGGGCTCTGCAGGGAGAGCAGTGTTCGCGCATGGCCGGCACTCAATGCTCCCTTCGCGACGCGCTCGTGGACAGGCGCTGGCAGGTTGAGCAGGCGCAGCGCGTTCGAGATCGCTGATCGCGACTTGCCGAGCCGGGATGCCAGCGCGTCGTGGGTGATGCCAAAGTCGTCAAGAAGCTGGCGATAGGCCAGCGCCTCCTCCAACGGGTTCAGGTCCGACCGATGCACGTTCTCGACGAGCGCCTCGGCAAGCAGATCTTCGTCTCCCGTCTGGCGAACGACCGCCGGGATCTCCTCGAGGCCCGCCATGCGCGCCGCCCGGAACCGCCGTTCACCCGCGATGATCTCGTATCGCTCCGAGCCCAGCGGCACGAGCTGCGTATCCGTGGAAGCGGGGCGCACGACGATCGGCTGCAGCAATCCCATCAGCCGGATCGAGGCGGCGAGCTCTTCGAGCCCAGTTTCGTCAAACTCCCTACGGGGTTGCCGAGGATTCGGTACCAATTGGCTGAGGTTGACGGTGACGAGGCCACTCTGTCCCGGCGCCGCGGCCGGGATGAGCGCCGAAAGGCCCCTACCCAGCCCACTCTGGCGGCTCATCTCGCGACCTCCTGCCGGGAGCCGTCCGTCAGGGTCAAGGCGTGGCCTTGAAGGAGACGATCCAGCACCTCGCCCGCAAGCCGGCGGTACGCCATGGCCGCGCGGGATGAAGGATCGAATTCGGTGATCGGTTGGCCGAAGCCGGGAGCCTCGGCCAAGCGGATCGTTCGAGGGATCCGTGTCTGGAAGACCCGGTCGCCGAAGTGGTTGCGCACTTCCTGCACCACTTGCTGACTCAAGCGCGTCCGGGAGTCGAGCATCGTCAATACAAAGCCGGTGACCTCAAGCCTCGGGTTGAGCTGCGACCGGATCAGCTCGGCGTTCCGGCGAAAGGCTCCGAGCCCTTCAAGCGCGAAGTACTCACATTGGATTGGGACGATCACCCCGTCGGCGGCACACAGCGCATTCACCGTCAACAAGCCGAGGCTGGGCGGGCAGTCGATGATGATGATGTCGAAGTCCGCCCGCACAGGCTCGATGACACGACGCAGCTTGGTTTCCCTGCTAAACGTGCTTACAAGCTCGATCTCCGCTCCCGCGAGGTTGATGTCCGCGGGGGCGACAAGGAGGTTGGGCTGCGCGGTTGGGAGGAGCACCGTATGGAGGGCAACCATCTCGGACAGCGCTTCATAGATGGTCGGTGACGCAGGGTCCGGACGAACACCGAGTCCTGAGGTGGCGTTGCCCTGCGGGTCGAAGTCCACAAGAAGGACGCGGCAATCCATCTCGGAAAGCGAGGCGGCGAGGCTTACCGCCGTTGTCGTCTTTCCCACGCCGCCCTTCTGATTCGCCACTGCCAGCACATATCCACGCTGGAAGCGTGGCGGCCTCACCGAGCGGCGCGTGTGGGCGGTTGGCCGGCGGCGCTCCTGTTCGCGCTTTGGTTTCACGTGAAACGGGCTCCTCCGCATATATTGCTCATCAGCTATAAACCGGGCGTAACCTCTCCGAGAGGCCGGCTTTGTGGGATCCCGTCCCTTCTCGGAAACTCCTTGGGAGTGGGACCATCGGCGCGCATGGTAACAACCCAGGTCTCTCGGGCAACCCCGGGGACCGCCGTGCTGTGGATATCTCGGATACGGAGGAGCGAGGCGGCCGGCATGGCCCGTTCGACCTCATTCAGGCATTGGCGCCCCCGCACCGCTGCGATCGTGCCACCCGGAGCAACGAAGCCCCTGCTCAGCTCCATCACCAGCGCGAGGGGCCCTACTGCTCGAGTGACGGCGCCGTCGAACCGCCCCCGCATCCGATCCTGGTGGGCCAGATCCTCGGCCCGCCCATGCAACACCTCCACATTGTCGACGTCGAGCGCCGAGGTGAAGGAGCGTACCGCTTCCACCTTCTTCGAAGTGGCGTCAATCAAGGTCCACCGGGTGTCCGGTCGGCATAGCGCCAACACCAAGCCCGGTAGCCCCCCGCCGGTGCCGACGTCGATCCACCGCTGGGCTGCGCAGATAGGGAGGGCGTCCGCAAGGCCCGCGCACTCCAGAAGATGCCGGCCAAGAACGTCCTCGCGGTCCCGGCGACTCACGAGGTTGTGCGGCGAGGCAGCGATAAGCTCAGCAAGAAGCTCAAGCTGCCGTGCCAGACAGTCGGACAGCTCCCGTTTCACGTGAAACGTCACCGATGTCCGGCAACAGCGGTTGGCTATCCGGCGGGGTAGATGACCACTCGGCGCTTCGGCTCGTTGCCCTCGCTCTGGGAAGCCACGCCAACGCTCTTCGCCACCAAGTCGTGCATCATCTTCCGCTCGAACGCGTCCATGGCTTCGAGCCGGAATGGCTGACCGGTCTCACGCACCTCGGCAATCGCGTCTCGACATTTGTCGCGCAGCTTGTCGAGCTGGCGTGCGCGGTAGCCCTCGACATCGACCCGCACGTGCGTGCGGCGTTCCGTCGACCGTTGTACCGCACAGCGCACGAGCTCCTGAAGAGCGTCCAAGGTTGCCCCTCGCCGCCCGATCAGCAGACCGCTGCCAACCTCGTAGATATTCACGAGCGCTTGATCCTCGCGAACCTCGATCTCGATGTCCCCCGGAAGGTCCAAGAGATCCAGAAGCTCCTCTACGAAGTCGGCCGCGAGGTCAGCCTCGCGGTCGAGCTGCTCCAAGCGCTCTTCGGGCGACACCTCGTCCTCGTGCTGATCCGCACGCTGGCCAACCCCATCGCCTGCGAGCTTCGTCCTCGTTTCCGTCATCGCCTCATCCTCGAATCGGGCACCGTAGTGCCACTCGCCTGAAACCTTTCACCACCCATCGGCCTGTCCAACAGCAGTCCTCCTAGCTTTTCCCCGAGCCCGCAGCCAAGGGTTCGATGCTGCGGAACATGACATACTGCTGGACCATCATCCATACGTTCTGCGCCACCCAGTAGAGCAGCACTCCCGCGGGAAGGTTGAAGCCAAAGATCGTGATCATCGCGGGCATTGCATACAGCATGATCTTTTGCTGCTGAGCCTGCTCTGGTGATGACGACGGCTGCCGTGACATCATCTGCTTCTGGGTGACGAACTGCGTGACTGCCATCACGATGAGCAGCAAGAACACGCCGATCCCCGCGACCGCGAGCCCCTCCCTCACGGTCGCTCCCAGACTACCGATCAGGTAGAACGGCGCCTCCCTCACCTCAGGGACCTCAGACAACAGCACACGATACAGCGCGAAAAGAATCGGCGCCTGCAGGATCAGCGGCAAGCAGCTCCCCAACGGGTTGACCTTGTGCTCTTTATAGAGCGCCATCATCGCCTCTTGCTGCTTCTGTTTCCGCTCTCGGTACTTGTCCGGGTTGGTCTTCGACATCGACCGGTCAACCTTGTACCTCGCCTGGATCTTCTTCAGCTCCGGCTGCACCCTCATCATCGCTCGCATCGAGTTGGTCTGCTTGATAGCGAGTGGCAGCAGGACGAGACGAACGGAGAAGGTGAGCAGGATGATGGCCCATCCCCACGCGAAATCTCCGAAGACGCCTTGCGTCGCGGTATGCAGGAGCCGGAGGAAGTCCGCCAGCCCGTCGACCAATCCGTTCCAAAGAGCACCCATACGGCGTTCCCCTCCTACTTACTTGACCCGAACCCGCGGGGCCTACTCAACGGGCTGTGGTACATGGTCGACCCCTCCTGGATTGAACGGGTGGCATCTGCCGAGCCGCCGTAGTGCCAACCACAAGCCCCGCCATGGTCCGTGGATGCGAAACGCTTGGAGGGCGTAAGCCGAACAACTGGGGTAGAAGCGGCAGTGCTCGCGGGTATAGAGCACGCGACCGCCCAACTGGTAGATCCGTAGCATTCCGACCGCAATCCCCACGAGCACCGCGCGGAGCTGACGGGCTATGGCATCCCGGATTGAGGTCATCGCGTATCCGCAGGCCGCGAACGCGTGGACAGGGCCCCTTCGGCTCGCCGACCCACGCGATCAAGAAGTTGCGCCAACTCACTTCGCAGTGCCGCGAAGCTCGCGTCGACAGCAGGTGGCTTCGCGCGGACCACAAGGTCCAATCCGCCAGGAAGGTCACCGATCTGGATCGCCGCTCGCAACCGCCGCTTGGCGCGATTGCGGCGCACGGCGTTTCCGACGTCGCGACCTCCCACCACCGCAATCCGACACTGCTCACGGTCGTTGGCTCCTCGACCGTACACACTGAGCAACCGCCCATGAGCGACGTTCCGAGCCGCGAAGACGGCACGGATGTCGTTGGAACGGTGGAGGCGCTTGACGGCCATCGTGGTAAGAGAAACTTAGGTCGTGTGGCTCGTGCGGCCACCATACGGCGCGGGCAGCGACTGCGCATCCGGGGGGCGTCCACCGAGGGCCACGAGAGCCTGGCTCAGGCGGTCAGACGCTGCCGACCTTTCGCGCGACGTCGCTTGATGATCGCTCGCCCGGCGCGCGTTCGCATGCGGGCGCGAAAGCCGTGCTTGCGGTGACGTCTGCGGTTGTTTGGTTGAAACGTACGCTTCATCTCGGACCTTTCGAGCGAGCCATCTTCGCTCGACGTTGCTGCAGGTAGCCAGCGAATGGTACCGGCTACCTCAGGGACCGCATCCAGCCACCCGGGGGCAACCTGACTCGCGGGGACCCTGACCCAGCGGGCGCTGGCAAAGCCTCCGGATTCCTTGCGACCCCGAGCGCAGCGACCGAAGGGGAGAGCACCGCCGAAGCCACCTGCGGGGAAGCCCGCGACCGGAACACGAGGGGCGACGGCACAACTCGCTCCGCCGAACGCGGACGCTCGTCGAATAGTGTACCTCAGATGGGAGCTTTGCGAACAACCAAGCGTTCTCGCAGGTCAGCGCGACATGAAGGCCTTTCGCGCAGCAGCCGAGCCTCGTCCCCAGCACTGTGGATAACGAATTGCTATGCGCGAACTCCGCCTCCTATACTCCGCCACGTCCCCTTCTGGGTCGTTCTTCCCCGTCAGTCCCGCGCTGCATCGTCATATCGTCATAAGGAGCAGCCTGGCTGGAAGGGCAATTCGCCCGTTGCGGCCCGTCGCCGGTCATCCACAGATGTGGAGGGGCTGTGGATAACCCTGGCGGGGTTGCACTGCACGTGCGACTGAGGGGGCATCGTGGCAGGCCGCCACCGAGCTGCGCTCAACGGCGCCGAAAAGGAGGGGGGAGGAAGTGTCCGATTCACTCGCGATAGACCTGGAAGGTCTCTGGAGTCGTTCTCTCGAAGAGCTTGCTGCGAGTGTAAGCAGCGCCGCGCTGCGAGCATGGCTCGCCGAGACGAGACCCGTTGGCTATACCGAGGACACCGTCGTACTCGCCGCGCCGCATGGTTTCGCCAGGGAGCAACTCGACAGTCGTTGGGGCGAGACACTGCGAAACGCGATCACCAAAGCCGCGGGGCGCACGCTCAACGTGGTCGTCACCGTCCGACCGGATCCCGATCCTGAACCGGTGACCCTCGAGACGAGCGCCGGGACGGAGACCCCGCCGTCACCTGCTTTCCACGCACCCCGGCAGGCGTGGGCGCCAGAGCCTCTCGCTCGGGCATCGAGCGATGGGGTTACCGAGCTGAACGAGAAATACACGTTCGACCGCTTTGTGATTGGAGCGAGCAATCGCTTCGCTCACGCTGCTGCCTTCGCGGTCGGCGAGGCCCCCGCCCAGGCGTACAATCCTCTCTTCATCTATGGCGGGGCCGGCCTCGGCAAGACGCATCTTCTGCAGGCGGTCGGTCACTACGCGTCGAATCTCTATCCCCAGCTAAGAATCCGTTATGTAACTTCCGAGCAGTTTACGAACGAGTTCATCGACGCGATCTCGAATCATCGGCAGGTGCCGTTCCAACGACGCTACCGCCATACCGATGTCCTGCTCATCGACGACATCCAGTTCCTCGAAAGTAAGGAGCGAACCCAAGAAGAGTTCTTCCACACTTTCAATGCGCTCCACAACGCCCAGAAGCAGATCGTCATCACCTCAGATCGGCCTCCCAAGCAGATCGGCCAGCTGGAGGAACGCCTACGGACGCGGTTCGAGTGGGGGTTGATCACCGACATCCAGCCGCCCGATCTCGAGACTCGCCTGGCGATCCTGCGGAAAAAGTCCTCCCAGGAGCACCTTCCTGTCCCAGATGACGTCCTCGAACTCATCGCCAGCCGCATCTCGTCGAACATCCGCGAGCTCGAAGGCGCGCTCATCCGAGTGCTCGCGGCCGCGAGCCTGAACGGGACAGAGGTCACGCTGTCGCTCGCGCAGATCGCCCTGAAGGATGTCTTCCCCGGTGGGAGCGCCTCCGCGATCGGAGTCTCACGGATCATGGGGGAGACGGCCGCCTACTTCGGTCTCACGCTAGAGGACCTCTGTTCCAGCAGCCGGACGCGCCAGCTCGTTACCGCTCGGCAGATCGCGATGTACCTGACCCGCGAGCTCACCAACCTGAGCCTCCCGAAGATCGGTCAGGCATTCGGCGGGCGTGACCACACGACGGTGCTCCACGCGAACACCAAGATCCGCAAGTTGATGCACGAGCGCGAGGCCATCTACCAGCAGGTACAAGAGCTGACGAGCCGTATCAAGGTGGCCGCGAGGGACGCAGGGTGAACATGTGGATAACGCTGTGCGCGGACGGTGGACATCCAGTGGACAGATCCTGGGTTGTCCCCAGGACGCCGGGATGCGCGCCCCTTCTTGGGGATAAAGTCCGACTTTTCCACCTTGGATGCACAGTGTTACCCACAACTTACCCACAGGCCGTCACCGCTGAAGACCTGCGGCGACACCCCTTATCCCCAAGATTTCCGCCCCTCTAATACAAGTACGGTTCTCTAACTCTCTATAACTCTTCACAGCAGACGACGTTGATAACCCCGGAGCAGCGGAGGCAGGAATGAAGCTCAGGGCAGAGCGAACCGAGTTCGCCGATGCGGTGACGTGGGCACAACGCACGGTCGGTGACCGAGCGACGCTCCCGGCGCTGTCAGGCATCCGCCTCGAGGTCTCTGGTGACCGGCTCATGCTCGCGTCGTCCAACCTCGAGATCGACAGTGAGCTGTCTATCCCGGTGCAAGGTGAGCGGGACGGGGTGGCGCTCGCCCCGGGCAAGCTGCTCGCGGACGTCGTTCGCAGCCTGCCCAACGCTGCGATCGTCGCGGAGGTGAACCAGGACGTCCTTCACTTGCACTGCGGTCGCGCGCAGTTCGACCTTCGACTCATGCCAGTGGAGGACTTCCCGGCACTCAAGCTGCCAGCGGCGGAAGCCGTGACCGCGGTAATGAAGGCGGAAGAGTTCGCGCGCATGGTCGCGCAGGTTGCCCGCTCGGCAAGTGCAGACGATGCGCGGCCGGTGCTGGGTGGGGTGCGTCTCGAGGCCACTGAGGACAAGCTGACCGCCTCAGCGACTGACTCCTATCGCCTGGCCAAGTGCGAGATCCGATGGGACCGCGGTGCCGCGGCCGAGGCGCTGGTCCCGCGTAAGGCATTGGAGCAGGCCCGGCACGCCGCTGAGCTGATTGGAAGCGAGGTCAGGCTCGTGCTCGAACCCAGCCAAGCGACGTTCGCGTTCAGTGACCGGCGTTTGACGACCCGTCTCATCGAGGGAACATTTCCGAACATCGAGCAGCTGATCCCGCCCTCATGGGAGCGCCGGCTGACGATTGACCGCGCAGAATTCATGCAGGTCGTGAAGCGGGTTGCGGTCGTCGGGGACTCGAACACGGCGGTCACGCCGGTGACGCTTGAGATCAGCAGCGACACCGTCCTCGTCAAAGCCGGTAGCGGCGAGATTGGCCACGGGGAAGAGACGTTGCTCGGCGCCTTGGAGGGCGAGGACCTCGTCATCGCGTTCAATCCGCGCTATCTCACCGATGGGCTGGACGTCGCCGGCAGCGAGCGGATCACGATGCAGTTTCGCGACGAGATAAAGCCAGCGGTGATCAGGACGGTGAACAACGGTGAGGAAGGGGATGTCGAGGATCCCGGGTTCCTCTACCTCCTGATGCCCGTCCGTCTGTAGCTCATACTGCGACGGGTGTTCCTGGAGCGGCTTGAGCTCGTCGATATCCGCAGCTACCAGAGCGTGTGCTTGGCCCTCGGCTCTGGCCCGAACATCGTGGTCGGAGGGAATGCGCAGGGGAAGACGAACCTGATTGAGGCCGTTCACTACCTCTCGATCGGCGCGAGCCATCGTGCCAGCCACGACGCCGCGCTTGTGCGAACGGGCGCGGAGGCGGGTGTCATCCGCGCCAACGCCCGGTTGCAAGATGGCCGCGAACTGCTCGTCGAGGTGGAGCTCCGGCCAGGAGGTCGTAACCGCGCGAAGGTAAACCGGCAGGCGCAGGCCCGCGCAAGGGATGCGATCGGGGCCATCCGGAGCATCCTGTTCGCTCCTGAGGACCTGCAGCTCATTCGAGGAGAACCTGCGGACCGGCGGCGTTTCCTCGACGACCTGCTGGGGCAGCGCAGGCGGGCGTTTCTTGCCGCGCGCCAGGAGTACGAGCGGGTGCTCCGCCAGCGCAACGCCCTCCTGCGACGCCTCCGGGCAGGTGCCTTTGGCGACGATCAGGTATTCGGCACATGGACGGACGCGCTCGTCCGCGCCGGGGCCGTGTTGTTGGCTGCGCGAGTGGCCGTTGTGCATTCGCTTGCCGGACCGGCGGCCGCCGCCTACGCGGACCTCGTCGGTCGGCCGATCCATCCGGCACCGATCACGCTTGCCTACGAGCTCTCCACAGGGCGGTCTGTAGCCGGTGAGCCGGGTGGTGGGATCCCGGACCCGGGGGATCTCGCGGAAGAGCTACGGGCCGGGCTCGCCGACGTGGCGGCGCTTGAGCGCGACCGCGGGACCACGCTCGCCGGGCCCCATCGCGACGACCTCCACCTAGCGATCGGCGCGCTACCCGCGAAGGGCTATGCCAGCCATGGCGAGCAGTGGTCGCTTGCCCTTGCCCTGCGGCTGGCGAGCCACGCGGTGCTCTACGAGGTGGGCGAGGAGCCGATCGTGCTGCTCGACGACGTGTTCGCCGAGTTGGACGCGCACCGGCGCGAGCGGCTCGCTCAACGTTGTGAGCGGTTCGAGCAGGTGATCGTCACGGCTGCGGTCGAAGGCGACGTTCCATTGCAGGGACCAAGGCATTGGGTCAGTGAGGGAACGGTGCAATGAGCGGTCGTGGTGAGAGGCGGCCCGAACCCTCGCCGCTCGCGGATGCCCTGGATGCGGTGCGGGCGCGCCCCGGATGGGCGGCGCGGCTGGAGGGAGCGCGGATCCATGAGTACTGGCGGGAGATCGCCGGCGACCAGCTGGCGCGACATGCGGAGCCGGTGCGGTTGGCCGGGGGAGTGCTCGTCGTGCGAGCCTCATCGTCGGCGTGGGCCGAGCAGGTGCGCTACCTTTCCGCAGGGCTGGCGGGCCGCGCGAACGAGGTATTGGGAGCAGGCAGCGTAAAGCAGGTGACTGTCGTGACCGGTGCCTTGCAAAATACGTCCTGACCTGCGGAAACACCCTGTCTCCCCGATGTGGGGGTTGAGGCTCTACATGGTAGGCTGGGAGGTGATTCGGGCGCGGATCTTCCAGCGCCCGTGACGCTGTCTTCCCCGCAGGGCCCACCAAGCTGGGCTTGATGCCAGGTGTGCGCGCCCACCCCGGAGGCCTACAGAATATCGTGACCATGCACGAGCGTTTCGTTCCAGAG
This sequence comes from Egibacteraceae bacterium, assembly GCA_050743625.1. Classification (GTDB taxonomy): domain Bacteria; phylum Actinomycetota; class Nitriliruptoria; order Euzebyales; family Egibacteraceae; genus JBOGED01. The sequence goes on along the minus strand of JBOGED010000363.1, from coordinate 9,861 downwards.
CCCGACCAGTATGCCGCGAAGGACATCACCGTCCTGGAGGGGCTCGAAGCCGTGCGGAAGCGGCCAGGGATGTACATCGGCTCGACCGGTCCGCGTGGGCTTCACCACCTTGTGCACGAGGTTGTGGACAACTCTGTCGACGAGGCGATGGCGGGCGAATGCAGCGAGATCACCGTGACCTTGCTCGCGGACGGCGGCTGCCGTGTGACCGATGACGGTCGCGGGATCCCTGTTGACGAGCATCCCACGCTGCGGAAGTCCGCGCTGGAGGTCGTGCTCACGGTGCTTCACGCGGGCGGCAAGTTCGACAACAAGTCGTATGCCGTCTCGGGCGGGCTCCACGGGGTGGGCGTGTCGGTCGTGAACGCGCTGTCTCGCTACCTCGAAGCCGAGGTTCGGCGCGACGGCAAGATCTATCGCCAGACCTACCGGCGTGGAGTCCCGACGGGGCCAGTGGAGGTCGTGGGCGAGGCGCCGCAAGGGGAGGACGGCCGCCGTGAGACCGGTACGACGATCACGTTCTGGGCCGACGACGAGATCTTCGAGACGCTTGACTACAGCTGGGACACCCTGACCACCCGGTTTCGGGAGACTGCCTTCCTGACCGCCGGTCTCCGCGTGCGCATGGTCGACGAGCGCGCCAGAGACGGGATCGAGGCTGCGGGCGAGGAGAGACCGCTCACTGTCGAGTTCCGCTACGAGGGGGGCTTGCGGGACTTCGTCACGCACCTGAACAGCAAGAAAGACCCGTTGCACGCGGGGATCGTCCACTTCTCGGCATCCGAGGAGAACGGTGAGGGGCCGCACGAGGTCGAGGTCGCGCTGCAATGGAACGCGACGTACCACGAGTCGATCCATACCTTCGCGAACACGATCAACACGCACGAGGGCGGCACGCACGAGGAGGGGTTCAAGAAGGCGCTCACCGCGGTGGTTAATAGGGTTTCACGTGAAACGGGGCTTTTGAAGAACGGCGTGGGGAAAGCGCGAAACTCGGACAACATGTCGCTGACCGGCGAGGACATCCGTGAGGGCCTCACCGCCATCGTCTCGGTGAAGCTGGCTGATCCCCAGTTCGAGGGGCAGACGAAGACTAAGCTCGGCAACACCAACATGCGCAGCTTCGTCGAGCGCACCTGTAACGAGCACCTGAAGAACTGGTTCGAGGAGCACCCAGCCGAGGCGAAGGTCGTCGTGAACAAGGCGATCCAAGGCGCTCGTGCCCGTATGGCCGCCCGAGCCGCGCGCGAGCTCACGCGCCGTAAGGGTCTGCTCGACTCGTCGCATCTTCCCGGCAAGCTCGCGGATTGCGCGTCGCGCAACCCCGCCGAGTCCGAGATCTTCATCGTCGAGGGGGACTCGGCGGGTGGGTCGAGCAAGCAGGCGCGCAACCGTGAGTTCCAGGCGGTGTTGCCCATCCGAGGCAAGATCCTGAACGTAGAGAAGGCCCGCTTGGCGAAGATCCTGGAGAACAAGGAGATCCAAGCGCTCATTACCGCCATCGGCACGGGCATTGGCGACGAGTTCGACATCAGCAAGGCTCGTTACCACAAGGTCGTCATGCTGATGGACGCCGACGTGGACGGAGCGCACATCCGCACGCTCGTCCTGACGTTCCTCTTCCGCCACATGAAAGAGCTGATCGACGCCGGGTACGTCTACATCGCGCAGCCGCCGCTGTACCAGATCCAGCCCAAAGGGGCTCGGAACAAGGACAAGATCCGCTACGCGTACAGCGATCGCGAGCGTGACCGGGTCGTCGCCGAGCTCTCCAACGGTGATGGATCGAAGAAGCTAGAGATCAGCCGGTTCAAGGGCCTCGGTGAGATGGATCCTGAGCAGCTGGAGATCACCACGCTCGACCGTGCCAACCGGATCCTCCTACAGGTCACGATGGAGGACGCCGCCGCGGCTGACCAGCTGTTCACGATCCTGATGGGAGAGGATGTCGAGGCCCGCCGCGACTTTATCGTCCGCAACGCGCGTGACGTGCGTTTCCTGGACGTCTAACGGGAGCTTGATTAGCGCATGAGCGATCAGACGCTGCCCCCGACCGAGCGCATCGAGCCCGTCGAGATCGAAGAGGAGCTCCAGCGCTCGTACCTCGACTATGCGATGTCAGTCATCGTCGGCAGGGCGTTACCCCTCGTCCAGGATGGCTTGAAACCCGTGCACCGCCGCATTCTCTACGCGATGTTTGAGGGCGGGATGCGCGCCGGCACCCAGCACCGCAAGTCCGCGGCTGCCGTCGGCGACGTGATGAAGAAGTATCACCCCCATGGCAACGACCCGATCTATGACGCCCTCGTGCGTATGGGTCAACCGTGGTCGATCCGCTACCCGCTGATCGACGGCCACGGCAACTTCGGCTCCGTCGACGGCGACCCGCCCGCGGCGATGCGCTACACCGAGGCGCGGTTGTCGGCGCTGGCGATGGAGATGTTGCGAGACATCGACGAGGACACGGTCGATTTCGTCGACAACTACGACGGACAGGAGCGGGAGCCGGTCGTCTTACCCGCGCGGTTCCCGAACCTGCTAGTGAACGGCAGTTCAGGTATCGCGGTGGGGATGGCGACGAACGTGCCGCCGCACAACCTCGTCGAGATGTGCGATGCGGTCATCGCGACCATCCAAAACCCGGAGATCACCCTCCCCGAGCTGTTGCGCCTGGTTCCCGGCCCGGACTTCCCGACCGGCGGGCTGATCATCGGCACGGACGGGATCCGTGAGGCGTATACGACCGGCCGGGGCTCAATTCGGATGCGCGCCGTCGTCGAGGTCGAGGAGCACGCGGGCCGCGAGCGGCTCATCGTCACCGAGCTGCCGTACCAGGTGAACAAGGCGAACCTCGCGATCAAGATCGCCGACCTTGTCAAGGACCGGCGGATCACCGGGATCTCAGACCTCCGTGACGAGTCGAACCGCCACGGGATGCGCCTCGTCATCGAGCTCAAGCGGGACGCGCACACGCAGATCATCCTGAACCAGCTCTACAAGATGACGCAGCTGCAGGACACGTTCGGGGTTATCAACCTGTCGCTGGTCGACGGAGTGCCGCGGACGCTGCCGCTCAAAGACACGATCGTCGCGTACATCGGCCACCAGGTCGAGATCATCACCCGGCGGACGCAATATCGCCTGCGGAAGGCGCGGGAGCGAGCCCACGTCTTGGAGGGCTTGATCGTCGCGCTTGACCATCTCGACGAGGTGATCGGGCTCATCCGCCGAGCCGAATCCGCCGACGCCGCGCTGGCGCAGCTGCAAGGGCGCTTCGAGCTGACCGAGGTCCAGGCACGCGCGATCCTGGACATGCAGCTGCGCCGACTCGCCGCGCTGGAGCGACAGAGAATCCTCGACGAGCACCGGGAGCTGATCGGGCTCATTCAACAGCTTCAGCGAACGCTCGACGATCCGGGCCGCGTGCGAGCCATCATCGTCGAGGAGCTCACCGAGCTGCGGGACAAGTTCGGTGACCCTCGCCGGACGCGGATCCTCCCAGGGGAGGGCGACCTCAACCTCGCGGACCTGATCGCTGAGGAGGACATCGTCGTCACGCTGACCCGTGCTGGCTACGTCAAGCGTGTGAAGGCGAGTGAGTATCGGACACAGCGGCGGGGCGGGAAGGGTGTTGCCGGCACCTCACTGAGGGAGGACGACATCGTCCGGGACCTCTTCGTGACCACGACGCACCACTGGCTGTTGTTCTTTACCAATCAAGGTCGGGTGTACCGCGTCAAGGCATGGGAGATCCCTGAGAAGAGCCGCACGGCCCGGGGGACGTATGTCGCGAACGTCCCTGGGCTTGCGCTAGAAGCGGGCGAGACAATCGCCGCCGTCGTCGACCTGAAGGACTTCGAATCAGAAAACGGTGAGCGCTATCTCGTCTTCGGAACCCGCCGCGGGATGGTGAAGCGGACGCGGCTGTCGGACTACAACTCGCCTCGGCAGGTGTTGATCGCGATCAGTCTTCGCGAGGGTGACGAGCTAGTCGGCGTCCAGGTCACCTCCGGCGATGACGAGTTGCTGCTGGTCTCACGTAAAGCGATGGCGATCAGGTTTAGCGAGTCTGACGCCCGCCCCATGGGCCGTGACACCTCGGGTGTGAAAGGGATGGACCTCGACGAGGACGACGAGGTGTTATCCATGACGACGGCGGTCTCAGAGGGTCAGCTGCTCGTCGTGACTGAGGAGGGTTACGGGAAGCGGACGCCTCTAGAGCGTTATCCCCTGCAGCGCCGCGGCGGGAAAGGTGTCCGGACGGCGCAGCTCGTCGAGCAACGCGGCGGCCTGGTCGGTGCCCTGGTCGCGGCCTACGAGCAGGAGATCTTCATCGTCACCGACACGGGTACGATCATCCGGATGGACGTCAAGGACATCCGCCCGACAGGCAGGGCGACCCAAGGCGTCCGGGTCATGAAGCCGTCAGAGGGCGCGAAGGTGGCATCGATCGCTCCCGTTGTCGAGAGCGACGAACTGATGGAAGAGTAGGGCCCAGCATGGCCAGCCGGTCATCGCCCCGCGTAGACTCGTCGCTCATGGCCACCAGCCAGCGATACGTGATCAGCAGGGACCGAGAGCCTTCAACAGACCAGCGCGTCATCCGCCAGGCCGCCACGATCAGCCGGGTCGACCCATGGACGGTTCTGAAGCTGAGCCTGATCTTCTACTTCTGCTTCCTGCTCGTGGTCATGATCGGCCTGACAGTGTTCTGGCTGGTGCTCTCCCGGCTCGGGGTCATTGAAGGCCTCGCGGCCTTCCTTGACCAGCTTCAGCTGACGCTGGTGATCAATGGAGGGAACATCGCGCGAGCGCTGTTCCTTGTCGGAGTACTGAATGTGATCTTGTGGTCAGGCATCAACGTTTTCCTCGCATTCCTGTATAATCTGATTGCCGATGTCGTCGGTGGCCTCCGCGTCGAGTTCGACGCCGAGGAATGAGGGGGGCGTTGTGCGCTGTCTTGCCGGACCGCTACACTCCCCCCCCTGCAAGGGCCATTAGCTCAGGCGGTTAGAGCGCGCCCCTGATAAGGGCGAGGTCCGAGGTTCAAGTCCTCGATGGCCCACTACTGACCATCCGATCCCAAAGGCACGAATATGCGTAAACGTCTGCTCCTTCTGGTCCTGTCCGCTGCCGGCCTGGCGGCTCTCGCCTTCAAGCGTCAGCGCGACCGTGAGCTGGACGAGGCCATCTGGGAAGAGCCCCGCGATCTTTAACCGCGGACCTCAGCCGGGCCCTTAGCTCAATTGGCAGAGCGCCGCCTTTGCAAGGCGGAGGTTACCGGTTCGATTCCGGTAGGGTCCACCGCTCTGAACAGGGCATTTGCGTTTCTTTCCTCCCCGACAATTCTGGGCTGGAAGCACGTTGGAAGCAGGCCGCTCACGCGCCCAGCTCCCGCTGCTTCCGGCTGTTGTTGTCGCCCAGCTCGTCGAGGCGCCGTGCCAGATCCTCGTCCGCGTTGGGGAACAGGTGCCCGTAACGGTCCATCGTGAACGACGAGCGTTCATGACCCGCGCGCCGCTTCACCTCCAACAGGTTCGCGCCGGCGAGGAGGACGTCGCTTACCTCCAGCGGGCGCTCGGCGGGGTCGTAGAGCGTTCGGAGTACCCGTACCACCGGGACGCCCTCTCTGATCCCCAGATGCCGCGCCTCCACGGAGCTGGGCATCCGCAGCGTCAACTCCTCGATAGAGCGCTCCGGCTGTCTTGTCTCCACCGCGTCAAGCGGGAAATAACGGTCCCCCACCAGCACCGCCTCCCCCGCCAACCACGACCACACACCGGCGCGCCAGCGCACGTTCGGACGGCCGCAACCCCAGCCGGCACGCCACGTCCTGCGGCGGGTACACGACCTCGGCGCCCAGAACCCGTTGATCCAGCTCCGCATCCTCCGTCCCGGAGTATGTGGACGAGCTGAGCCGCCGTAACGGGCGACGCTCCCGGACAAACGAACCCCGCCCGTGCTCAGTCGAGACCAGCCCCTCGACACGCAGCAGCCCTATTGCAGTTCGAACGCTGTTGCGCGAGACCCCGTACCGTCGCGTCAACTCCGTCTCAGACGGCAACGCCTCCCCGGCACTCAGCTCGCCACTGCGGATCGCCGCGCGGAGCGCGTCCGCGACCTGCTTGTACACCGGCCGGTCGCGTCTACGATCGATTTTCACCGCGACTTTCCCGCCCTCCTCAGCCCGCACCCCGCCTCTTGCGCTGCCGGCTGCGCCGGAACGCGCGTCGCTCGTCCTCGGTCATGCCGCCCCACACACCCACGTCCTGCCGCGTGGCCAACGCCCACTCGAGGCACTCGCCGGCCACCTCGCAGCGGGCGGATACCTCCGTCGCGCCCCGTCCGCCAACTCCCCGCTCCGGATCGTTGCTCGCAACGCGTCCGTGACCTGCTTGTACACCGGCCGATCGCTCGTGCGATCCACGCTCATCACGATCCCATTCCCTCGTCACCTCGTGCCTACCTCTACGATGGACGAGCCTATCTTCACCAGACCCGGACCACACACTGACCGACGCCGGGCCGAGTCAACGGGTGGAGCTTGCTTTCCGCACTTCTGGTCGGCGTTTAGCTCCCCCACTTCCGTACTTCCCAGCCCACCAGCACGAACAGCCATTACCTCGCGGGGCTTCGCCCGGACCGACGAGCCGTGCCAGACCTGGACCTTCCCGAACAGGGATTTCGGGGCGTATGTGCCCCCAAATCCCTGTTCGGGACCGACTAGCGATCTGTGGGTACGCCATTGTGCAGAGTTAGGCCCATATTTGGGACGAATCCTGCACAATGCGACCCTGACGTGCACGCCATCGTTAACTGCGGGTGTCCGCTGTGCCCACGACGAGGTGGAGCTGAAGTGGGGGGCCAAAACGACACCCAGACGTGCGGAAAACGCGGTTGATAGGCTGTCACGCGTGAGTATCGCGGGGGTTCAGGGGGATCAGGCGTGACTATCAGGGTGTTCTGCGCCCACCGCAGTGTGGACAAGCCGCGGGTCGAGGTGTTCGCCCGTCGGTTGCGTGAGGACGGGATCGACGCGTGGCTGGACAGGTGGGAGATCGGCCCTGGCGACGACATCGTGCAAGCGATCCAGGCCGGTTTGGACGAGTGTGAGGTCGGGCTGGTGTTCCTGTCCTCGACGCTGGCGCCGGGTGGTGTGTGGATGGGCGCCGAGGTGTCGGTGTTGACCTACGACCGGCTGGAGGGCCGGCTTGGCCGTGTCATCCCGGTGCTGTTGGACGCCGGCGCGCCGGTCCCGGCGTTTCTGCGGCCGTTGGACAAGCGCCGGGTCGATGACTATGGGGCGGTCCGCGACGCGATTCTAGGGGTGAGCTCCAAGCCTCCGCTCGGTCCCGGGCGCTCGCAAGGCGTGGTGTCGACGGTCGTACTGGGCGTGGCCCGAGGCGACGACGGCGCGTTGACGGTCGAGCTGGTCGAGGGCGACACGGTGAGCGCCTCCGCCACGGGCCTGCGGTTCCCCTCTGGCGTGCGGGGCAGCCTCGATCGGTTCCTGCGCGCTCGGGTTGGCCGCCCGCACCCGGCGTGGACGGCGGCGGGGTGGCGGCTGTTCGAGGCTGACCTGGTCGAGTACGGGCGCCACTTGGGCGGGGTGCTGTTCGCCGGTGCGGTTGGTGAGTCTTTGGCGGCGCGCCTGGCGGGTAGGGGTCAGGGCGAGTCTTTGGACGTGGTGTTCGAGGCCGCCGACGATCTGCTGCTGCTCCCGGTGGAGGCGGCGCGGCTGGCGGCTCGCGGCGACACGGTGCTGGCGTTGGAGCCGAGGGTGCGTGTCCGGCGGCGTCCGGTATCGCCGCGTCGCCAGCCGAGGCCGCCGTTGCCTCATCCGTTGAGGATCCTGGTAGCCGTCGCCGCGCCTGAGCAGGGTGGTGGTCCGGTGCTGGACCTCGAGCGCGAGCTTGGCGCGATCCTGGACGCGGTCGAGAAAGAGGCGGCGTGGGGCCGCGCCGAGGTGCGGGTGTTGGAGACCGCGAGCGTGGCGGAGCTGGGCCGGGCGTTGGAGCGGGACGCCTATCACGTGGTGCATCTGTCCGGTCATGGCCAGCCCGGTGTGATCCTGCTGGAGGACGACGACGGCGTCGCGGTCGCGGTGACCGCCGGGGAGCTGGCCGGGGCGCTGGCCCGCTCTGGGCGCCCGGTGGGGCTGGTCGTGCTGGCGGCGTGCGCGACGGCGGCGCCCGCTGGCCCGGAGACCGCCGGCATGGCGGCCGGTTTGGTCGCTGAGGGGATTGACCGTGTGGTGGCGATGCAGGCTCGGGTGACCGACCGGTACGCCACCGAGCTGGCACGAGGCCTCTACCGGCGGCTTGCGAGGAAGGAGGCGCCCGCTGTGGGGGCAGCCTTGGCTCGCACCCGCCAGGAGCTGGAGGAGCAGCGGCGCAAGACTGACCCCGAGGCGGGTGAGCTGTGGGCGGCTGAGTACGCGACCGCGACGTTGATCGCGGTCGGGGACGACACCCCGATCATCGATCACGCTGCCGACGGCGAGCCGCTGGCTGCCCCGCCGGTTCATCAGGTCCATCCGTTGCTGCCGCAGCTAGGCGCGGACGACTTCATCGGACGCCGCCGAGAGCGCCGCGCGCTGTTGCGGGCGTTGCGCGACGACGAGGCGTTCGTGGGCAAGCAGGGCCGCCGCCCAGGCGTGGCGTTGACCGGAATCGGCGGGGTCGGCAAGAGCTCCTTGGCGGGTCAGGCCGCGGCCCGGCTGGTCGAGGAGGGCTGGGCTCTGGTTGTGCGCCGCGGCCCTTTCCGCCTGGACGACCTCGCCGTTGCGCTGGGTGACGGCCTGCGGGAGCGCGCCACTCGGTTGCGTGAGCACGCTGCCAGTGGCGACGTCGCCCGTGCGCTCAAGAAACGCGCTGGCCAGCTGCTCGAAACGGTTGACGATGAGCAGTTGGTCGGTCTCGTCGGTGGCACGCTGCGCGACTGGCGTGTGCTGGTCGTGCTCGACGACTTCGAGCAGAACCTTGACGAGGGCGGCGAGCGCTTCGCCGACGACGCCGTCAAAGAGCAGTTCGATCTGCTGATGCGTGCAGCGGGCCGGTCGAAGCTGCTCGTCACCTGCCGTCACCCTGTTCCCGGGTTCCAGGCCCGCCTGCACGAGCTGGCTCTGGGGCCGCTGAGCGCGGCGGAGACCCGCAAGCTCGTGCTCCGCCTTCCTGGGCTGCTGAAGCAGCCTGGCGCGGAGCGCGACGAGGTTGTCCGGGTCGTGGGCGGGCATCCCCGTGTGTTGGAGCTGGCCGACGCGCTCCTCCGACGAGGTCACGGGCGGCAACCTGTCCTCGACAAGCTCAAAGATCTGGCCGGGCGGGAAAGACTGCGTCTGGACAGACGAGGTCGCGACGCGCGCGCCGCCACCGAGCAGGCGGTCCGCCTGGCCGAGGCGGACGTCTTTCTCCCCCAGCTGCTGGCCCTGCTGGATCCCGCGGAGCGTGCGCTGCTGTATCAGGCGGCGCCCTCGAGCCTGCCGGTACACGCCGATGACCTCGCCGTCCTCACCGACGGCGACGACGCCGAGACACTGGACCGCTGCTCGCGGCTGGCCGACCTCACCCTGTTCAGCCAGGCGGGCGAAGACGCCTGGTTTGTGCAGCGCTGGCTCGCCGAGGCGCTGCGCAAACGCGATCCCGACCGCTATCGGGCCGCCTGCCGGCTGCTGGCTATGCGGCGCCTGGAGCTGGCTCGCTCCGACCCCACCTACGACAACGAGATCGAGGCGCTGCGCAATTTCGGGTCTCCTGCACAACTAATCGGGTCGCCGGGCGGGGGGCGGGAGGCGAACGGGCTGGTGGGCGGGTATGTCCGGGCGGCCAGGGTGGGTGGTGTGTGACGCGCACGGGTTGACCG
>JBOGED010000362.1:0-6497 GCA_050743625.1 Egibacteraceae bacterium | reverse complement strand
GAGGAGCGATGCGCGATGGTCACTACCCTGCCCGACAGCGCCAGGGCCACCCGGCGCATGCCCGCGTTTTGTGGCGCGGGCGCGTGGTGGCCAACGCTGATGTCCAGGAGACCGTCGGACGTCCTCGCTGACCTCACCCGGCGGGAGTTCGTCACTGTGCTCACCGCCGCTGGTCTGCTCGCTGCCAGCAGGGGGGACTCGGCGGGCTCGGACGGTGCCCGTGAGCTGGTCGACGCCTTCGGTGTCACGGTGAGCGTGCCGGAGGACCTGACTCGTGTGGTCGCCGCCGACAACGTGACGTTGCCGTGGGTGCTCGAGCTCGGCGGCGTCCAGCTCGCCGCCGGTGGGTTCCCCGGTACCTACGACGGCGGGCGGGCGTTCCAGCCAGAGCTGGACGCCCTGGGAGCGGACAGGGTCCAGGCATACAGTCGCAACGAGCCCAACTACGAGCTCGTCGCTGCTCTCCGACCCGATTTCATCATCGGATCGGTGTTCGCGACCGAGGGTCTGGACAAGGCGGCACGGTACCGTCAGATCGCCCCGACCTACATCTGGGACCACCAGGACGGCGCGCTGTCCCCCCAGGACCAGCTGCGGGAGGTGGCCAGGGTGCTCGGCCCGGCCTACCAGAGGACGGCCGAGACGATCATCGAACGTTTCGAGCCGTCTATCGTCGAGTTCGCCGGGGACATCGCGATCGACAGCTTCTCGGTCGTGCTGCCGTTCGAGGACCAGTTCTTCCTCTACACCGGTGACGAGCCGGTGACGGCGCTCCTGGCCGACCTGCTCGACGTGTCCGTCACTCCCGGTGCGGCCGTGAAGACCGAGCCGGTGTCATACGAGCGGCTCGACGAGCTCGAGGGCGAGGCACTGCTCGTCCTGGCCGGCAGCGCCGGCGAGAGAGAACGTCGGCGACGTGACCGAAGACTAGGCCTGAGCGCTGGCCAAGCGATGTCTGATGACTCGGCCGTCGTCTATGATCTGTCGTTTGACACCACCGACCTTACGCCCCTCGAGGCCGCAAGGCTCATCCGGGGCCACTTACGGCAGCCTGTCTAGCCATGCTCCCACGCAGAGGAGGGCTAACCCAAGAATGGAGGACGACTGATGGGTGTGGCGCGGCAACTCAAGCTGCTGGCCAGCGGGGTGGACGCCACCTTGCCGGAGGGCGAGCTCGAGCGGAAGCTCGTCGCGGTCAGCAGAGGCGAGCGGCCACCGCTGCGGGTGAAGTTCGGCATGGATCCCACAGCGCCCGACATCCACCTCGGCCACGCGGTCATCCTGCGCAAGCTGCGGACGTTCCAAGAATTCGGCCATACGGTCGTCTTAATCATCGGAGGATTCACTGCCCGGCTCGGCGACCCGAGCGGAAAGTCGATGACACGCCCGCAGCTCTCGGCCGAGCAGGTTCAAGAGCACGCGGCTACCTATGTGGCCCAAGCTCGCAAGATCCTACTGCCCGAACCTCTGGAGATCGTCGACAACAGCACATGGCTCAGCCGCATCATGCTGACCGAAGTGGTCCAGATGACGTCTCGCATCACAGTGGCGCGGATGCTGGAGCGACAGGACTTCTCCGAACGTTACCGGGCACAACGGCCGATCGCGGTCTCCGAGTTCTTGTACCCGATACTGCAAGGCCAGGACTCAGTCGAGGTCCGGGCCGATATCGAGCTAGGCGGAACTGACCAAACCTTCAACGTGCTCTACGGTCGGGATGCCCAGATCGCCGCCGGGCAACAACCTCAAACCGTCATGGTCATGCCGCTCCTCGAAGGAACCGACGGAACGACGAAGATGTCCAAGACAACAGGCAACGCGATCGGAATCACCGAAGAGCCTGCGGAGATATTCGGCAAAGTCATGAGCATCCCCGACCAGTTGATGCCACATTACTATCTGCTCGCCGCTGGCCTGCCCCCAGAGCAGGCCGCAACCGAGATCCGCGCCTTGGAACAAGGCACCGTGCATCCTGCCGAAGCCAAACGGCGGTTAGCCAAGCGCATCGTAACGCTCTACCACTCCCCAGAGGACGCACAGCAGGCCGAGCAACGGTTCGACATACAGTTCCGCGAACGAGGGATCCCAGAAGACATTCCCCAGATCACGCTGCCCGACACTGGTGAGCACGAACACTGGCATATCCCGGACCTGCTGATCACACTCGGCCTCACCCAGACCAAGTCAGAGGCGCGCCGGCTCATGGCAAGCAATGGGATCCGACTTAATGGCCAACCGCTGACCGACCCCAACGCCACCCTGCCCGTGGATGCGCTAAGGGGAAGTGTCATGCAGCGCGGCAAGCGCCATTTCGTCAGGATCGCCTGACGACCACGGTGCGCTCGGAGACCGGGCTCACAAGCATTTCAATGCGAGCTCGGACATGGAGTACCGACGGGCACAGTGCCGCGCGGTCAGCTCCGAGGACGCCTGCTCCAACCCATGACGGGTAAAAACCATACGCATCGCACGAGCGAACTTGGTCCTCGCCCGAAGACGCAGCTCGGCCCCGACCCGCAACGCGCTGCGGGAACTGATCTCGGACGTCCCAGCTCGCGGCACTCCTGGGACAGAGAAGAGCCTCAAGCCGGGTGATCTCTTCGGTTGCTCCAGCCAATAGCTCAACCCCGAAGGGACAACACCGCGCCCGAAGCCAACCGCTCGTCCAGCTCGGCCACACATGGCAGCGCGGCCATGTGAGGAGCGACGCGAGCGCGGACGCCGCGGATGCGCTCGAGCCCCATCGCGTACCCGCAGTCAAGCGCGACGTCGAGGCCACGCCGTAACCCCTGGCACGCCTCCTCCGGCTCTCCTTGGAGTACCCGCGCGGCGGCGGTGTCGACCAACACAAGCACGGCCTGGCTCGGGAACCCCGGGATCAGCGAGCCGCGGAGGGCCTCGACCGCCTGCTCCGCGCGCCCGAGTAGGACGAGGCCGACCCCCCACATCCGTGCCGTTCCATCGTTGCACAGGCTGCGCGCGAAATAACCCCGGTCCCTGCCAGGCCCGCTAAAACGCTCCGCCTGCTCCATATGGCCATAAAAGCCGCTCTGGTCACCCGAGGCCGCCAGCTCCGTGGCCAACCAGCGGTGCACCGACTCTCGGGTCTTCGCGTCCGCCCCCTGCGCATGCGCAGCCGCCCGGCGCAGCAGCTCCACCGCACGCTCGGTCTCCCCTCCCACCCCACCCGTCGGGATCGACGAGTGTAGGAGGCTGGACCCCGCCAGCGCCAGCGCGCGCAGCGTCTCGTCGCGCGCGTCGTCGGCCACACCGACCGCCAGGGCGAAGTAGCGGCGGGCGATGGTCCGGTCCCTGGCCTGGAACGCGAGCATCCCGGCTTGGACGTGGGACTCCACCGCCACCACGTCCAACCGCCGCCGGTCGGCGACGCCCATGGGCCGGTCCAGCCGCCCGTAAAGCGTGTCGGCGTGACCGGCGACCTGGCCGAGCAGCACGTCAGGACGCGTGACGCGATGCAAGCTGGCGAGCGTGTCGGCTAGGTCCTCGTGCGCGGCGATCAGGCTGGCATCGACCGCGCGGTCCCCGTGGAGAGCGATCCGCTCGACGGCCGCTCCTGGAAAAAGCGCTGCGCCGAGCCCTCCTATCCCCAGGGCTTTGACAGCTTCTCGGCGTTTCGCGTCGTCTCCGTTCCCCTCGCTTGCCGCCGAGTCTGACATCACCACCGCGCCGCCGCCGGCCAACGCGTGGAACCGCGCTTTCGCCTCACCGCCGGCGCGGGACAGCGCGGTGTCCAACGCTGCCTGCAGGACCGGGGTCGGCACGATCCTGGCGCGCTCACGCTCCCAATCCGACACGGTCCGCGAGCCCACCCCCAGATAGTCGGCGAACGCGAGCACCGGCATCCGCAGCGCCGTACGCAATGCCCTCGCCTCACGTCCCGTCCACACCGCCACCACGATCACCACAACGCTCCCCCGTGCCGTTGACTACGACTGGAAAACCCAGAGAAGTCGAGCGGGACGGTCTCGTCAATTCCTCGCGGAAAGACCGCGATGCTCCCGCGACGCCACCACCTCGCGACGTGGCCAGGCCGAGGCCGAGACTCGGCGGGCGCCTGTCCAGATGGCAGGCGTGGGGAAGGACGCGGCCCTGCTGCTCGTACCGGGATGGCGGGGTCGCGCCTCCTCAAAGTCGGTCAGGCAGAAGGGGTACAGGTGCGGACCCTGTGGGATGCGGACGCGGAGCCGTACGGCCTGCCCGAGCCGGGCAGCCCGGAGTTCGTCGCCGGTTTGGCGAGCGACGAGTTCGCTGAGGCTTGGCGGCATCTCCATGCGCTATGCGATCTGGACCATGAGGCCGCTGAGGTCGTCGCGCAGGGTTGGCGGCGGGCGCTCGACGCGGTGGTGGGCGGGTAGGATCCGCGTGGATCCTCCATAGGACGGGGCCGGGGTGGCAGTGGTTGACGACGACGAGGTTCGGGAGCTGGTCGAGCGGGCGCGGTCCAGGGATGCCGATGCGTGGGAGGCGCTGTACCGCAACTCGTACACGCGGCTGCTGTCGTATGCCCGCAGGCGCCTTCCCCGAAGGGAGCAGGCGGATGATGCCGTCAGCGAGACCATGGCCCGAGCGCTGGACCGCATCGACGGGTTCTCCTGGCGAGGCGCCGGGTTGGACGCGTGGCTCTATGGCATCTGCCGCAACGTGATCCTGGAGATGAGCCGCAAGGAGACACGCGTCGGCGCCAGACCGGTCGTTGACGAGGCGAATCCCGACGACGGCCCATTGGATCTTGTCCTCAAAGGCGAGGAGGAGGAACAGATACGAGCGGCGTTCGCGCGGCTGAGCGCGGAGGATCAGGAGATCCTCGAGCTGCGGGTCGTCGGTCGGCTAGGCGCTGAGGCCGTCGGCGAGGTGCTCGGCAAGCGGCCGGGAGCGGTCCGCATGGCCCAATCCCGCGCGCTGTCGCGCTTGCGGTCCATGCTCAGGACAGAGGAGGCGCCCAGTGAGCGCTGACCACGATCCGCTCCTCCGCTCGCTCGGCGAGGCGCTGCGGCCAGACGAGGTCGAGCCGCCACCTGAACGGATCGCGGAGCTGCGAGGCTGGGTCCTGGCCGACCGTGCGAGGCGGCATGACGCTCCGATCCCCGCCAAGCGCCGCTGGCCGCTCGCGGTCGCGGCGGCGCTGCTCAGCGCCTTGGCGACGGCCGCGGCCCTGACCTTGAGCCGGCCACCCGCAGTGCCCGTGGAGGAGGTCGCGCTGTCTCAGGTGCCCCCAGGCGTCGAGGCCGAGGCCCAGCTGATCGCCCACACGTGGGGCACCGAGGTGCAGCTCGTGGTGTCCGGGCTGGCGGACGGCCAGGCCTACACCGTGTACGTCGACAGCGACCAAGGCGACCACATCCCCGCCGGCACGTTCCTCGGCACCGGCGCGGCCCCGCTGCGCTGCAACCTCAACTCGGCCGTCCTCCGCGGCGACGCGGTCGCCTTCGAGGTTCTCGACGGCGACGGCGACGTCGTCATGCGGTCCAACCTCGCCTGACCCTCTTATGGCCAGGGTCAGGCGGTCAAGACCAGCAGCAATGCTCCCACGGTGAGGACGGTGGTGGCCATGGCCAGTGCCCGATCGTGCGCCGCGACGATCGCCACGACTCCGGCAGCCATGAGCACCGCCGCTTGGAGGTAGACCGCGGCGGGAGAGGTCAAGAGCCCAAGGCTGACCGTATGGTCGGCCGTGCCGAACAGGTCCCACCCTCGGCCGAGTGGGTCGGACGCCATGGCGAGCGCGAGCCGGCCCGAGAACACCGCGACGGCTCCCTCGGCCGCGGCCGCCATGCCGAGGACCAGCGGAGCGAGCACCGCCGCGTACCCGGTCACTGAGCGGGTCGCCGAGCGCTCGGAGAGGCGGACGCCCGCGACGAACACCACGGCGATCGTCGCCGTCACCCAGACCAGGCCGGCCGTGTTGAGCATCGTGCGCTCCCAGCCGGCCCGCGAGCCGGCGAGCTCGGTCCACAGCGGCGCGTAGACCAGCGCGTCGAACACCATCGCGCCGAGCGCGATCAGAAGCACGGCCGTTCCCGCCGCGCTGACCTGGATCCCGGCGAGGCCGGACAGCGGGGGTCTCCAGGACAGCAGGCCGTCCGCAGCACGGGCAAGAGGCGCGACCGCCGCGACCAGCCGGCCCAACACGGCGAACCCCTCGCCGTACGCGAGCCATCCACGCCCCCAGCGCGCCACGCCGGCCATCGTCGCGACCGTATACCCAAGCAGGAAGGTCACCGTCGCTCGCGGGGACGCCGGGTCGTGATATGCCTGCTGCAGCCAGACAAACGCCGCGAGCAGCAGCGGTGCGGTCCACTCCCCCGGACCGGTTACGCAGGCACGAGACCTCCCACGGTCGGCGAGGGCCGCGAGTGCCGCAAAGGGGCTGACCGCCGGCCAGAAGTTCCCCAGGAGCGCGCTCCCGATGAGCAACCCCGACCAGGCCAGCACCAGCACCGCGAGGGGTGCGAGGTTGGGCCGGCCCTGCTGAGGAC
>JBOGED010000361.1:0-2349 GCA_050743625.1 Egibacteraceae bacterium | reverse complement strand
TCGGCACCTACACCTACCTCGACCTCACCCCGCTCGGCCGGCAAGAGGACTGGGAGCAGCCCACCGGCCGCAGCGACGGCCCCTTCATGTCCTGGGTCCGCCGCCACGACCAGTACGACACCTAGCCAGGCAAGGCAGCGAGGTCGCTCGCGGTCTCTGCGGGCAGTGCCGCAGCTGGTGGCATGGGTCACCCAGGTCGGTCCGATGAGCCCGACAGCAGGTGCTGAGGCTGACGCTGCCGGAAGGGGCGGTCGCGTGGTTCGCCAGTGATCTCCACCTGGGGTTTGGGCACTCGGATGCCGCCACGCGCCTGGCGGCTCGCTCGTGCTGCTCGGGGGCGATGTCGTCGAGCTTCTCGACGCGCCCGAGGGGACGGACGCGGGCGCGCCGCTGACCGCGCATCCTGATCTCGTCGCGGCGCTCAGGCGGGCGCAGGACGAGCGCGGTGGCACCGTGGTCTGGCTGGTCGGCAACCACGACGTCCGGCTGCTGTGGGGTCTCGAGGCCCGGGCCGCGGTGACGCAGGTGTTGTCCTGCTGCAGGTTCGCGCTGGCCGCAGGCGTTTGAGGTGGCCACACACGTCGGGCCGCGCCGGGTGTGGTTCGAGCACGGTAACACGACACGCCGGTCGGGCATCATGTCGTTCGGGAGGTGCTTCCGACCTTGCGGGGCCTGCGGGGACGCTGGATCGACGACGCAGCCGCGCTGGCGGTGCCCGCGGCTTTCCCGCCTTTGTCACCTCACGGATGTTCTATCGCCTGTTCCTGGCACGGCTGGCGGCTGAGGCTGGCGGTTGTGCCTGCACTCGCGGGAGCCCGGAGCCTCAACCGGCAGATCGGGGAGGAGCTGGCGGCCCGGCAACCGGGCCACGTGGGCATCGTGACGGGCCACACCCACACCCCTGAGTTGCGCGACCAGGGCTCGGGCTTCTACGCCAACCCGGGCTGCTCGTGTCTGGCGGTTCGAGCCTTGCCGGCGCGTGGATGGCTGCCGGCGGTGTTCCGGCGCGCGATGGACGTCGGCTGGGTCCCCGTCCAAAGCGGCGAAAAGGGCGTGCGGGCCGAGCTGTATCGCGGCACGGTGCCGGAGCTCCAGGGGATGAGCGCGCCCGAGCGTTGGCTTACCCACCGGCACAACGCGGCCGTCGCGCCGAGCTTGGCGGCCGCCTGGCCCGAGGGCCCCACGACGGCGCCGGAACCTCACCTGTCCAACACAAGATCCGTGCGGCGGGCCGCCGCCGTCGTCGGGGTTTCCGCGGCCGTGACCATCCTCTCTGCGGTCTCACTCCCGGATCCGGGCAGGCTCGCGCTCGGACACCTCGCCAAGGGTATAGATATCGAGGAAGCGGCCCTCACCACCCTTGCGCTGGTGTGGTTGCTGGCGCTGGGCGACCGGTTCACGGTGCCAGCCCGGACCGTGGGGTTGGCACGCCGCTTGGGAGTACTCGCGCTCGCCCTGGGCGCAGCCGTGATGGTGGGCGTGACGAGCCTCGAGCTGTCGGCCCGCCGCCCGCTCGGCAAGGCCACGGCGCTGGCGTTCCGTGAGCTGTGGGGTGCGGCTCCCGCAGCGGGGGGCGCGGGCGCAAGGTCTGTCGCCGCCGGGCTACTGGGCGCGGGGATCGGGTCCGTGGTCGTCGCCGCGCTACTGGTGCTGCAGCGCCGGCCACGCCCGCCACTCTCGCCGGTCGACCGCGAGGTCCGCCAGCTGAGCTCGCACGCGGCATCGAGTCGCTGTGGCAGTTCAACGCGAAGTACAACCCCGAGTGGCGGTCCCGCTACCTGGTGTACGAGTCCGCCTCCCATCTTCCGGAGATCGCGACCGCGGTGGCCCGAGCCGAGTCCTTCTGGGAGATCCCCGTCGTGGGGCCGGCTCCTCCGCCCGCAGGGAACGGGACCAGGATGAAGGGCCTCGCGCTCGTGTCAGCGCTGGCCTCTGCGGCCGCGTTCGGGGTCGGATCGGTGCTCCAAAGCTCGCCGCCGACCGCGTGCCAATCGATCCCGCGCTTCACCCACGACTGCTCTTGCGGCTGCTGCGACAGGGCGAGCACCTGCTCGGGTGGGTATTCGACCTTGCCGGGTACGGGCTGCAGGTGATGGCGCTGTCGGTATTGCCGCTGTTCGTCGTGCGGTCATTCGTCGCAATGAGTGTGGGGTTCAGCGCCGTGTTCGCCTGGCTGGCACTCGGCGCGCTTCCGTCACAGGCTGCGAGATGTGTGCTGGCGCTGCTCGTCGTTGCCGACCTGCTGCTCGGCGTGTCCGCCCCCGTCGACGCGCCGGTCCGTCTCGGGACGAGCACCAGCGCCATCGCCGCCGCGGCGCTCGCCGCGCTCATCGCGACCGGATGGTGGCT
>JBOGED010000360.1:0-10873 GCA_050743625.1 Egibacteraceae bacterium | reverse complement strand
CAATGAGCGTTACGTCCCGCGCGGGGCCAGCTGCGGGTACAGCGGGTAGCGGTCGGCGAGCGCCTTGGTGCGCTTGGAGAGCGCCGACCGCTTGGACTCGTCGAACTCGCCGGTCAAGGCCTCAGTGATGACCTGGCCGATCTCGCGGAAGTCGTCGACCTGCAGACCTCGCGTGGCCAGCGGCGAGGCGCCGATCCGCAACCCAGAGGCGATGGACGGGGGCCGCGGGTCGAACGGCACCGCGTTGCGGTTCACCGTGATCCCGACCTCGGCGAGCCGGTCCTCCGCCTGCTTGCCGTCCAGCGGGGACTCGCGGAGGTCGGCGAGCACGAGGTGGGTATCGGTGCCCCCGGTCAGCACGTTGAGGTCACCGGACAGCATCTCCTCGGCGATCGCCCGGGCGCCAGCGCGCGTGCGCCGCTGGCGCTCGCGAAACTCCTCCGACGCGGCGATCTTCAGCGCGACGGCCTTGGCGGCGATCACATGCATGAGCGGGCCGCCCTGCCAACCCGGGAAGGTCCGCGAGTTGATCTTCTTCTTGAACTCCTCCTTGCAAAGGATCATCCCGCTGCGGGGCCCGCCCAGCGTCTTGTGGATCGTGGTCGAGACGACGTGGGCATGTGGGACCGGGTTCGGGTACTCACCAGCGGCGACGAGGCCGGCGAAGTGCGCCATGTCGACGAACAGGTAGGCCCCGACCGAGTCGGCGATCTCGCGGAAGCGCGCGAAGTCCATCTCGCGTGGGTACGCCGACCAACCCGCGAGGATCATCTTCGGCTTGTGCTCCTCGGCGAGGCGCGCGAGGGCGTCCATGTCGATCAGCGAAGATTCCCTGTCAACCCCGTACGGGACCACGTGGTAGTAGAGCCCTGAGAAGTTGATCCTCATCCCGTGGGTCAGGTGCCCACCGTGGTCGAGCTTCATCCCCAGGAACGTCTCACCCGGCTCCATCAACGTGCTGTACACGATCGCGTTCGCAGACGCGCCGCCGTTCGGCTGGACGTTTGCGTGCTCGGCCCCGAATAGCTCCTTCGCCCGGTCGATCGCCAGCTGCTCCGCGATGTCGACGTACTCGCAGCCGCCGTAGTAACGCCGGCCCGGGTAGCCCTCCGCGTACTTGTTCGTCAGCACGGAGCCCTGGCAGTCCAATACCGCCTGCGGCACGAAGTTCTCCGAGGCGATCATCTCCAGCGTGTGCTCCTGGCGTGCGAGCTCATTCCGGAGCACCTCGGCGATCTCAGGATCCACCTCGGCCACGGGCTTTGTGAAGAAATCGACGGGCAAATCGCTCATAAAGGACACCTTGGGGTGGGGAGGCGAATAGGAACTCGACGGTGCGAGAACTAGCCTATGGAAAGGGTATCCAGCGTGTCCATCGGCAATGCCGACTCTTATGGCCATAGGCGATGTCCCGCGACGCATCCTCTGGGCTTTGAGTCAGCGGGTCGCCGCATCCCCTCGGGCAGGCGAGATGGAGAGGACCTTCACCACCGTCTGCCCGTCGGCGACCGCCAACGGCGACCGCCTCGCCGCGGCGGAAAGCGGCGAACCCCCGCGGCCTCAGCTGAGCCCAGAGCACGGCGCTCGGCCACCTCGGAGAAGTCCAGCTCTCTCGCGCAGATGGCCTCGCCGTGCCATCCAACCGCCGGGTCGCCTCCGCGGAGTAGAGCTTGCGGGCGCCGGAAGGCGTTCATCGCCTCTTGCAGCTCCTCGGGAAAGCGCGATCAGATCCCGCTGCAGGACGTCCCGCACCAGGCAGGCGATGGCGTGGTCGATCCACAGGACCGCCCCGTTGACGCTGAGCAACGTCCGTTCGCTGGACCGCTGCACGCCGCGCAGGGGCCACGGCAGGGTGCGCTCGGTACTGAAGCTCACGCTTACGGTGCCCTGACCCGCCAGGTGCAGGAGCACGTCGTAATACATCGAGCCGTCGTGCTGCTCGGATTGCCGCAGCAGCTCGAGGCCGAACCCGGGGTGGCGTGCGCGCAGCGCACGCACGCGATCGAGTGTCTCGCCGGTATGAATCCACCAGCATTTGCGCGCCAACGCGCAATTTCTAGGGGTCCAGCAGCGGGCATCCCACGGCTCGGCCAGTAGCTGGCAGCATTTGCGCGTGGGCGCGCAAATGCTGCATGTTGGGATTCGTGCTCCGCGCTCATGGTCGGCGTCCCCGGCTTGGAAACCGAAGCCAGCGACGAGCTTGCTGAGCACCGCGCCGTCGTGCTGACGGATGAGTCGACAACACCGGCGGCTGGTAGTGCCAGTGCCAAGGCGGGAACCGCGTTCGCCCAGACGTGTACCGGACGGCCAGCTCCGCCGACGCCGGGAAGGTGGCGGGGTCTCGACCACACGGCGTCGGCCACGATCAGCACAGTCGGGCCCAGCCCCCGCCGGTCTCCGCAGGTCAAAGCGCCCGCGCTACTCATCGTCCTTGGATTCGTCGTCGAGGCTGCTGTGGTTCGGTCGGGCCCCGCCCGAGGCGAGGCTCCGGCCCCTCGACGGTGATGTCACCGCTGTGCGTCTGCCGCTCTCCTATAGTCCTACCTTTTTGTGTTGGGCACGCGAGACGTGATGCGTGCGCTGGCTGGGATGCCTCCGACCCTTACTCGCCTCCCTCATCGAAGGACCGCGCGACGGGAGTGGCCATGACGCCTGATTCCTGAAACCGAATGTTTGCCCGCAAGATGCCCTCGACATTCTGCAGTCCGGAAAGCTATAAAGCGATGTTGAGTCCGCTTGGTAGGGAGAGCCCGCTGGCTGCACCAGCCGCAGACCACAACGGCGATGTTGACATCGTCGAGCGCGCGCTTGCGATCTTGGACGAAGAGTCGCGCCAGTGGGCGAGCCAGCGGCGAGATCCCGGCTCGGGGCCGGATGAGCTCGGCAGAGACCGAACGTGATCTGCGTCGGCTGCGGAAGCCAGAACGCCGCCTCGTCCCGCTTCTGCGCCAGCTGCGGCGTCCAGCTCGGTCAGGCGTGCCTGGCCTGCGGTTTCGAGAACCCCGCGGAGTCGAAGTTCTGTGGTGGGTGCGGCGCCCGGCTCCAAGAGGTTCAGGCCGAAGACGCACGGGGAGAGCGCCGCCAGTTGACGGTGCTGTTCTGCGACATGGTGGGATCCACCGCGCTGTCCCAGCTGCTCGACCCCGAGGATCTTGGGGAGCTGATCGCCGCCTTCCAGAAGATCTGCGGGAACGCGGTCCTCGCCCACGAGGGCCACGTCGCTCACTACCTGGGCGACGGCGTGGTGGTGTACTTCGGCTATCCGCGCTCTCACGAGGACGAGGCGCAACGAGCCGTCCGCTGCGGACTGGACATCCTCGAGGGTGTGGAAGCCTTGCGGGACAGCGGCGGGACGCCGGTCGGCAAGGCGCTCAACGTCCGGCTCGGCGCTCACACAGGGCGGGTCGTCGTCGGCCCGGTAGGCGCGGGGGACCGCAAGGACCGGATCGCGCTGGGGGACGCGCCGAACATCGCGAACCGTATCCAGTCGGAGGCGGAGCCTGGCACGCTGGTCTTGAGCGACGTCACCTGGAAGATCGTCGATGGGTACTTCGCGGGAAAGTGCTTAGGGGAGTGGCAGCTCAAGGGCGTGTCCAAGCCGATGAAGCTGTGGCTCGTCACCGGCGAGAGCGCGTCGAGGGAACGCGTCGAGGTCGCGGGGGTGCTGACCCCCTTCATCGGTCGTGAGCGGGAGCAGTCAGTCCTCGAGCGGGCGTGGGAGGAGAGCCGCGCCGGCCGGAGCCGTTTCATTCTGCTGCGTGGCGACCCAGGGATGGGAAAGTCCCGGCTCGCGCAGCTGTTCCGCGACGAGGTGCAGTTCTCGGCCGACGCCGATCTGGTGGGTATGCGAGCCAGCCCGTACAACAGCAACAGCCCGTTCCATCCCGTGATCGAGCTGGTCGAGCGCATGTTCGGGCTGGATCACCGCCAGACCTTGGCAGAGCGCCTGGATCGGATCGAGGCAGGGCTTCGGGGTCTGGGGCTCGTCGAACCCGAGGCGGTGGTGCTGCTGGCCTCGCTGCATGCCATACCCACCAATGATCGGTACACCCCGCTCGAGATCTCCCCGGCTCGCAGGCGCACCCGGACCATGCAGCTCTTGGTCGAATTCATCGCCGCGATCGCCGAGGCGCGCCCGACCCTGCTGCTGTTCGAGGATCTGCACTGGGCGGACACGTCGACCCTGGAGTTTCTCGAGCTGCTCGTCACGACCACGGCCGACGCGTCGCTGATGGGTCTCTTCACGGCCCGGATGGAACTCGACGTGAGCTGGATGACCATTCCCGCGCTCCGCACGATCGACCTCACAAAGTTCGAGCGCGCCGAGGCGGAGGCGATGGTGCGTGGCGTCGCGTCGAGCAAGGCGCTGCCCGGCGA
This sequence comes from Egibacteraceae bacterium, assembly GCA_050743625.1. GTDB lineage: Bacteria > Actinomycetota > Nitriliruptoria > Euzebyales > Egibacteraceae > JBOGED01. The sequence goes on along the minus strand of JBOGED010000360.1, from coordinate 6,496 downwards.
TGTGCTCCGGCAGATCCTCGCTCGCTCGGACGGGGTTCCCCTGTTCATCGAGGAGCTCACCCGATCCGTCCTCGACTCGGGAGCGCTCGGCGAGAACGGGACTTGGGAAGCGGCCGGCTCGGCCGCGGCCGAGATCCCTGTCACGATGGACGCCTCGTTGACCGCCCGCATCGACCGGCTCGGCGCGTCGCGAGCGACCGCCCAGCTGGCGGCGGCGATCGGGAGGGAGTTCAGCTGGGCGTTGTTGCTCCAGGTGAGCGAGCGCGACGAGGCGACGCTGCGCAAAGATCTCGACCGCCTGCTGCAAGCTGGGCTGGCGTGGGAGTCCGGCGACGAGCGGGGCCTCTTCGTCTTTCGGCACGCGCTCGTTCGCGACGCTGCCTACAACTCACTGCTCCGGTCGACGCGCCAGCGCTATCACGGCCGGATCGCGTCCGCCCTCCGTGCCGGTTCCCACGATCAGGCGTCTGCGCGTCCCGACCTTATCGCCGACCACCTGACCCGCGCCGGTGAGCACTCCGACGCCGTCGACTACTGGGACGCGGCCGGCCAGCAAGCGCTGGCCCGAACCGCCGTCCACGAGGCCGCCGAGCATTTCCAGCGGGCGATCACCTGCATGAGACGCCTGCCCACAACGCGCGAACGGAAGGAGCGCGAGCTCGACATCCAGATCCGCCTGTTCCCCCTCCTCATGGCGGTGTATGGATGGGGAGCCGTCGAGGTGGAGCGGGCATGCACCCGAGCCGTGCGGCTGGCGGAGGAGCTGCAACGCCACGACCTCAGCTACGCCCCTCACTGGGGCCTCTGGACGTATCGATTCCTGCGTGGCGAGTTGGCATCCGCCCTAGAGACGGCCGAATCGGTCTTTCAGATGGCTCGCGTCTCTGGCGTTCCGATGATCGAGCTCACCGGACGGCACGCAATCTCTTATACGTTGTTCGGACGGGGTGAGTACACGCGAGCCATCGGGCAGGCCGACGCCGGATTGGCGCTGTACGACTTTGACCAAGAGAAGGAACTGGTCAAGATTTTTGGGGGATCGTCGACGGTCTGCCTGCGCTCCTCGAGGAGCCACTCCCTGTGGATGCTGGGCAGGCTCGACGAGGCGACGGAGGAATGCGACCGCCTGCTAAAGCTCGGTCGTGACCTCCGGCATCCGCCCAGCCTCGCGAACGCGCTCGCCTTCTTTATGTATGGTCTGGCCTTCCGCTATTCCTATATAGGGCAGATGGAGCGCTTGCTCTCTATCGTCGATGAGCTGCTGGCACTCTCTAGAGAGGAAAACTTCTTTCTTTGGTACGCCCAGGCCTACACCTACCGGGGTGTCGTTGCTCAAGCTCTGGGCGATGACCGGGCGCGGCGCCAGATGTTAGAGGGCTTGGAGCTGTGGGAGCAGACCGGCGCGCGAGCGACCCTCGTCATGATGAACGTCTTGTGTGCTGAGGCCCTTTACCGATTGGGAGATGACGACGAGGCGTTCCGGCGGCTGGACGTGGCCGAGGCAGAGATGGCACGCGGGCAAGGAATGCTGGCTCCCGACATCTGGCGTGTGCGAGGCCGGCTGCTCGCGCGGCGGGGCGAGCGTTCCGCGGCCGAGGCGGCGTATCGCGAGGCCATCACACGATCGCGGGCGCAGCATGCGCTCTCGCTGGAGCTGCGGGCAGCCCTCGACCTGTTCGAGCTGCACACCGAGGATGGGCACGCCGAGGAGAGCCGCGCCCTTTTGGCCGGCATCGTCGGGCGTTTCAACCAAGGCCTCGATCGACCAGAGGTCGCTCGGGCTCGCGACATCGCAAGGCTTTCGTGAATCCCTTCACCGTCAGAAAGTGAGGCACGATGCCAGAAGATTACCGCCTCCCCTGGACCGACGAGCAGTGGGCGATGGCGCAGCGCGTCGTCCAGGAAAGCGCCCGCAAGGCACGGGTCGCAAGCTCATTCCTACCCCTCGTCGGCCCGCTCCCGAACGGCCAGGCAAGTATCCCGGCGTTGGCAATGGACGACCAGGAGATCGATCAGAGGGTGCGAGGTGAGGCGAAAAGGCGACTCGAGGTCGACGACGCGAAGACGTTGCCCTTCACCAGGATCGCCTGCAACGTCTATCTCAAGGCACAGCAGGCGGAGGATCCCGAGCTGGGAACCGCGCGGCAGATGCTGAGCCGCGCTGCCGACATCATCGGGCGGCTGGAGGACGCCATCGTCTTCAACGGGCAACCCGGCGCGGATACCCCACCCATCCACACCGGTGACATCCCTGAGGTCTACACGGTTCGAGGCGGGCAGAAGCACGAAGGGCTTCTGAGCGGCGCGGACCAGGTAGACGTGGACCTGGCCACTGGAGACCACGTACTCGTCGAAGCGGTCGTCAAGGCCGTCCAGCGCCTAGAACGCAACGGGCACTACGGTCCCTTCGCCTGCGTGCTGGGCAGCAGGCTGTACGAGGCCGCGAACACACCGAGCCAAGGTTCGCTCGTCCTTCCCAGTGACCGCATCACCCCCTTCCTGGAAGGTGGCACGCTCCGGCGGTCCAGCGTCGTGCCGGACGGGAAAGGGGTCATCGTCGCGCTGGCAGGCTCGCCGATCGACCTCGTGGTCGCGAGCGATGTGCACGTAAGCTACATCCAGCTCACCATGGAACCACGCTATGTCTTGCGGGTCTCAGAGCGCTTTGTGCTCCGCGTGAAGCAGCCCAAGGCAACCTGCCGCCTGGAGGTGCCAGCGTCGTGATGCATGGCTCCTCCTTGTACTCGCAAGCCGCGTCGCTCCTCCACAAGGGCGATCTGCCGACCGGCGTGGTGGCACCCGGGATCGCGCCGGTCGTCGCGGTCGCGGCGCCGCCACACCCGAGCAACGCCGTGCTGGTCGAGATGCGGCGTGACGGCGGGCCAGCGCAGGTGATCCGCGGCGTGCCCGAGCCAGCGCCGTTCCACGAGGCAGCGCAGTGGTTCCGGGCCGTTCTTCCCGCGCTAAACGAGGGGAGTCGGCTCGACTATCGAGCCGAGCTCATCAGGGCGGGGCAGCGCCTCGCCACCCTTCCTAGTGACGGCTCGTGGTTGACGGTGATCGGTGGTCCGGATGCCGGAGCTCGCTCAGCGGGAAGAAGCCCGACCCATGAGTCCAGCGCGTCCGAAAGGCCACGGTGGACTTACGATCTGACGTTCTTCGCCGCGCTGACCGTCAACGTTCGGCCCGAGATCCTCGGTGAGACCCCCGAGGGGTACCGGATCAACTTCTTCGTCGAGAGCGGTCGCGTCGTCGGCCCTCGCATCGACGCCGTGGTCCGCGGGGGCGACTGGGTCGCCGTCCGCCGTGACGGTCTCGGCGTGCTCGACGTCCGCTTCACCTGTGAGACGGTCGATGGGGCGCTCATCCTCTACCGGGCGGGCGGCATCATCGATCTCGGCCCCGACGGGTACGCCAAGGTGGCGGCCAGCCAGTTCACCGGCTGCCCGCCGATCTACTCGACGCCGACATTCACGACCGCGCACCCCGACTGGCAATGGTTGAACCGCTGCCAGGGTTTCAGCGTCGGCCGTGTGATGCTGGAGGAGCTGCAGATCCAGAGCGATCTCTACATCCCCAAGGTGGGGGACCGGCGCGGCGATGGCTAGCGTCGTCGTGCTCGGGGGTGGGATGGCGGGGATGGCGGCCGCTCATGAGGCGGCCGAGCGCGGCTTCGACGTGGTCGTGCTCGAGCGGCGGGACCACGCCGGTGGAAAGGCACGCAGTATCGAGGTGCCCCCGGGAGCGATGGGCCACACACCGGGGACGACTCCCGCCGTGTCCGCCGGTGACCCGTCCGTCCCCTGGGTGCCGGGTGAGCACGGCTTCCGCTTTTTCCCTGGTTTCTACAAGCACCTCATCGACTCGATGCGGCGGACGCCTACCGGGGAGGGGCAGTCGGTGATGAATGCCCTGGTCAACACGACGAGGGTAGGGTTCACCCAGTACACCCAGCCCATGGTCGAGCTGCCCGCGCGGTTCCCACGGACGCCGAACGACGCGCTCACGGTGCTGCAGAACCTCCTGCTCGCCTTCAGCCCTATCACGGGGCTGACGCCCGATGATCTCGCCCACTTCGGGGCCCGAACGTGGCAGATCCTCACCTCCTGCCCAGAACGGCGGTTGGCCGAGTACGAGAAGATCTCCTGGTGGGAGTTCGTCGGCGCCGAGTCGAGATCAGAGGCCTATCAGAAGTTCCTCGCCGTCGGGTTCACGCGGTCGCTCGTGGCCGCCAAGGCGAAAAGAGCGAGCGCCCGTACGGTCGGTGACATGTATATCCAGCTCCTCCTTACGGTCCTCGATCCCCTCGCGACCGCTGGGACGAGCGACCGTGTGATGAATGGACCGACCAGCCTGGTGTGGCTCGATCCGTGGAAGAGATGGCTCGAATCGCTCGGCGTCGATTTCCGCATGTGCGCTGAGGTGAAGGAGATCCGGTGCGACGGGCGACGGATCACGGGGGTGGTGGCGCAGCGAGACGGTCGCGAGGAGGTGGTCACGGGCGACTACTACGTGTGCGCCGTCCCATTGGAGCGCGCCGTTCCGCTGATGAGCTCAGAGATCCTCGCCGCCGACCCCTCGCTCGAGTCGCTGAAGACCCTCGTGCCGAACATCGAGTGGATGAACGGCGCGATGTTCTACCTGCGGCGCGACGTGCCGATGCTGCATGGGCATGTGGTCCACGTCGACACCGAATGGGCGCTCACGACCATCTCGCAGGTCCAGTTCTGGCGCCCGGAGATGATCGACCGGTACGGCAACCTTGAGTTCAACGGGATCATCTCGACCGACGTGTCGGACTGGGACCTACCCGGGCGGAACGGGCGTCCGGCAGAGGAGTGCACGCCAGCGGAGGTTGCGGCAGAGGTCTGGGACCAGATCAAACGCTCGGTGAACCGGGACGGTGTCAACGTCTTGGACGACGACAACCTCTGCGGCTGGTTTCTCGACCCGGCGATCGTCGCGGATCCGGCGCGGCCAGGGCGGCTGATGAACATGGAGCCGCTGCTGGTGAACTACGTCGACACCTGGCCGCTTCGTCCTGAGGCGGTGACCGCGGTCCCGAACTTCTTCCTCGCCGCCGACTACGTGCGCACCTACACCGATCTCGCGACGATGGAGGCGGCGAACGAGGCGGGTCGGCGAGCGGTGAACGGGATCCTCGACGCCGAGAGCTACTCGGGCGCGTACTGCGGCGTGTGGCCGTTGGAAGAGCCGGCCGTCCTCGAGCCCTGGCGCGCGTACGACGCGGCGCGGTTCCGTCTGGGCCTTGGTTGGGACCCGGCGGTCATGGATGCCGCGGTGCTGGGCATGTCATCCCTCCCGGGGCTCGAAGCGGTACCGGAGCTGATGGCACAAGTCGAGCCTGTGAATAGGGCAACCTCTCAGCTGCAGGCTGGCGTGGCCCGCGCCGAGGAGGCGATCGGGCTTCCACAGGTCACGGAGGCGTTGACCGACGCCGCGGAGACGACCTGGGGGCGCGCCTCGGTGGTGCCGACGGGCGTCTCGGTCGAACCCGAACGAGGTACGGGGGCCGGCCCCCTCACCTTCCTCGACCGGTTGAGCTGGTACCGGAAGCAGGCGTTGGACACGCTCGTCGGGGTGGTGCCGAGCAAGGAGCCCAGCCGGCACCTGTACGACCTGGTGAGGGACTTCGTCGCTGCGCCAAGCAAGGGCCTGCGCCCGGCGCTGTGCCTGGCGACCTGCCGCGCCTACGGCGGCAGCACCCAGGCCGCGCTGCCGTCGGCCGCGGGTCTGGAGCTGTTGCACAACGCCTTCTTGGTACACGACGACATCGAGGACGGCAGCTGGTCACGCCGGGGTCAGCGCACGCTGCACCGTCGTGTGGGGATTCCCCTGGCGGTGAACACCGGCGACGCCATGAACGCGCTGTCGATGCGGTTGTTCCGCCGCAATCTTGCGTCGTTGGGCCCAGAGGTCGCGTTGCGGATCCTCGACGAGGTCGACCACATGCTGGTCGAGTCGTTGGAGGGCCAGGCGATGGAGCTGGGCTGGATGCGAGACAACCACTGCCAGGTGAGCACCGACGACTACCTGCGCATGGTGTTGAAGAAGACCGCCTGGTACAGCTTCATCCATCCGATGCGGATCGGTGCCCTGGTGGCGGGCGCCGACCACAATCTGGACAGGCTCGACCGCTTCGGGTTCCTGCTCGGCGCGGCGTTCCAGATCCGTGATGATGTGTTGAATCTGGTGGGTGATCCGTCGCGCTACGGCAAGGAGATCGGCGGTGACCTGTCTGAAGGGAAGCGCACGCTCGTGTTCTCACACGCCTTCGCCAACGCCGACGAGGCCGAGCGATCGCGTCTCGAAGCGTTCTTCTCGCGGACGCGAGAGCGCCGCCTTCCACGTGAGCTCGACGATATCTACGAGCTGCTCGGCAAGCGCGGCAGCATCGATTGGGCACGCCAAGCCGCCTCGGCGCTGACGACCGCCGCGCAACAGGAGCTCCCCATGGCCTTCGCTGGCGCCAGCG
>JBOGED010000359.1:0-17581 GCA_050743625.1 Egibacteraceae bacterium | reverse complement strand
TATGGCCTTACTGTGTACCCATCATCACCACGCCGTGCACGAGGGCGGCTGGGTCGTCACCGGCGACGCCGACGCCGCCCTGACCTTCCACCCGCACGCCCGCCACCCCGCCAGCGGCGGCGGTCACGACCTCCGCGCACGGCACGGCCCAAGGCGAAAGTAGTGCCGCCGCGGCCTGTTCTCGTCGAGTAGCGCCTCCGAAGCGCTGGTCCGTTGCACCTTGACAACTCCATGTGATTGCGGCTACCCACAGGAGCTCGGGGTGTGTCCCGGCGGTGGTGATGCGGCCCGTCCTGCAACACGAGGATCGTGTCGGCGTGGCGCACGAGGCCGAGGTCGTGGGAGATGATCAGCATGCCCTTGTCATTGAGCAGCAGGCGTACCTTGACCGCTTCAGAGCGATTGGGGCCACCTGCGGGATAATCCGTGGGCCAGTCGATCCACGAGCGATGGAGAGCTCGGGGAGATGCCCGCGGGGCCGAACTGGCGGGTGTGGAGGTCGGCGTAGAGGCCAGGGTGCTTGAGGAGCTCGGTGTGGGTTCCCGAGGCGGTGATGCGACCTTCTTGCAGCACGAGGATCGTGTCGGCGTGGCGGACGAGGCTGAGGTCGTGGGAGATGATGAGCGTGCTCTTGCCGCGGATGAGCGTGCGGAGCGCGTCCAGCACGAGGTCGGTGGACTCGGCGTCGAGGCCGGTGGTTGGCTCGTCCAGGATAAGGATGGGAGTGTTGCGGACGAGTGCCCGCGCGATCGCGATGCGTTGCCGCTGCCCGCCAGACAGGGTGTCGGCCCGCTCGCCAAGCAGGGTGTCGTAGCCGTCTGGCAACTTGACGATGAACTCGTGCGCGTTCGCCTGGCCCGCTGCGGTGACGACATCGGAGCGGGTGGCGTCGGGGAGGCCGTAGGCGATGTTCTCGGCGACTGTGCCACTGAACAGCATGGTCTCTTGCAGCACCATGCTGATCTGCTGGCGGACCGAAGCGATCTGCAGGCGGCGTACGTTGTACCCGTCGATCAGGACCTGGCCGGCCTGCGGGTCGTAGAGCCGAGGCAGTAGTTGGGCGATGGTGCTCTTGCCGGCCCCGCTGCGGCCTACGAGGGCGAGGACCTGTCCCGGCCGGATCGTGAAGTCGATCCGGTCGAGGCAAAGGGGTGGCTCCGCACCGTTCGGAGTTTCATCTGTGGGGTCGGGCCGGTAGGCGAAGCTCACGCCACGGAACTTGATCTCGCCCCGGAATCGAGGCGCGGGAATCGCGTCGGGCGCGTCGACCACCGTGGGTCGGCGCTCGAGCACCTCGGCGATCCGCTCGGCGCTCGCGACGAGCCTCCCGATCGTCGTCCACTCTTTGATGAGCTTGCGAGTCGGCTTGAACATCTGGCCGATCAGGGCGGTGAATAGGACGAGCGTGCCGACCGATAGGGTATTACGGTCGATCAGCCAGACACCAAGCCAGATCACCGCGGCGATCGACGAGGCCTCGAGCAGCTTGACCACGAAGCTGAACCGCGCCTCTAGCCCCGCCGCCTCCAATGCGGCGTTCAAGCTGGCGGAGCTTTGGCCGGCGAAGCGCCGCTCCTCGTGGCCGCTGCGCCCGTACGCCTGGATCACCCGGATAGATGTGAGCATCTCATGCGCCGCCGAGGCGAGATCGCCCTCACGGGCGCGCTGTCGCTTCGACGCGGACTTGATCCGGATGGAGAAGTAGTTCGAGATCAAGGCCAGCAGCGGCACGAGTACGACGGCGAGCAGCGCGACCTGCCAGGACCGGACGGTGAGGAACACGAGGGTGCCGATGAGCACGAGGACGCTGCCCACGAGATCGCTCGCCGAGTCGGTCACGAAGTCCTCGAGCGCGGTAACGTCGCCGGTCAACCTGGTGATGACGTCGCCGGTGCGGCGCTGGTTGTGATAGGCGAGGGACAGGGATTGCAGGTGCGCGTAGAGCCCAACGCGCAGGCCGAAGCCGAGCCGGCGCCCACCCCGCGCGAAGCAGATCTCCGCGAGGGAGTCGGCCGCGCTGTTCGCCACCGCGATCGCGACGAGCCCGAACGTCGCGATCGCGATCGTGTCGACACGCGGCGATGCGATCACCGGCAGCCCGAGCATGGTGGGCAGATCCGGCCTGGCGCCCTGGAGGTAGTCGATGAGGTAGGCGAGGGGCACCGCCTCGCCCACGGCCGTCCCGGCCTCGATCAGGAGCATCAAGAAGGCGAGCGCGAACTGCCGGCGCTGCTCCCCGAGGTACGGCAGGAACGGCCGCACCAAGGGAGGATCTGATGCGGAGCTGGCGCGCGCTCGCCACCTCATCGCCGTGACCTCATGGCCGTGACCTCATCGCCGTGACCTGGCCTCACGGAGGCAGCGGCTCGCCTCTGTAAGGATCGCGGCGGGCAGTGGTGAGCGCGGCGCGCGCGCGAACGCCCGCTGTGCCTTGCGAACCAGGGCGAGTGCCTCGTACCACTTGACGCGCTCGCGAAAGCCCGCCCCGCGGCCGGTCGCCAGGCAGTACGCGTCAAGAAAGTCCTTCTCCCGTGAGGCCGCGAAACGGTCGGGAAGCCGAGACGGGTGGCGTTGGCGCCGGAGCCGCGCGCGGACGCGTCCCCGGCGGAGCGTCGCCGTGAACGCGCCGACATCCCCGGCGGGATCGGCCAGCCGGCAGCTGTCCAGGTCCAAGAGCGCCGCACGCCCCGATGGGTCGATCAAGAACTGGCTGGGTTTACAGTCGCCGTGGACGACACTGATCTCGCCAGCGCTCGGCGAGCAGCTCGCCAGGATGGTCGTCAGGTCGGCCATCCTCGCGCCCAACGAGGCGTCGTACTCACGGATCCGTAGCGCCCGATCGGTGAGCTGGTCGAGCTCGAAGATGGCCGTACGGGTTGGTGCTGGCAAGTGGTCGGCGCGATGCAATGCGGCCAGAGCGCCCGCGGCGGCCGGGATCGACGTGACCGCATGGCGACGATCGCCGAGCAAGAGCTCGAGCCCCGTGCCGATGACCGGCTCGCAGAGGACGAGCGCCAGATCGGGGAGGAATGCGACGGGCTGTGGGACCACGAGCTGTCCCCTATGCGGGGATATGGCCGGGAGCGTCTCGGCGAGGGTGCGCAGCGTCGCGGCGGCCAGGCGCGCCTTGTTGAGGTCGTGGTAGACCTTCGCGTACAGCGTTCGCGGCGGGCAGCCTGTGCCCGCCGAACCGGGGCCATGGAGGACCCGGGCGTCGACGCGTAAGGTGCACCGCCGCGCCGGCCGGTATCGCACGGGAGTAACCGTGCAGCGTACGACTCGCTCGACGCCGGGAAGTAGCTGTTCAAGCGCCCGCGCGAGGACACCTGCGCCGAGCACGGTGGGCAGTGTTGCCAGCGCCGGGTCGTGCGGCCAGCGGTAGATCCGCATCTTGGTAGTGGGGAGATCCCGGCCGCGATCGTGGTCTCGCGACACGCCACCCCAGCCCAGCATCCCCAGGATCATCGTGGAATCAAGCTGGTAGAGCATCGAGCAATGCCGCCCCGGCTCGTACTTCGCGTCGAGGATGTGGCACGGGCCGCCCGTCAGGCCGACCCCATCGGCAAGGAGGCGACCCATCCGGCGGGTGTCGAACGCGAGCTCAACCTCGGCGTGCTCCCGGGTCGACGCGGTCACCATGCTCCTCCTGGAGACACCTGCTCAGCCTCCCCTAGGATGGTACTCGCGAGCCGTTTGGCCCATACTCGCGCGTCGTAGGACTCGACGGCCGTCCTGCGGGCTCCAACGCCGAGGCGGCGGCGCAACGCATCGTCGTCGAGCAGCGCGGCGAGGTGCCCGGCGATCGCCTCGGCATCCTCCGGCTCGGCGAGGAGGCCGTTGGCCATGTGGCGGACGGCCTCGGGAATGCCACCCACCATGGTGCTTACCACCGGGACGCCGCAGGCCATTCCCTCGAGGACGACGTTCGGAACACCGTCTCGATCCCCGTCCGCCTCAACCACGGGCGTAAGCGCGAATATCCGTGCGCGAGAGATGACTCGCGCCAGCTCCCCCTGGGTGCGCGCTCCAGCCAAGCGGACCCGATCGGTCAGTCCCATCCGTTCGATCGACGTGGCCAGCTCCCGGCGGAGCGGCCCGTCCCCGTACACCACACAGCGAAAGTCCCGCCCGCTGTCGGCGAGGAGGCGGCACGCCGAGAGCAAGACCGGAAAGCCCTTCTTGCCGACCAACCGTCCGACGGAGACGATCAGCCCTGGGTGAGTGGTGGCCGCGGGTCGGAAGCGCTCGACGTCGACCCCGTGGGGCACCAGGTGGATGTTCTGGGCTTCTGGCAGGACCTTGCCGAGATAGTCGACGTTGGCTTGGCAGCACGTCACCACGCGCGCGGCTTGGCGGACCCGGCCCGCTAAGGCGGATGGCGCAAGCTGGTAGAGGTCGCGGGCATGAGCCGTGAAGCTGAACGGGACGCCAACCATACGAGACGCGAGCAGCGCGACCAACGTCGGGTCATGGGCGAAATGGGCGTGTATGTGGCTGATCTTGCGCTCGAGAAGCAGCGGGGCGAGTCGGAGCGCTTGCCTCACGCAGTCCGGGCGGGACGCGGCGGCGTATCCAGGTTTCCGCAACGCCTCGCGTCCGACGACGACACCCCGAAGATAGGCGCGTGGCGGCAGGCGGAGGTGCGCGCGCGCATCGTCACCGTCAAGGTAATGGACCGGGGCGCGAAGGTCAGCCACCTCGGGCTGGGTGATCACCTCCCGAGGGTTCGTCAACGCGAACAGCTCCAGATCGACCCCGAGCCGCTCAAGGGCCAGCAGCTCCGACAGCACGAACGTCTGTGACAGGCGCGGGAAGCTGCGGACGACGACGGCGAGCCGCCGCGCGCTCACCCCATCCCCATCGAGCGCAAGGCTCGGGTCAGCATCGCCTCAACCTGGCGTCGTTGCTCGATACCGACAGGTCGAGGATGAAGACCACGCACGGTGCAGAGCTGCTTGATGATCTTGAGACACGTGAATGCGTAGAACCAGTCGAAGCACTGGTCCGGCGTCCACACGCCAGGCTCGGCATATGCGCCGACGAACGCGGCCTCGAGATCGGTCGCGGGCGTGCCGACGCGTAGCGCCAGCAAGTCGAGGTAGGCATGGAAGTGGGCGAGGTCGCAGTTTGGCTCGCCCAATCGCATCTCGTCGAAGTCGATCGCCCAGAGGCCTTCCCCGGCCACGACGTGCTCGTAGTGGAAGTCCTTGTGGATCGGGACGTCGGTCGTGATGTGAAGAGTCGTGGCGGTATCCCCGAGGACCTCGCTGAGGCGATCGGCTTGCGGAGCGAGGTCTGGGTAGCAGTAGCCAAGCAGACCCGCCCATGCCTTCATCTGGGCGCACTCCGCCATGAGATCGAGGCTTCTGGACAGTGGCATCCGGCTGCGATGTAACGTTGCGAGCCAACGCCCCGCCTGGGCAAAGCGGTCGAGCGCGCCCCTGCGGGGGGTGAACTCGTGGAGATGGCGGCCCTCGACGGGCACGTACACGAGCATCGCGGGGTCGCGGAGGTAGCCCAACGGTCGGGGAACGCCGAACACCTCTGAGCGGTTGAACACGGTCGTCCACAGCAGATCCATCGTCGCGTGGACATCCGCCGCTCGGTAGAGGTCGGCGTACACCTTTCCGAGTACCACCGCCGCTTGATCTCCGGCCTTGACGTCGTACCGGATGATGCCTCGCCGGCCCCGTTTGTACGTGAGGAGCTCGGCGTACTCGACGCTGGTCTTGCCCGCCGATCGCACGAGGGGTTCGAGAAGTGGTGCGAGGAGTCCCGTCATACCCTCGACGTCTAGCGCGGCCCGTAGGATCAAGGGGCGGGTGTATCCCCCGGACAGGTCTTGATCCATGCTCCCAAGCTTCATGAACCCCCTGACGCTTCCGGTAAACGGCCTGTCTCCCCCCGGCGCGTCCCGCCGAATCATCGGCGGCCCTGTAAGCAGGTTATGCGAACGCTCAAGCGTTGCGTGACGTATTTTCTCTCGCCCCACCGTCGAGCAGGTCGGTGGCCAGGTCAATCAGTTGGGGCACGAGCGGCCACTCGGTGAAGGCGAGGCTCCGGTACCGACGTCCCACGATCTTGAGCAGCGACGCCGCTTCGTAACGGCCGAGCCGTTCGGGGAGGGGAAGTGCGCGTACCTGGTCGTATCCCTGAAGAAAGGCGTCCGCGAGGAGCCGCAGAAGGCGCCGATCTCCAGGGTGGCGGATCGCTCGCCAGTCGAGGTAGGCGAGAAGGTTCCCGAGGTCCCTAGCGGGGTCGGCGCGGCAGAACCCATCGAGGTCGATAAGCACGGGACGGGAACCAGCGGCTGGCAACAGGAAGGCGTCCGTCCGTAATGCCCCGTGGCTGGGCACAAGCTCGGTCTCGACACCCTCCAGTCGCGCGGTGAGCGCAGCGAACCGGTCCGCCAGAGCCGCGTCAGCCTGCGCGATCACCGAGGCGTACGTGGCCAGCTCGACGGCATCCTCCGCGTGCCTTTGGCGAGGACCGTCGATGGTTGCGCCATGGAGCCCGGCGAGGTGCCGCCCGCACGCATGGAACGTTGATGCTCGGTCTGGTCCGTCCATGTGCGCATGCAACAGCGTGCCTGCGACCTCACGTTGCACGATTGCTGCCCAGTCGCTCCATAGCGCCACGGGCATGGCGAACCCTGGCAAACCAGGGTCGTCGAGCGCATACAGGCGCGCGAGCGTCTCCGCCTGCTCGCGGGCGCCGTGGTGAAAGGCTTTGGCGAACAGCCTGCCGCCCTCTGGACCCGTGCAATCGATCCGCAGCACGCATCTCACGCCCGGCTTGTAGCGCACGATGGTCACCTCGCACTCCTCGACCGACGCGATCTCCGCGCAACGAGCCCCGACTGCTTCCGGGTCACAGAGGGCCGCCAGTCCTGGGAGACCGGGGTCGTCCGTGGCAAGGCGATGTCGCACGCCGGCTGGCGTGACCTCGACGACTCCAAAGTGGGACCGCGGTGAGCCGCGAGAGGAGCGGACCAGAAGCTCATAGGCGACGAGGCAGTGTGTCTTTGGCAGGTACTTGGTGTCGCGCCGGACGCAGTGGAGGATCTCCCCGAGCCAGGGCCACTGCTCGGCCCACCGGTGCGCGACGTACCGAGCGTCCAGCGCTTGGCGTATCCAGGGCAGCTCCTTGTCCACGAGAGGAGGCGCCGCACCTCCTTCCCGAACGGGGCGCATGCGTCCCTACATCCCTGTTCGCGGCGCAACTCCGTTCCCGGACGGAGCCAGTGCCGTAGAGTCCAGGAGGGCGAGGAGGTCGTCACACGCGGCGTCGAGCCCGCCAAGGTCGGGGGGTGTGGTCGGAGCGGCCCGCGCGGTGGTGAGACTGCGGAGCACCGCCTCGGCCACCGTCTGCGGGTCGAGCTGGAAGGGATCGAGGGCCTTCACCCATCCTTGCGCGGCGAACCGCGCCGTCCGCATCTGCTGCTCCGCGCTCGGCCCCACCCGGGGGATCACGAGCGCGGGGGTGCCGACTCGAAGGATCTCGACCGATGTGTTGTAGCCAGCCATCACCACGACGAGGTCCGCGGCCTCGATATAGCTCAGGCTGTCGGAGACCGAGACCTTGACGGTGGCGCCGCACGTTGCGGCGCGCGCCTCGAGGTCTCGACGGGATTCGAGCGGCATGAACGGACCCGTCACCAGGATGACGGTGGCGGGCTGCTGCGCCTGGATGGTGGGCAGCGCGTCGACCAAAGCGCGCAGGATGGGGTAGGCGTCCGCCCCGCCGCCGACCATTGCCACGATCAGCGGGAGGCCGGGCACACCGTAGCGGGCGCGGACACGTGCCGTATAGCGAGCGCGCTCGGGGGTGCAGACGTAGCCGCAGTGCCGTGTCCGTAGGGAGATCGCAGGGGAGAAGCCGTAGGCCTTGGCCGCGTCGAACAGACGGCGTTCGCCATAGACCAGCACCTGGTCGTAGAAATCGGCCAACGCGTCGTAGGCCCCCTCCTCGTCCCAGATCCTGCGTACGACCGTGGGATCGTCCACGATGTCGCGCAGCCCCAGCACAACCCGGGTGCTGGGTCGGACTCGATGCAGCGCTTCGAGGCTGTCGACGAGCTCGCCCATCGCTCCGTGGGGCATATGGTCCACGAGCAAGACATCAGGGGCGAAACCGACGATCGCCTCCCGGATCAGCGACCTCCGAAGGGTAGCCACCTCGGCGAATGGGATGGGCAGCGATACCGGCTCCCACGTGCCCGGTCGGACCTTACGGATCGACGGCAGCTTGAGGTAGTCGTAGCCGGGCATGGAGCCGAACGGCGCGCCAAGGGGAGAGTCGGCAAGCACCTGGACCGACAATCCGGGACGTCGGCGGCCGCATTCGGCGGCGATCGCGGACGTGCGCCGCTGATGCCCAAGTCCTAGACCATCCTGGGAGTAGATCATGATCCGGGGGTGCTCCCACCGGCTCCCCACCATTCCGACCCCTCCCCCTGGCAGGTGCGCTGCGACGCCATGCGCGACCGCAGTCCCCCTAAAAGCCTGCCTTCCCTCGACGCTTCACTTTGCCCCTTACGCCCCGAGCCGTCAACTCCCGCGTCGGCGGGGCGTTGCATCGTGTACATCCTGCGTTCAAAATCGCAAAGTATCGACTCAGTCATTGGAGGAGGGACTGGCCGATATCTCTGCCGCGCACAGTTCTTAAATGAGCCGAGCTACCTCCTCCCCGGCGAGAAGCCTCCTCAGCATCGAGTAGTTCTCCTCTTGGTTCGGAACATACCTGATGCCCATCGGCTCCTTGCCGGCCGTATCTAGGGTGCAGTGCGCATAGCCAAGCATGCGCCCGGTGACGGGGTAGTGCCAGTCCATGCCCGTGACGTGCGGGAGAGGCATCACCTCATACTGCCGGTCCAGCACCCCCGAGACTCGGAGAACCTGGCGGTCCGTCACGATGACCCAGTCGAGCCACCAGGTAACCGCGCGCCAGGTGAATCGCGACGCGAGGAAGACGGCCAGGACCCACACGAGCGCGCTGCCGGCGTGGGAACGGTCGCCCGAGCCGAGCACGAGCGCGACCGCGCTCGCGAGCACCGCGGGCGCCGCGGAGGGGAGAAGAACCACAACGTGTTGGCGCCACCTGGCAAGGAGAATATCGGGATCGGCGAGTGCGGATGACCATGGGGTTGACATCGTCACGCCTCCTCTCGACCCAGGGAATGCGAGCTTGCCTTCCCCCTGCCGAGAGCGCGCCGCCACCACGGCAGCCTCACCCACATTGGCGGGAGCTCGGGATGCGTGACAATCTCGTAACGGCCGGTAGGCTCGGCCCAGCGTTCCCCGGAGTCCGCGGTCCGGCCCCGACCGCACGCCGAACAGGTAATCACGTGGACGCTCCGCCTTCCGAAGCGGCAGCCGCACTGACGGCAACGCCCCCGCTGCGTGGTGCCCCGCGCCTCGGGGGATGCGTCGGGAACGTTGAGTATCTTAGGGTTAGGGTTCGACTGCCGGGTTCTCACCGCGCCCTCCAGGGTGTATGCACTGCTATCTATTACCTGGACTGGGCTCTCCGCATGATTGGTCAGATTGCTTCGTGGCATCCGCAGTTATGCCTTGACGAGACCGTCTTGTGAGAGTAACGGTACGAGCATGCTAAGCCGTCGGGCCACTGCGACGCGGGCCAAGCTCGCTCAGGTTGTGGGGCGCATGGCGACACTTGACTGGGACCCGGTCGGCGACGAGCTGGTCGCCGTCTTCGATGACGTTGAGCATTCGGAGATCGTGAAGCTCGCCGAAGGCCTCGGGTTGGTGTTCGACGAGAAGGCTCACGGCCGATGCGCGATGGTGTTGGCCACGGATGCCTCGCTGATGCGTGGCCGCCGCGCGAGGTTGCTCGAGGCCGTATTGGGCCCCACGGTGTACCACCAATGGGAGCTGCACCGGTCCCGCCAGCAGGTCGTGGTGCATCAGGTGATCCCGGTAGGCGAGCAGGAGTGGGACCTGCTCGGGGCGATATGGCGCTCGTTACACCCAGTCGGTGAGGCGCTACGGAAGAGCAGCCAGCCGTCGCCTCGCCTCCTGCGCACCCTCACCGCTTGGCTCAGGTCGACGCCGTGCTGGACCTGGCCCGTGTTACACCATGGCAAAGAGGGCGATCACGCCACCGGGCTCGATCTGGGCGACATCGCGCCCGCGCTCGGGTTGCGCCCTGAGTGCCGCCTCAAGCGGTTGGGCAATCGCACGATCGAGATCCGCCTCACTCCCTTGGACGGCTTGCCGCATCTGCCGCTCCGGTTGGAGGTCGTCGTCGGCGGAGCCGAGGGCATGGTCAGGCTCACGCGGCAGCGGGACGGCGACCTTGGCGGCAAGGTACGCCTTGACGCGCGGGCCACGAACCTGGATCGCGTCCTGTTGGAGCTCCGTTCAGGCTGAGCGGGGAGCCTCGGGATCGACCGGGCCGCCTAGGCCATAGCGTCTCCGCAGCCAATGCAGCTCGCTGGACACCGACCCGGCCGTCGGCCTGCGCCGCAGCTCGGCGTGGTACTGCCGCCGAGCGGTGACGGCTTGCGGCTCACCCGCCCAGGACGCTGCCAACGTGTCGACGTGGCGCTCCTGGTCCAGCTGAGGGTATCGCCGAGTGACCTCGTCACGGCATTCGACCAGGCGACGGTCGATCTGCGCCCGGGCCGGGTCGAGCCAGTAGCGAAACCACGTGTGGGTCCAGTAGAGGGCCTCCCGCCGTTGCTCGACCGACTCGCGGTCGAGATGGACGCGGGCAGCGATCCTCTTGACGTCGTGATCGGCCAAGCTCCGGACGGCGATCTGCAGGTCGACGGGTTCCAGCACGTGTCCGGAGTGCCGTAACCACGCCCGCACATGGCGCTTCGCATCTCTTGAGAAGGCGTACGGAATGGCGGCGTGCAGATGATGCGCCCGGCGCAGCATGTCTACGCGCTGGAAGACCTCCCACCCCGCGATATGCTCCCGCAGCCTCAGACGCTCAGCGCACGCGATGTCTTCCGCGGACCAGCCGGCGCATGCGGCGATGACCCAGCGGCGGCTCTGCTCACCACCGAGCAACGCGACCTGCCTGGCGAGGACGCTGGGAGGGATTCCGGTGATCGGTCGCCGGTCCTCCAGATCGAGGTCCGAGCCTGTCAAGAGATACGGAACGCCACTGGGGGTGTCGAGCTTGCGTCGAGCGGCGGTCTTCAGTGCCTGGCGGAACTGCTCGTAGCCGCGATAGCGCTCGTCACAATGAAACGGTTTGGTACGGACTTGCCGCCACAAGCGGTAGCGGGCTTCCTGGATCGCGTCGTCTCGCTCGTGGTAGGAGACCGGGCGGTTCACCGCCCGGCACAGCCACGCGTGTTGGGCAGGACGCGCCGAGCAGTCGAGATAGGCGGAAAAGCGGCCCCAGATGGCCAGTACGTGCATCGCTGCGCCGTGGACGGCGCCGCGAAAAAGGTGATAAACCGAGTACTCTCTGGCAGCTCGCTCAGGCTGTGCGGTGCAGTATGTCCAGATCCGTTCCAGCCCGTGATCCAGGGCCTTGCCGCGGTCGTCAGGCTTCGCATGCAACGACAGCAGGTCCCGTAACCTCCGGTGCTCCGCGGGCTGCCTCACGCGGTGGTGATAGTCGGCGAACCGTTGGTCGTCTGACTTGGACACCGACCCCCCCTTCGTGCCAGGTGGGACGCTCTATAGTCAAGTTACGTGCACATAGCGACGATCGTCAATCGTTTGCGCGAATGTCTAGTATTTTTGACAAGTGGTACGCGTGTGGATATGCTGCTGCTGTGGTGGTGAGTGCGAACCTGGGGCCCGAGTCGAGGGGCGGGCAGCCCGCGGACCTGGCGGACGTCCTGGAGGGACGGCGCGCATGGGCCGAGATGGTGCGGGACGCGATGCACGCCAAGCGCATCAGCCTGCGTGGACTGGAGGACCTGACCGGCATCCGGAAGCAGACCCTGAGCACCTGGCTGCTGGGCAAGAGCGACCCGGACCCCCGCGCGATCACCAAGATCGCGGACGCGTTGATGCAACCTGCGGACCTCATGTTCGCGCGCCTGGGCTGGCTGCCTACGCAGATGGCGCAGTCTCTCTCAGCACTGCGGGTTGCGTGGGAGTTGGATCTGACGGTCAACCGACTGAGCGAGCTGCTCCAAGAGGCGACGCCGTTCGACAACGCGGCTCGGATCGCTTCGGCGCTACGAGCACAGACGCGCGAATGGCGGATCATCGAGTGGCCGACTGTCCGGGGAGGACGCTACCCAATGCCCCGGGGGAGCTTTCTGCGGTTCGAGCGGCTGCAGGGCGGGACAGGCGATGTCGAAGAGGATCGTCGCGAGTTGAACGGGATGCTCTCCAGCACCATCGCGACTACCGCGGCCCTATGGTGTGACGAGACCAACCCGCAGCTTCAAGAGGTCCGTTGGCCAGCATTGATCCTCGAGGTCGCGACCACCCGTGTCTCGCGGGCCCCGAGGCAGGACTACAACGCGAACGTGCCACCCTCGATCTTAGTCTGGGGCGATCCAGACACCGGGGCAGCGTCGGTCGCGTCGATGCTCGCCAGCTGCTTGCGATGGGGCTTCACACGTACCCTCTATGCAGCGTTCGAGCAGTTCGGGCGCAATGCCGCTACCGACCAATTTGACTACGACGCGATGGAGTTCGAGATCGCGCAGCGGCTGCTTGAGCGGCCGAACGTGGCCGGGCGTCACCTTGTGTGGATATTGGACTCACCGACCGTAATGGATAGAGTCGCTCCACAACTTGCGGATATGCGCCTCCCTCTCGTAATTTATCTCCGTATGTCCGATGAGTTCATCAGCTATAGCGCCAAGCTCACCGCGGAGAAACGCCGCCTACTGGATGCGGAGGTCCGGGATGAAGATGTGAGGCGCGAGATGTGGAACTCTCAGGCGCTGGTCGTGCAGCAGCTCCTCCAGCGCCCGACGGACACGTACCACATCGTCGACGTGCACCCCGACGATCTCACAGGCCAGCGCATCGTGGACGACGACGACCTCTTCGACGTCTCCGTGGAGGCTACCGCCCAGGCGCTGGCTTGGCTTCACGAACGGCATGGGGGTCCCGCGGTGAGCGACAGCACCCACGACCCTCAACTGCGCCAGGCGCTAGAACAGGCAACCCGGGCGCGCTTCTCCACTCCGTAAGGCGAGCCGGCCGGCTGGCCCCAAGGAGCCCTCCTTAATTCCATCGCAAAGAGAGCAAGGTAGGCACATCATGTCAATGACGACAGTTGCCGCTCCGGGAGGGACCACGGGCCACTACGGCCACCTGGTGTGTCCCACGCTTCGGCAGCGCCTGGTAAACCGAGTCATCAAGGACCACAATCTCGACGAGGGCACCGCAGCCGCGACCATCGACGCCGCGCTCGGCTTCCTCAAGCTCTGTGCCGACCACCCCGACCATCAGTTCGCACCCTCACAACAGGTGGATCTCGGTTGGCACACCTTTCTCCTTTACACCCGCGAATACCAAGCGTTCTGTGAGGAGTTCAGCGGCCGGTTCATCCACCACGCCCCCGACGACGACCTATCCGTTACAGACCAGGAACTGCGCGCGGTGCAAACCGTCGATTTCATGTCCGATAAGGGCATCCCGTTCGACGAGGAGTCCTGGCAAGTGAGTGCCCGCTGTAGCAGCGGCGGTAGTTGCCGCTATACCGGCTGACGTTCTCGGGCGGACCACCCGGCTACCGTCTCGGCACTGGGTAGGACGGGGGTGCATGCGGCGTGCTCTTCGGATCATGGGATCACGGATGGAGCAGGAACAGCAGAGCCCAGATAGCTTGGAGCTTCGCTGGAGGGTTGGGAGCAGGAGCAGGCCTGGACGCCGGTTGGCTCTGGATGCAAGGCGCCGACATCTTTGTCGGGCGCACCCTTCCTGAGCAGGCATTCATCCTGTCGATGGGCGCCTTGGGAGTATGGGTTCGAAGGCGAACCCACCGACCCACAGGTTGGGAATGGGATCCCTGTGAGGGCTGCGATCAGCCAATCACCGAAGGCCAGAGCTTCGAGTTTCACGGAGGTGACGCGACCGTCACGGTCAAGAACGTCGGCCGCGCTCCCGATACTGGGGAATTCGAGGCCGACCTTGTCATCAGAGCGCAAGGACAACGGCCTCGCATGGTTACCGTGCAGCCAGGCGAGACCCACCATGTCCGAGGCGCTACTCACGATTTCGAAGTGGCGGTGACCTCGATCCACGAGACCTCCGGTCGCGTTCGAGTTCGAGTGGGGGCGACGCGCTAGCCAGAACTTCGACTTCGGGCGGATATCGTCCGAAGTCGAAGTTCAGGGTTTCGAGTTCATCCGGGAGTGTGGCTCGCGGATCGCCGGCATGTCCGGTACCGCTGGCGTGTAGCCACCGTCGGGAAGGCGATCGACGAGGCCCTCGGCGTGCAGGCGCATGAGTCCCTCGCGGACCGGTGTGCGGGACGCTCCCACCAGCCCGGCGAGCCGCTCCTCTCCGAGCCGCTCACCTAACCCGAAGTCGCCGGCCAGCAACGACCACTTGAGCGTGCGGTATGCCCGCTCGCCCAACGACAGCTGGCCGGTATCGATCGTGTAACCCGCGACCGCGGATGGGGGGTGTCGACTGAATCGTCAAATGGACGAGCGAGTCGCCTAACCACACCTGCGACCGTTTACTCGGGCCAGCCGGCCATGACCTCGTCGCGCCAGTCAGCGAACGCCCGTCCCGGGTCTTGATCCGCGAGTCTGCTGAGCTTCTCGGGAGTCACGCGCCAGGTGCGAACCGCGGCGGCTGCGATCTCGCCTGGCGACGGCCTCCCGGACATGAGCTTGATACGGACGCCGGGCGCCGCGTGGCCGTCGAGGATCGGCCGCGCGAACACCTCGATGAGCGCGGCGAGTTGCCGGCTGAGCCCCTGAGGGCGCTCCGGGTCACCCGTCACGAGGAGCACCTCGGCGCGCGGCGCGAGCAAAGGGGCGGCCTTCGCCAAGGCGTCAAGTCGTTCCCACAGGTTGTCTACAACCGCCTGTTGTGCCGCTGTCGCGGCTGAGAGCTTGGCGCGACCATTGTCTAGCGGTAACTGCACGTAGCAGTCGACCGAGCGGCGCGCGAGCAAGGGGTCAGTCGGCGGGGTGGACCCGTTTGCTCCGGTGGTGACCGCTTTCGATCCTTTCGCCTCAAGCGCGGCGCACACGGCGCCCGCCAGCGTGGAAGGTCCGGTGACCAGCGCGACGGTCATCGCCTCTCCTCCAGGGTCGTAGGGCAGACCGCCATAGAAGCCCGCGATTCTTTCCGGCGTGAGTCATGGATGTGAAGATCGCGCGAAAACGAGGATGCCCGGAACCCCGCCGCGAGCGCCCGCTCAGCCGCCGAGCGATCGCTCCGAGTCGACAGCGCAGGGTGCTTCGGTCAGTAGCCCTTGCGCGTCGAGGAGCAGCCTGCCGACCTCTTTGATCAACCGGGCGGCGTCGCGGTCGCCCTCCCCAGCCGCCACGATCGAACCCTTCATCAGCATGTGCCATTGGCGAGAAAACCGGTCCGGGTCACGAACTCCCGCTTGCTCCGCGAGCTCCCTTAGGAAGGAACGAATAAAAGCGAGATGCTGGACTGCGGCGGTGTGGATCGGGTGCGCCCTATCCTCGACCTCGAGCAATACGTTGATGAACGAGCAGCCCTCGAAGTCGTCACGCTGGAACCACTCGCCGAAGACATCGAAGATCGCGAGCAGGCGTTCGGTAGGGCCCACGGCGCGCCGCTCGACCTCGCCCTTCACCCACGCGTGTGTCCAGCGTTCTTCGCGACGCTTGAGGAATGCGATGACGAGATCGTCCTTCGAAGGGAAATGGCGGTAGAGCGTCATCTTTGCCACACCGGATTCGGCGACGATCGTGTCGACACCTACCGCTCGGATTCCGTAACGGGAGAATAATCCGTATGCCGCGTCGAGAATCCGCTCGCGGGCATTGCTAAGCGGAACTCCCGTAGTCGAAGTGTTTACGTTCTTTGGCATGTTGGACACAGTGGCCACACTACCCGGGTCATTGGGTGTCACCACGCCGGCCGGTGTAGGGCATTCCGAGCGGCTCGTCGCGAGACGCCGCTGCACTGGGCGGGGAGGCTTCGGCGTTTCAAGAGTACAGCGTCAGCGGAAGGACGTGAGTCCGAGGATTTCGCGGGCCGCCCCGACCAGGTAAAGCGAACCCGTGACGACCACCAGATCCCGGGACGGATTCGCGAGCTCCGTGGCGCAGGCAAGCGCCTCTCGCGTATCCACGGTCACGAGCGCGTCCCTTCCCGCGCTATGCATGGCCTTCGCCAGCCGGTCCGCTGGCGCGGCCCGGTGGCCAGGGGCGCAGGTGACGACGAGCGAGTCGACGGCCGGTAGGAGTGCGCGCACCACGGCTTCCACGTCCTTGTCGTCCTGCATGCCAAGCACAAGAACCCGCTGGTCGAAGGCGGGAAATTCTGAGCGCAGGGCTCCAGCTAGCGCGAGCGCCCCGTCTGGATTGTGCGCACCGTCGAGCAGGACCGGTGCGGCATCTTGGCGACGGACGAGCTCGAGCCGGCCCGGTGAGCGTGTCGACGCGAAGCCAGCCCGGACGGCATCGTGCTGAAGGAGTCGCCCGTCGGAGGCGAGGAAGGACTCGGACGCCGCCACCGCGACAGCGGCGTTGGCGGCCTGATGCGCACCTTGGAGGGGAAGTCGCACTCCGGCGATCAGACGCCTGCCGAGACCGGCGAGGTCTAGCTCCTGGCCGTCAGGGAGACGAGTGCGCCCGAGAACCCCGAAGTCTGCACCCTCGACGGCCACCGGGACGCCGAGACGGGCGGCCCGTCGGGAGATAACCCGGGCGGCCGCCGCCGGTTGACGGGCCGAGACGACCATGCGGACGCCGTCCTTGACGATGCCAGCTTTCTCTCCAGCCACATCCTCCACATGCGGTCCGAGCTCGGGGTGATCCAGTCCAATCGGACCGATCACCGCGATCCGAGCACGCGCCACGTTCGTCGGATCCAGCCGCCCACCCACACCCACCTCCAGGACCGCGGCATCGACATTCTCTGCGGCGAAGTGTCGGAACGCGAGCGCGGTCATCGTCTCGAAGAACGTGACCATCTCACCCCGCTCGCGCTCGACGCGATCCATCGCCGGAGCCAGCGCGTCGAGATGAGCCAAGAGGTCCGCCGCCGATATGGGCTGCCCCGCGACGTGGACCCGCTCCCGTACATCCTGAAGGTGAGGAGAGGTAAAGGTGCCGACCCGGAGCCCGGCGCACTGCAGGACGCTTGAGATCATGCGAGCAAGCGTCGTCTTGCCATTGGTTCCCGTGATGTGTACCGCCTCGAAGCGGTGCTGGGGGTTGCCGAGCCGCTCGCTGACGGCGCGGATGCGGTCCAACCCCCGGACCATGGTGTCCGGCCGGCGCGCGAAAAGCGTGCGGACCGCTGCCTCATAGCGGTCAGCGGGCGCCACGACGCCGGCTTTTCCTGCACAGCAGCTCATGGCGGCTGGCGCCGCCTCCCCGGAGGATGAGAATCAGGCAAACCAGGCGTCCCGCGACCTTTCCGCGCTCGAGCGAGGCATCGAACGAAGCGCCGGGCGCTACTGTGCAGAG
>JBOGED010000358.1:0-2465 GCA_050743625.1 Egibacteraceae bacterium | reverse complement strand
ATACGCCCCGAAATCCCTGTTCGGGGGACAGGTATGGGCCGCCCGCACGTCACGCGCGCTTGCGGACGACCGTGGCCGGGTTGCCGACGGCGATGGCGTAGTCGTCGAGGTCCTTGACGACGACGCTGCCCGCGCCGACCACGCAGCCGTTGCCGATCCGGGCGCCGGGGAGGATGCAGACGCCCATGCCGATCCAGCAGTCCTCGCCGATCTCGACGGGTGCGGGGTTCCAGCTCTGCTCGTGGATGGGGCGGTCCACGCCCATCTCGTGGTTGGCCGTGTGGATCATCGCGCCCGGCCCGACGATCGAATGGTCACCGATCCGCAGGCCCCCGTACCCGTTCACGTAGCACCCGTAGTTGAACCCGACATGGTTGCCCAGCTCGATGTGCTCGCCGTTCAGCCAGACGATCAGGTCGAGGTAGAAGCATCCCTCACCGACCCGCTTCGCGTCCGCCGGCCGGAAGGGGATGACCCGCTTGCTCCGCTCGTTGATCAGCATCTCACTGCTCCGTCTGAGGAGTTCGGGGGGTCGCACGCCTACTCGGGAGCATAGGACCAGTCGGCCTGCTTGCGCCGATAGCCCAGGTCGTAGGCGACCTCGCCGGTCGCCGGGTCGAGGTCGAGGATCTTGGGGACATCGACGGCGACGCCGGGGTCCGAGGCGACGCCGAGGTGAGCGCGGAGCTCGTCCTCGAACCGCTCGAGCACGCTGAGCACCGTCAGCGCCGCGCCGACCGGCAGGTAGCAACGGTTGCCGTCGGTGACGGTGGTGCAGCGCTTGCGGATCTCCTCCAGGTCGGTGTCGTCGCCCTTGCCGCGTACGATCCGTTCGAGCCGCTCGCAGATCTCGGTCGCGCCGAGCTTGCAGGCGAGGCACTGCCCGCACGACTCGATCGCGAGGAACCGCGCGAGCGTCCAGGTGACCTGGACGATGTCGCGGCGCTTCCCGTACACCATGAACCCGCCGCTCCCCAGCCCCAACCCGGCCTCGCGGAACGAGTCGAAGTCCATCGGCAGGTCGAGCAGATCAGGCGTGATGACCGGGTTGGACGTGCCGCTGAAGATCGCCTTGATCGCCGGCGCGCCGGCGATGTCGGAGATCAACGTCCGCATCGGGGTTCCCAGCGGCAGCTGGTAGACCCCCGCGTTCGCGACGTCCCCGACCACGGTAAACAGCATGGTCCCGGGCGCCTCCTGCGTCCCCACGGAGCGCCACTCCTCGATCGAGGTGCGGAACATGCTCGCCACGTGCGCGCAGGTCTCGACATTGTTCGCGGCGGTCGGGTTGGGCGACGCCATCGTCGCGAACAACCCTTGCTGGTAGGGCGGCAAGATCCGTGGCATCGGGAGCTTGCCCTCGATCACCTCCAGCATCGCCTTCTCCTCCCCGAACAGGTACTCGTCCGGCCCGGCCACGACCTCGACGCGGTCGATGCCCTCCCAGCCGGCGATCTGGGCGCCCTCTACCGCCTCCGCGAGCCGCTGCCGCTCGCGCGTGAACCGCTCCTTCACGCAGATGTACGCGCCGCTGGCGCCGGTGGCGTACGCGGCGATCAGTACACCCTCAAGCACAAGGTAGGGGGTGCGGGTGAGCAGGGTCCGGTCCTTGAACGTCCCGGGCTCGCCCTCGGCGCCGTTGCAGACGAAGTAGGTGGGCGTCATGCCCATAACACCTGCCGCGGCCTCGCGCACGGACGCCCACTTCACCCCGGTCGGGAAGCCCGCCCCTCCCCGCCCGCGCAGTCCCGACCGGCTGACCTCGGAGATCACCTCCTCCGGCGCCATCGACACCGCGCGACGCAGACCCTCACCGCCACCCGCCAGGACGTACTCCTCGAACGAGGGGACCGGCGCTTCAGGCAAGATCATCGATGCTCCTGTCGTGAGAGAGGAGGCAGGAGGTCCGCACCATACGATGATTCCCCTTTGCTTCCCGAGAACGCTTCTGGGACCCTAGGTAGATTATCGTCTATACTTCTGCCATGGCGTTGAGTATCAAGAACGAAGAGGCGGACAGGCTCGCGCGCGAACTCGCCGCCACCACCGGAGAAACGATCACCGACTCCATCATCGCTGCGCTACGCGAACGCTTGGACCGAGAACGCGCGCGGCGATCTTCGAATGTCGCGGCGCGGTTGCGCCGCCTGGCGAGCGAGATCGCATCGATGCCGATCCTCGATGATCGTTCGCCAGACGACATCCTGGAGTTCGACGGTCATGGTCTGCCGACATGACCGCGGTCGTCGTCGACACCTCAGCCGCGTTCGCGGTCCTGGCTGGGGAGGCTGGCGGTGACCAGCTCGCCGATTCGATGGGAACGTTCCAGGAGCGACTGATGTCGGCAGCGACGCTCGTCGAGCTCGGGATCGTGTTCGTGGCTCGATTCGGACCGTCTGGAACCGGACTCGTGGAGCGCTTCCTGCGCGAGGGTGAGGTCGATGTGGTCTCGGTCGACCGAGACC
>JBOGED010000357.1:0-6032 GCA_050743625.1 Egibacteraceae bacterium | reverse complement strand
CGTCCGACCTGTCCGGAGTTGCCCGCTGGACCTCAGGGATGACCTGGAGGCGGTGCGGCTGCACGTCGACCGTAGGCGCAACGGTCAGCGGCGGCGATGGGAGCCCGGTGGTTGGGTGCAGGGACTGGAGCGTGGGCACTGTGGTGTGGAGAGGTGCTGCCGGTTGATCTGCGGCGATCCGTTGTAGCGGGGGTGTGGGGTCGTGGTCTGGTGTGGGCGCGAGGGGTAATGCGGGGTCGCGGTTGGGAGTGGCGTCGCCGCCCGTCGGGCAGCCTTTTGTTTTGAATGTGGAGGGGCGTGGTATGCCGTGCCGGTCGGTGGCTGGCTGTGTGGGGGGCGGCGAGGTGTGGCCGCTGAGGCGCCGCAGGACGGTGATCCGCCGTAGGGGGTGCCATGGCGAGGGTTGTGTGGGTGGGATTAGCGTGGCTTGCTGGACCGAGGGCGCCGCTGGGGTGGTTGGGCGCTGGGGTTGGATGATGGGGGTGGTGGTCTGCGCGGTGTGGGTAGGTCTCGCCGGTTCGTCTCGCCGCATCGGTTGGGCCGGCGGTGTGGTGCCGTTGTCCGTCCTCGGCGTGGCCGCCGGCTGGGTCGTGCGCACGACGGGCAGTGGTGAGGAGCGATCGGGTGTGGTGGGGTGGTCGATGGCCGGCGGCGAGTGGGAGGTGCTCAGGTGCCGCTGGATGGGAGGCGATGGCTGGCGGGCGGCGGGCGGCGTCGCGGTCGGTGGAGGCAGTGCGCTGGTTGGTTCTAGGGGTTGGATGGTGGGGGCGCTGTTCGTGCTGGTGGATTGGGATATGGCCGGCCGTGGGGTATGGGCTGGTGCCGTCGGCTCGTCTGAGGGCATCCGTTGGACCAACGGGGTGGTGTCATTGCTCGCCGCTTGCTTGGCCGGCGGGTGAAGCGACGTGTCTTGGCTCGGTGAGGGCGGCGCTGGTGCTGCTGGCTGGGTGGGGGATGGCCGCTCCAAAGGGGGCGCCGCCACGGTGGGTAGCGTGGAGGTGGGTTCCCGTGAGGGTACGCGTTGGGCCGGCAGCGTGGCGCCGTGGTCCGTCGTTGGGGGGGCTGCCGGCTGGGTCGTGCGCGTGACGGGCAGTGGTCGTGGTGGGTCGGGTGGGTGGTCGGTGGCCGGCTGCGGGATGGGAGTGGTCTGGCGCCGCTGGATGGTGGGGGATGGCCGGTGGGGGGCGGGCTGCCCCTCGGCGGTTGGGAGTGCGGTGGTTGGCTCCACCAGGGGCTGGAGGGTGGGGCTGCTGCGATTGCCCGTCGTTGGTGTGGACCTCAGGTGTGGGGGCGGCTCGTCGTTCGGCGAGGACGATCGGGGGGCTGCCGGCTGGACGGTGGTCGGCTTCGCGGGGGGCGGCGAGGTGTGAGTGCTCAAGCGCCGTTGGTCGGTGGGGGATGGCCGCTCCGAGGGGTGCGGCGCCGCGGTGGGCGGGAGTGCGCTGGTTGGCTCGCCGTTCGTGCGGGTGGCTTGAGGTGGGACTGGCTCGGAGACGGCGGGCTGAGGAGCCTGGGCAGCTCGCGCCGGTTCGTCGAGGGGTTTTCGTTGGACCGGCGGGGTGGTGCCGTTACCTGTCGCCGGTTTGACCGTCCGCGGGGCGCTTGGCGCCTCGGTCAATCCGATTGCACCGCCTGAGGTGGTACCCGCGCCCGAATGCGGGCCGCTGAACGGCAGCTTTCCTCCGTATGCGGAGGAAAGCTGCGGGTCACCTGCGGGTCGGAGACCCGTCGGGCGCACTTTTCCCTCGGATACGGAGGAAAGCGGTATGCCACGCCTTCGGGTGGCGGGAGGATCGGTGCCCGGTGGCTCGGGAGGTGGCGAGGTGCGGCCGCTGAGGCGCTGTAGGACGGTGATCGGCCATTTGGCGGGTCCAGCGGGTCTAGGCGCGGGTGGGGTGGGTGTGGCTCGCTGGACCGCGGGGGAGGACCGCTCCGAGGGATGCGGGGGCCTCGCGGCGGTTGGTTCCAGTGCGCGGATGGTGCCAGCGCTGTTGGCGGGGGGCGTGACCGGGTCAGGGAATGGGGTGGGACGGGCCGGTCGATCTCGCCGCAGCATCCGCTGGACCGCCGCGATACCCTGCCGGCCGCGATCACGCGCTGGCGGCTCACTTGGCGGCTTCGCCGGTCCGCCGGTGTCCGCCGCGTCCGACGGCCAACCTTCGTCAGGATGCCGCCGCGGGGTCTGATATACGAGCAGCTCACCAGCGCGTTGAATGCTCGGCGTGCCTGGGACGGGCAAGGCCGAGACGACCCCCGCGGGCGCGTCGGGAGAGACTTGGTGGCCGAGCGGCGCGAGAAAGGTCGGGTCCCGCCAGGAGGGCAGCAGCGCCTCGAACGATGATGTGCCGACGATCGGCTCGATCGGCGTGACCATGCGCTGGATCGGCGGCAGGACGCGCCAACCCTCGCCATGGCCGGGCACGCGACCGGCGGGTGGCCGGCGTGCCGCGCTGCCGCCGGCCGCGGCCTTCCGGCGGAACGGCCACGCCATGCGTCACCCGCCCGCGGAAAGTCGCTGGTTGATCCGGCCGATCTCGGTAGCGAAGCGCTGCCGGACCGGGTGCTCCAGGTCGAGGATCGCGTCGAGTGACCAGTGGAAGTGGTAGGCCACGTACGCCACCTCCTCGTAGAGCCGGTCGGCCGCGTACGTCACGATTCCCCCAGGCGACCACCCGCCAGGTCGATCCCGAACTCGTGGCGGCAGGCCGGGCATGCCACCGCCGCGCGAGTGTGCCCCTCGCTGTTGATCCGCCGGTACAGGTCCTGCAGGAACGCCAGATCCGAGGCGAACATGCTCTCGACGATGCCGGCGTGGACGTCCTCGATCGAGCCCAGCCGCGTGATGACGCGCGCGAGCAGCACCACCGTGAGGTAAGCCCCGTTCTCGCGTACGCGGTCGTCGTGCAGTGGGACCAGCTCGTCCCGAGCTGTCGCGAGGCGCATGACCCCGTGCCGGTGGACGGTCCCCGCGCCGTCCACGTAGCCTCGGGGCAGCTCGAAGTCGAACTCGGTCCGCAGCGAGCCCTCACCGGCAACGCTGCCGGCGATGTCCGGGCTGGGAATGGGACGCTCGGCGAGAGCCGTGCGCCTCATCACTCGACCTCGCAGCCCTCGTGCGTGATGGTGAGCTTCTCGGTGAGCACGCTGGTGTCGCCGGCCTTGAGCGAGCCGATCTCGAGGCTCTTCGGCCACACGTTCGTGAGCTTGTACCGCTTGATCGCGGTGCCCTCGAAGTCGAAGATGATGACCGCCCCGCCTTTGCGTGCGGAGGCCATCTTTCCGAAGGTGGCGTCCTTGGTCCATTTCTCGAAGCTTTGGTCCGCGGTGAGGCCGCGAGTCAAGGTGATCTCGCCCGCCGTCGGGCGGCCGGGCAGCTTCTTGATGATGTACTTGCCGTCGTTGGTGTTCTGTTTCAGCTCGACGACGTCCTGCTCCATCTTCAGGCCGTCGACCTCCATGATCTGCTTGATCATCACGCCGTCGATCTCGAGGCCGAAGGAGTGGCCGACCGAGCTGTCCAGGTCGGGAAGCGCCATGGGTTGTTACCTCCTATTCGTTGACCAGGCTGGTGCCGCCCGAGAACTGGGCGAGGCGGAAGATCACGAACTCTGCTGGTTTGACGGGAGCGACGCCGATCTCGCAGACGACCTGTCCCGCGTCGATCCCCTCGGCGGGGTTCGTCTCGTCGTCGCACTTGACGTAGAACGCCTCGTCCGGGGTCAGCCCGAACAACGCGCCCTTGCGCCACTCCATGACGAGGAACGAGGCGATCGTCCGCCGGATCTTCGCCCACAGGCTCGGGTCGTTCGGCTCGAAGACGACCCACTGGGTACCGATGAGGATGGACTCCTCGAGGTAGTTGAACAGCCTCCGGACGTTCAGGTAGCGCCAGGCGGGGTCGCTCGACAGCGTGCGCGCCCCCCAGATGCGGATACCGCGGCCGGGGAACGTCCGGATGCAGTTGATGCCGACGGGGTTGAGCAGGTCGTGCTCGTTCTTCGTGAGCTGCAGCGCTAGCTCCAGCGCGCCCCGGACGACCTCGTTGGCGGGCGCCTTGTGGACACCCCTCGTGTCGTCGTTGCGCCCCCAGATCCCCGCGATGTGGCCGCTGGGCGGGACGAACATGGTCTTGCCCGACGACGGGTCCAGCACCTTGACCCAGGGGTAGTAGAGGGTGGCGTACTTGGAGTCGTAGCCCGCCACCTCCATCCGCCAGTCCTTGATCTTCTGTGCGTTCAGGCCCGGGGGTGGGTCGAGGATCGCGACCCGGTCGCCCATCAGCTCGCAGTGCGAGATCATCCCGAGCTGGACGGCCTTGACGCCCTCGAGGTCGATGTGCTCCTGCTGGTAGGCGGCCATGAGGTCGGGGACGCAGACCATCGTGATCTCGTCCACCGCCTCCAGCCCGCCGAACCCGGTCCGCTCCGCCGCGTCCCCGACGTAGTGGTTCGGCCCGAGCGGTTCGGTCTCGTCCTCCGGGGCGGGCGTCGGTGGCTCTTCAGCTCTCAGAAGGACCGAGCCCTTGGCGGGCTTCTCCACGGTGCCGGTCGAGGTCTGCTCGATCCGGATCGTCTTGGATTTCGCGTTGACGACCGTGACGACATTCTGCGCGCCCTTGCCCGTCGTTACAGGATCGTACTCTTCGACGACCTTGCCATCGCGCTTGACGACAAGCTTGAAGCTCTCCTCTGGCGCTTTGTCACCATCGGGGTCGGCCACCTCGACGATCACGTTCGGGCTGGTGCTGGGTTCGAGTGCCTTCACCTGGTAGCCACCGAGCGAGGCCTGGGCAGTCGCGGCCAGCTCCTTCGGCTCGCTCGCGTGGCCGTTGGCCGCCGCGCCGTTCTGGCCGATCCGCACGACATAGCAGTTGCCGCCGCCGTTCATGAAGTAGCCGTAGACGGCGTGGGCCAGGTACGACCCGTCCACGAACTCGCCGAACGCCTGCGTGAACTGGCTCCAGTTGCTCACCAGGGTCGGCGTGTTAAGCGGCCCGTCCGCGGCCAGCCCAACGAACGCCGCCACCGCCGTCCCCACCCCCTCGATCGGCCTCGACCCGGCCTCGACCTCCTCCACGTACACACCCGGCGACAGATAGGTCGGCATACAAGCCTCCTGAAGTGGCTCAACACGATCACCATGAGCGTCCGCCCTCCAGGACCGCCCCTCAACGCCTGCCCGGCCCTACATAAGGGAAGCGATCCCTGCCCCAAGGGGCAGCCGGCCGGGCATGCGCGTCAGCCGGCTCTTCGCCATATGGAGGAGGTGCCGGGCGGTCGCATCGCGAACCGGCCGCTATCAGGATCCCGGACCACTTCCCAGTGGTCTTGGTGGATTCGGTGGTGGCAACCCCAACAGGTGAGGCACAAATTGTCCTCGTTTGTCGGTCCGTAGTCCCGAGTCCACCACTCCACATGATGGATCTGGCAGCGTGCGGCCGGCGCGCCGCAGCCGATGCAGTGCCGGTCCCTCGCGATCACCGCGATCCGCTGCTTGCGTGTCGGTTGGCGGGTGGTGCGGCCCATGTCCAGCACGTCGCCGTTGCGGCTCATGAACACCGGGGTGACCTCGGCGTCGCAGCACATCATCCGCGCGGTCACCGAGCTGACCGGACCGACCCCGTCCAACGTCGGCGCTGGGGCACCCGGCTCGTCCTTCATCGCTTCGACGGTCGTGATCAGGATCACGTGCGGCCGTTGGACCGCGACTTGCGGCAGCTCCCCGCCGTCGAGGGATCTGCGTGCCAGCTCGCTGGCCTTGCGGGCCAGAGGGTCCAACGCGGAGGTCAGCGTGGCCAGCCCCTCCGGGCACAGCCTCCCGTACACCCGCCCGCCTCCGTCCACCGGGTCGGGCGTGACCGTCAGCCGCCGGTTGGCCCACGCCCTCCGCTCCCGCTCTGCGAGCGCGTCAGGGTCTACCGTGTGCGTCCACTCGTCCACCCGCTGCCGCAACTGCCGCCGGTCCAACTCACCGCCCTCGCCGGCGACCAGCCGGTCCAACTCCTCCCGCACGTCCGGCCGCAGGTCCTTCGC
>JBOGED010000356.1:0-7740 GCA_050743625.1 Egibacteraceae bacterium | reverse complement strand
ACGTATACGTCGCGTATCCAGCACACAACTACAGTCCCAGGTGCCTGCGGAGCGGGGTCGCTTGGCGGCGGGAGACGGGGACGCGGCTGGTCTGGCGGTCGTCCATGACGAGGTTGAGGGCGCCTTTGAAGTCGGGCGCGCGGTGGTCGAGGTTGACGAGGTACGACCGGTGGGCGCGGAAGAAGTTGCCGGGTAGCCGCCGCTGCAGATCCGACAGCCGAGAAGCTGACCAGGACGCGCTCGTCGACAAGCTTGAGGTGGGAGTAGCCGCGGGCGGCGCTCGCGTAATGACCTCTACGGGCTCGACCAGGACGGTCCGGTCGCCGCGCTGGACCGGGATGCGGTCGGCCGCCTTCACCCGGTAGTCGGCGGCGTCGAGGTCGAACGCGGAGACCGCGTAGTCGGGGTACGCGGTCGTGAAGATCACCGCCGGCCGGTGCGCCGCCTCGCGCAGGGCGGCCGCGAGGTCCAGCCCCGAGCCGCCGGGCATGCGGATGTCGAGCAGGACTAGGGGACTTGGATCCGCAAAGTCGTTGCGCGTGAGTCAAGTTTGTGAGTCGTGTTGCAGGTGTTGCACGAGTTGCGAGCCGGCTAGCGATGACCCGCCGGTCCACTCCCTGTTCGGGGAACGCTGTCATGCCTCACACGCTCGTCGGGCCGGGGCGAAGCCCCGCTAGGTCGTAGTCGAGCGAGCGGATGAGGAGGAGGGCCTCCTGCGCGTTCGTCGCCTCTCCCACGACCTGGACGGCCGGGAAGCGACGTAGGAGGAACCGCAGCTCCTCACGCGCGGGCGCCTCGTCGTCCACGATGAGGCAGCGAGCGGGGCCACAGCGGCCGGCGATCGTCGCAGCGGGATGCGAAGGTCCACGGTGGTGCCCTCGCCGGGCTTCGAGCGGATGTCGAGCGCACATCGCGACCCGAACAGCCTCACTAGTCGCTCGCTGATGTTGCGGAGGAGTGGCGCCACGACCGCCGTCCGCAGTGGGCAGCCGGACTGCGGGCAGCCGAACTCGTCCGCGTCCCGGACGACGATGGTGCGCCCGCTCGACAAGGCCCGTTTCGTCGCCTCGGTGACGATCGGCGACCCCGGACCGTGGTGATGCGCACATGACCCGGTGAACCCTGGCCAGTTGAACGCGAGCACCCGCTCGAGGTCGGTGATCGCTACCCCGTCGGCGTCCAGCAGCCGTCGGAGGAGCGTGACCGCTCGCTCCGCTGCGTCTGCGTCCAGACCGCTCCGCAGTGGCATGCCCGGCTTCGCTGCGGTGAGCGCGGATGCCCGCGGGCTTCTGGACCGCCGTTGCCGCACCTGCCGTGGACCGCGGAGCGCAGAGGGATAACCGAGGATCAGCAGGTTCGACGCGACGACGCCGGCCAGCACGGTCCAGTGGGCGTCGAGCGGCTGGTCGGTCATCTCGCGCGTCACTACCCAAGACGACCGCCCAGGCGAGGGTGACCACGGCGACGAGGAGGAGGCTGCCGCTCTTCATGGCGTTCTCGACCTGAGGGTTGTGCGCAGAGAGAGCCGCTGCCTGGGTGAGGACCTCGTCGCTGCTTCGCCCCCGATCCCTTCGATCGTCAGGCGGGCGAGCCGTTCGGCGTGCCGGTCGGCGGCCGTGCCGTGCATCCGTAGCCATGAGGCGGCCACGTGCGCTGGCGGGGCCGTGCACAGCGACACGCCTATCGTTGTGAGGAAGCTCGTCGGCGCGGCGATCAGCGTCGGGGTGATGAGCAGGACGGTGGGTTGGCCGCCGCCAACCGCGAGCCCGGTCACGATGAGCGCGACCGCGGCGGTCGCGCCGACCGCCATCCCGGCGACCGCTCCTGCCGCGGTAGTCCGCGGCCACCAGATCGCCAGGATGAACACCGGCGTAAGCGCCGAGCCGGCGAGCGCGAACGCCCCACGTGACCATCTGCGCGACGATCGACGGGAACGCGGGTGACAGGCGCTCGGGGTTGAGGCTCAAGGCGAGCATCGTCGCGCCGAGCGCAACCACCAGGACGGCTACCTGCCCGGCGTGCAACGCCTGGCGTTGGGTCGCCTCGGGGTTGATGTGCCGCTCGTAGATGTCGTGACCCCACGACGCCTCGCAGGCGAGCAGCAGGCCGGCGATCGTGTCGAGGATCGCGAGGAATGCTCCCGTCGCGGACGACTCCCAGCCCCGCCGTCCCCCCGTAGATGCGGCCCAGCGCGAGCAGGGCGTGTTCGGGGATGCGGAGCACACCGTCCACCGTCAGCGCGGCGAGCCACTCGTACCGTGCCGCAGCCGCGGGAATCAGCGCGCGCGCCGCGGTCCCGAGCAGCACCGCCAACGCGTAGAACATGCCGGCGAGCGCGAGCACCCAGACGGTCGTGGACCTCGCCGCTCTCCCGGAGGGGCTGGTGAAGAACCGGTTCATCACGTGCGGCAGCCCTGCGGTCCCCAGAATCAGCGTGACGACGAGGGCGAACTGGCCCACGCTGCCATAGCGAGCCCCGGGCTGTGAGAAGCTCGTGGGCTCGCCTGGGTTCGCGAGGTTCGGCGCGTCGCGGATCTCCCACCCGTCTCCGACCGTCTGCGCCGGGTTGCGCAAGGGCGCATCCCCTAGCTCACCGACCGAAGCGGGGTAGTCGAACCCGTCCGCGAGCACTGTCGCCGCCAGCCACAACAGCCCAACGAGCAAGACAAGGAACTGCACCGCCTGCGTCCAGGTCGTCCCCCGCATGCCGCCGATCATGACGACCCCCGGGATCGCCACCATGGAGATCACGACCCCGGTGGTATAGGGCGAAATCCTCCAAGACGCTCACCGACGAGCAGCGGCCACGTGATACCCGACCCCACGGCCTGGGGGACCAGGTAGCTGAGGATCACCAGCTCGGCGACGAGGACCGCCGCCAGCCGTACCCGCTCGGACTCCAGCCGCCTCCCCAGGAAGTCGGGGATCGAGAACTCGCCGAACCGGCGCAGCGGCGCGGCCACGAACAGCAGCACCGGCACGAACCCCGCGGCGAACCCCGTCGCGTACCAGACGCCGTCCAGGCCGGACGCGTAGACGGCGGCGGCGACCCCGAGGAAGGACGCGGCCGACACGTAGTCTCCGCAGATCGCGCATGAGTTGGTCAGCACGCCGATCTTTTGGCCCGCGAGGTAGAAGTCGAACGTCGTCGCCCGGCCGCGAGGGCGCACCAACAGGCTGAGCGCGAGGCTGCCGCCCAACGCGGCCACGAGCACGATCAGACCGATGCCACTCATGGGCCTTCGTCGTCGTCCGAGAACGCCCGCGGACCGCCGAGCATCTGATCCTCAACCGCGGTAGCCAGCGACGCGGGCCGCGATCCCCAGGATCAGGAAGAAGCCGTACAGGCCGAACGCGGCCATGGCGAAGTTCGGGCTCATCCCGCCGATCAGCCGTCCCGACGACCACTAGTCAAGCACCAGCGTGAGCGCGGGCACGCCCAGTGTGACGCCGATGAACAGCAGGAAGTAGCCGAACGCGATCCGCCGCTGGGTCCGGAACAGCGCATCGACCTCCACCGGGGTGTCGAACTCGTCCATCCACCCCGCCGGCCCCGCGGCCCCGCACCCTCAGGCCACTCGCCCCCGAAACTCCGCTCCACTCACCCCAGAAGTAGTGCCCGTCACGGTCAGGGGCGGGGCGCTGTGGAGCGCGTCGTGGACTCGCGCCGAGGGTATTTGGCTTTTGCCATAGCGCGCCCTAGCGTGAAGGCCATGAGCCCGCAGACCGCAGCACCCGATGTGAGGCCCACCATCGAGGCGTTCGACCCTCACCGCCCCTACCAGGACTACCAGACCTCTACTCTATTGGAGGAGATAGAACGGCAGTACGACCAAGGCGAGCGATTCAACGAGCTGATCGTCTTCGAGTTGATTCACCGACTTGGCGAGGCGGAGACAGCGCTGAGAGACACCCGCCGGACCGCGTGACGGCAACTCGACTTCTGCACATCACGCCAGTTGAATGGCGGAACAGACCATGGGGCGAGAGTCGTATTGCTGAGCTTCAGCGCATCTTTGGGAAGAATGTCGAGGTTCGAGATCACTCACCGGTGAGAAGGAGTGCAGACCAGCTTCTCCAGGCAATACGAGAGGCAGGCGTCGATGCAGTCGCGATGGCGTCGGGTGAACGGGCGCAGGTACAAGCGTTGCGGGACCTTGCCGGAGAGGCTCTCGTGCTGCGCCCCATGTACCAAGAGATACGAAGCCGCCGAGGCGAGGTACATCAGCAGTGGGTGGGGTTCGGGCTACTACGCGGCCATGAACTCGTACCGCTTGCCGATGAAGCCCTCGCCGAGCATTCCGCGATCGCTGAGGAACTGGCGCTCCAAAGAGCCCAGCGCTGGCGAGGATAGACGAAACAACATCGAGCTCGGCTTATACCGATCTGCGGTTTTGCGCGCCTGCGCGCAAAGCTGGGGAGCGGGACCGGCGGGGAGGCGAGCTCGCCCCGGGGGGTTTCCCGCGCAGGCGAATGACCGTAGCGTGAGGCCATGAGCGCGCAGGCGTCCGAAATTCTCCCGCCTGCTGGAGGACAGGGGTGTGTCGGGTTAGATCCGAAATCCGGACCTGACTCGACACAATGGTCGCAGGAAGCCGCATCAATCCCCGGGCAGGCGCGTGAGGTCCAGCGCCGTCAGGCGCGTTGCTGGCTGAGCAGCGCGTCGCGGATCTCACGGAGAAGGATGACCTCGTCGGAGTCCGCCCACGCTGCGTCCCCCGGATCGCGGCCCTGGAGCTTGCTGACCGCCCTGACGATCACGAAGAGCACCGTCGCGATGACGACGAAGCTCAACAGCGCGGCGAGGAACGAGCCGATGGCGACACCGCCGAGCGTCCAGTCCGCCACCTGGTCGAAGCCTAGGGATCCCGCGATGGGGGCCATGATGACGTCCTCGGCGAGCGATTGAACCACCGAGCTGAACGCGGCGCCCAAGATGAACGCGACAGCCAAGTTGAGCAGGCTGGCTTGGAACAGAAACGCTCGATAATCCTTGAACATCGGGTATTCCCCTTGAGGGTGGCTATGTAGAATCGACATTGTGCACCGGTTGGGGGGTCTACGACGGGCTACTCACCACATTCGGCGACCGGGCCCCCCGGGACCCTGACCACGGTCTATCAGCTCCCGCTGCCAATCTGGCCCACCTCGATAGGGAATCAGCGTAGCCGGTGCCCGGCTGGGCCGTCTCGACTAGGCTGCATGCCGGGTGCGCTGATCGTCCACCGAAGGAGACGGGATTGATGTCCGAAAACGTCGCGTTGTCCAACCTGTACCGAGAGGATCGGTCGTTCCCGCCGCCGCCCGAGTTCACCGCGCAGGCGAATGTTGCGGACGAATCCGTCTACGCCGAGGCGGAGGAGGACGTCGAGGGCTGGTGGGCGGGCCATGCCGGGCGGCTGCGGTGGTCCCGGAAGTGGGACACGGTCCTCGAGTGGACGCCGCCGCACGCGAAGTGGTTCGTGGGAGGGCAGCTCAACGCGAGCGACAACTGCCTGGACCGGCACGTCGAGGACGGCTACGGCGATCAGGTCGCGTACCACTGGGAGGGCGAGCCGGGCGACACCCGCGTCTTGACGTACGCGGAGCTGAAGGACGAGGTCTCGCGCTTCGCGAACGCGTTGAAGTCGTTGGGGGTCGGGAAAGGTGACCGGGTCTGCATCTACCTGCCGATGATCCCCGAGCTTCCGGTCGCGATGCTCGCCTGCGCGCGGATCGGCGCGATCCACTCGGTGGTGTTCGCGGGCTTCTCGAGCCAGTCGGTGATCGACCGCGTGGACGACGCCGAGGCACACGTGCTGATCACGGCCGACGGCTCGTACCGCAAAGGCAATGTCGTCCCGCTGAAGGAGAACGCCGACAAGGCGATGCAGGGCACGGACAAGATCTGGACCTGCGTCGTGGTCCGCCGCACCGGCGAGGACGTCGAGTGGAGCGAGGGACGTGACCACTGGTACCACGACCTGGTGAGCGACCAGTCGGCGGACTGCCCGCCCGAGCCGATGGACGCCGAGGACATCCTCTACATCCTCTACACGTCCGGCACGACCGGGAAGCCCAAGGGCATCGTCCACACCACCGGCGGCTACCTGACGCAAGTCGCCGCGACGCACCGGCTGATCTTCGACCTGAAGCCCGACACCGACGTCTACTGGTGCGCGGCCGACATCGGCTGGGTGACCGGCCACAGCTACATCGTCTACGGCCCGCTCGCCAACCGCGCGACGTCGGTCATGTACGAGGGCGCTCCGGACCACCCGGCGCGTGACCGGTTCTGGGAGATCGTCGAGCGGTACGACGTGACGATCCTGTACACCGCCCCGACGGCCATCCGCGCGTTCATGAAGTGGGGCGCGGACCTGCCCGCGAAGCACGACATGTCGAGCCTGCGGCTGCTCGGCAGCGTCGGCGAGCCGATCAACCCCGAGGCGTGGATGTGGTACCACGAGCACATCGGCGGTGGTCGCTGCCCCGTCGTGGACACGTGGTGGCAGACCGAGACGGGGGC
Organism: Egibacteraceae bacterium; assembly: GCA_050743625.1. GTDB lineage: Bacteria > Actinomycetota > Nitriliruptoria > Euzebyales > Egibacteraceae > JBOGED01. The sequence goes on along the minus strand of JBOGED010000356.1, from coordinate 1,232 downwards.
GATCATGATCTCCCCGCTGCCGGGTATCACCGCGGCGAAGCCGGGGTCGGCGATGCGTGACTTCCCCGGCGTCAAGTCGGTCGTCGTGGACAACCAGGGTGAGCCGGTACCGCCCGGCGGCGGCGGTTTCCTGACCTTGCAGCGGCCGTGGCCGTCGATGCTGCGGACGTTGTGGGGAGACGACGAGCGGTACGTCGAGACCTACTGGTCCCGGTTCGGCAACGAGATCTACTTCGCCGGCGACGGCGCGAAGCTCGACGACGACGGGAGCATCTGGTTGCTCGGCCGCGTCGACGACGTGATGAACGTCTCGGGCCACCGCATCTCGACCACCGAGGTCGAAAGCGCGCTGGTCGATCACCCCAAGGTCGCCGAGGCCGCCGTGGTCGGCCGCAGCGACCCGGACACCGGCCAGGCCATCTCCGCGTTCGTCAGCTTGCGCGGTGACGACCAGGGCGATGACGACCTGGCCAAGGAGCTCCGTGAGCATGTGGCCGACCGCATCGGCAAGCTCGCCCGCCCGAAGCAGATCCTGTTCACCGAGGACCTGCCCAAGACGCGGTCGGGCAAGATCATGCGGCGCCTCCTGCGGGACATCGCCGAGGGCCGCCCGCTCGGCGACGTGACCACCCTTGCGAACGCCGACATCGTCGATGAGATCAAGCGCAGGTCCGAGGCCCAGAGGCAGTAGCGATGCGGCTCAGGCGCGGCCCGCGGCGAGCCGATCGCGGCGGGAGACCGCGTCGATGGTCGCAGCCAGAAGGAGCACTGCCCCCGTCACCATGAACTTCACGTTCGACGAGAACGCCAGCAGGTCCATGCCGTTGGCGATCGAGCCGATGACGAGCGCGCCGAGCAGCGCGGACCAGGCCGACCCCCGCCCGCCGAACAGGCTCGTGCCGCCGATCACGGCAGCGGCGATGACGTTGAGCAGGAGGTCGCTGCTTCCCGACGACTGGTTGACGGCCAGCAGCCGGGACGCGCCGAGGATCCCCCCAGCGGCGGCCATCGTCGACGCGAGCACGAACGCCAGCACCCGGATCCGGTCCACCGAGATGCCGGCCCGGCGGGCAGCCTCGAGACTGCCGCCCACGGCACGGACGTGGCGGCCGAACCGCATCCTCGTTGTGATCAGGTCGAACAGGACGACGAGCCCGAGGAAGATCGTCACGCTCAAGGGAAGCCCGCGGTCGGCGTTGAACACCGCCGTCGCAGCGAGGACGACGGCGCCC
>JBOGED010000355.1:0-13845 GCA_050743625.1 Egibacteraceae bacterium | reverse complement strand
GCCCCGAAATCCCTGTTCGGGAAGGTCCAGGTCTGGCTTGGTGGCCGGTGGAGATCACGGGCTAGGCAACATGCGGCTACCCAGGTGTCGTTAGCCGGCCGCCGACGGCCACGCTGCTCGGCCCGCGCCGCGATCTGACCCCACCTCCTACAGACCTGCTCGTCGTAGGGAAGGACGACAACATGGTGCAGCCAATCCTCGAGGGCTTGGCTGCCTCGCCGACGATCTCGACCAGCTTCGTCAACCCGAGGCGTAGCAACTCGTCGTGGTCCAGGTCGCTGCGGTGGCGATCCGTGCTGTAGGCGACGCTTTGGTCGCGGCGTCGATCAGGTGCTGGATCCGGACGCGGTCCTCAGGCTGCATACAGAACTCGCGCGGTTGCGGCGACGTGGTCGCGGAAATAGCGGCTGAGGTCTTCGTAGGTGCGCAGCTCCACCTGCCGCCCGAGTACCGCCTCGAGTTCTAATTCCATCTCGGCGATGTGCAGCAGGCCCGGTGTCCGTCCCAGCAAGAACTCGACCAGGATGTCGATGTCACTGGTGGCCGAGAAGTCGTCGCGCAGAACGGAGCCGAACAGGGCGAGCCGACGGACACCGTGCCGGCGCGCAAACTCCGCGAGGAAGGCTTCCTCGATCCTCAGTCCCGGCCGCAACTCCATACGATCATGATGCCCCACACCGCCCTCGGCCGGGCAAGCGCCATCTGGTCAGTTCCACGCGCTCTGGGTGCGCTGGACGCCGTTCGTTCTCGTTACTATCAGTAGTCCAACCGGACCTCACTGCGGATGTACAGTTCTACGCCCTCTTGGCGGTGACTGGCGGCGAGAAGCGAAACGACGCTGCGCCCCGGGCCGCACACCCACCTCCAGACAGGCATCCATCAGGTCGAACGACACGTAGAACGACCAGGCCAGGCTTCAAATGGCGCTGGCGAGTGGACCCGGCAGAGGGCGCATCCTGTGCCACGATGCGCGCACGAGCGCCGTGCTCACCGCGTTGGTGCAGGTTGGCCGCGAGCAGAAGAAGCACAGTTATGCGCCTTCGGCGCGTGCTGCTGGCGGGATAGATCACCATCGATGTTACGCACAGTTACGATCCGAAAGGTAAGCCGAAGCTTCGGCTATATCGTGAGGAGCATGCGCCCTTGGTGCTCCTCGAAGTCCAGGAAGTCTTTGCGGTTCAAGGTCATCGGTGGAAGATCGTGAGCTGGACAACAGGCGGCTACGCAATTGTCGCTGGCTGGCGACGGCGGTCGCGTTGCTCCGCTCGGGCCGCGATTTGGCCCCACTTCTTACAGACCTGTTCGTCGTAGGGAAGGACCACGACCTGGCGCAGCCAGTCCTCGAGTGCCTGGCGACTGCGTGGTCCCCAGCTGCGGATTTCGGCTCACTTGTGCAGCTCGACGAGCGTTACGAACGTGAGGGATGCGGTAGCGTCGGCGAGTTCTTGGGACAGCTCGTCGGGTAAGCGGCGTTTCTGGACGAGCGAGACGGCGTCCGTGTCGAGAACGACGAAGGCCACGCTTTAGGCCAAGTCGGTCTGTCGCGCCCGCCTGAACCGGGCCAGGAACGCCTCGAGTTCCTCGTCGCTTTCCCACACGTCCAAGGGCAACTCGTCGACCGACCTAATCGCTTAGGTCTTGAGAGGAATTAACGTTACGATTTGTCCGGCTCGGGCCGACCGACCAGTTGGTTCCGGCGGCGGGCGATGCTCCACACCACGGGCTTCCGGCAGGGTGGGGTGCATGCACCCTAAGTCGAAGTTGGGGAAGTCATGGCGACCTTCCTTGGGCGACACTGCCCCAAATGACAACGCTATTTCGACCCGGGTCCTAAGCGGCGGTCGCCGTGCCGGGCCTGTGCGGCATGCACTGCGTCCTGGCGAAGGAGGACGCCGATCAGCCTGCCCTGTGCTGACGTGACTGGCACGTTCGCCAGGTCGTGCCTCGTCATGTACTCGGCCATCTCCGCGGCGGGCACATGCGGGCGGAAGGTCGAGGGCCCGGGCCGCATCGCCTCCTCCGCCTGGGCGTCGGCCGGAGCGTCGAACTGGCCAGCGCGCAGGATCCCAGCGACGATGCCCTTGTCGTTGGTGACGATGCACACGTCGTACCCCGACGCCTCGACCCGGGTGCGCACGTCACCGATCTGTTCCTCGAGCGTGCAGATCGGCGCGTCCCGGCGCGCTACGCTCGCCGCCGTGGGCTCGCCGGCCCGCCTGCCCTCGATTGGAAGGCCGCGCGCCATCCAGTCGAGCTTCCCAGGTACGTAGTCGTACACCTCGCCGAAGCCGAGGTCTTCGAGCCGCCACGCGGCTCGTGCGCTCAGGTCTCAGGCCGAGTCCCAGCAGTACACGACGACGGGTCTGTCGATATCGAGCCGCTCCTTGGCTTCGGCGTCGAGCCTTCGCAGGGAAAGGTGTGTCGCGGCGGGCAGATGCGCGTCCTCGAACTCCTCGCGGGGAAGCACCTCGACGAGTTGCGCCCCGGCTTCTCGAAGACGTAGGACATCGGCGGGCGTATGGATCTCACGTGGCACGGTGGCCTCCTTTAGGTCGGACTAGGTCGGACAAGAACATGCGGCTATTTCGCTGGGTCTTGTCGCAGCGGTCATCACTGAGTTGGGGCAGCAACCACCATCACCTATGTGGCCCGCCTCATGCGAGGTTGCTAGTGCGAGTGTCGTCTCGGGCGCATGCCGCCCGCGATCGCACATCCGCCTCCCCAGCGATCCCACCTAACCATGACAAGTCTGCGCATGACGCCCAGCTCCTTAACACAGCCCACCCACGGCGAACGGTCAGCTGTCCAGCATCTTGTATGCCAGGCCGGCGGCGGTGACATAGACCAGGTGATGGAAGGCGTCGATCGCAAGCTCCTGCGCGCTCCACTCTTGTAGCGGTGGGGCAACGTCGAGCGCCGGCAGCATCGCGAGCTCCGCGCCCCAGATCGCGCCGAAGTGCACCGCGGTGGCCGTGCGCCCGTTCAAGCCCAGGGTCGCCAGCACCCCACGGACGGCTCCCCATGACGTCCCGTAGCCCCAGTGCGCGACGTTGGCGAAGCGGGCCTTGCCCGCATCGTCCCGTGGCTGCACACCGAGCACTTTGCCCGCCGCGTCGGCGGGTGCCGAGCTCGCCTCGCGGTCGCGGAGCTTCATCTCCAGCGTGCTCGATACGGTCATCGCGGCGGTGCCCGCGAGTCCCGCGAACAGCCCCTTGCCGACGGCCGCGGCGACGTCGCCGATCTTCATCGCGCCTCCTTGAATGATGCGGTGACCGTACCCTGCCACCCAAGGAGCCACCCAGAGCGGGAGGCCGACATTGTTCGCAACGTGTTAGCCACTCGGCGGCCCGTGTGCGGCAGGGTAGCAGGATGCTCAACCCCCGGAGAGAGCGGCTGCGCGCGTCGGCCTACCGGATACCCACGGACCGGCCCGAGTCGGATGGGACGTTGCGGTGGGACGCCACCACAATGGTCGTCGTTGAGGCCGGCGCGGACGGCCAGTCCGGGCTGGGCTACACCTACGCCGACGCCGGCGCTGCCCGTCTGGTAGGCGACGTGCTGGCGGCCGCGGTGACCGGCCGCGACGCGATGGATATCCGCGGCGCCTGGAACCGGATGGTCCGGGCGGTCCGCAACATCGGGCTTTCCGGTGCGGCGGCCAGCGCCGTCGCCGCCGTCGCCGTGGCGTTGTGGGACCTCAAGGCACGCCTCTTGGATGTCTCCGTGCTCACGCTGCTCGGCGCGGTGCGGGAAGGCGTCGACGTGTACGGCAGCGGGGTTCACGTCCTATCGCGTGACGGCGCTGCAGGACCAGCTCGGAGGTTGGGCCGCGGAAGGCATCCGGCGGGTGAAGATGAAGGTCGGCAGGGATCCAGGGGAGGACCCCGGACGCGTCCTGGCCGCCCGCCGGGCGATCGGCGACAACGCCGAGCTGCTGGTGGAACGCGAACGGCTCGCTGCGCGACCGGTACGCCACGCTTGTCCGCAAGCGCTATCCCGACCTGCCGCGCCGGGTGTCCGGGCATTTGAACGCCCGGCGACGAGCTGCTGCCCGAGAGGGCTGCAACGTCGCGCGGGTGCTGGTGGGGACCGAGGGCACCTGCGTCGTGGTCCTGGAGGCCACCACCCGCCTGATCCACAGCCCGCCCGTGCGTGCGCTGCTCGTACTCGGCTACCCCGACGTGTTCCGCGCGGCCGAAGCGGTGCCCGAGGTCCTGAGGTACGGGGGTCATCGGGCTGGAAAGACTCGACGCGCTGCCCGAGGGTCACGGCTGGCTGCTCGCCGAGTTCGGCGGGGACACCAAGGACGAGGCCGACGAGCAGGCCCGCCACCTGATGGAGGCGCTGCGTCAGAACGGCGACGGGCCGGCCATGGCGCTCGCGACGACGCCGACGCCGAGGACCGCTTCTGGCTCGTGCGCGAAGCTGGTCTCGGCGCCACCGCCAGCGTGCCCGGGGGGCCACACCTGGGAAGGCTGGGAGGACGCGGCCGTGGCCCCCGACCGCCTGGCGGACTACCTCCGCGACTTCAGGGCGCTGCTGACCGCTACGACCACAGCACCGCAGCGCTGTACGGCCACTTCGGCGACGGCTGCGTCCACACGCGCATCGACTTCGACCTGCACACCCCGAAGGGCATCGCGGCCTCTCGGCGGTTCATCGAGGAGGCCGCGGACCTGGTGCTCAGCTACGGCGGCTCGCTGTCGGGAGAGCACAGGGACGGGGAGTCGCGCGGCGAGCTGCTGCCCCGCATGTTCGGCGAAGAGCTGCAGGCCGAACCGCTAAGTTCAAGGCGATCTGGGACCCCGGTGGCAAGATGAACCCGGGCAAGGTCGTCGACGCGTACCGGCTCGACGAGAACCTGCGCCTGGGCACCAGCTACAACCTCCCGCCGGTCACCACCCACTTTCAATATCCGGACGACGAGGGAAGCTTCGCGACGGCGACGCTGCGATGCGTGGGTGTCGGCGCCTGCCGGCAGGATCAGGGCGGGACCATGTGCCCCAGCTACATGGTCACCCGCGACGACGAGCATTCCACCCGCGGCCGAGCCCGCCCGCTGTTCGAGATGCTCCAGGGCGAGGTCGTGACCGACGGGCGGCGCAACGAGAGCGTCCGCGAGGCCCTTGACCTGCGTCTCAGTCCTGGATGCACGGACCGTGCGGAGCCGTGACCGTGGAGCCACCGACCGATGCGCGCCCGACGCCTCACCGCTCCAAACCCAAGGACGCCTGCAAGGGCTGCAAGGGTGAGTGCCCGGTCAACGTCGACATGGCGACCTACAAGGCCGAGTTCCTCTCCCACTATTACAAGGGCCGGCTGCGCCCCCGCTCGGCCTACACCCTTGGCCTCATCCGCGAGTGGTCCGTGCTTGCCGCTCGCGTGCCGCTGCTGGCCAACCTGGCCACGCGCACCCTGGCCTGCGGAGGCTGGCGAACCGCGCGGCGGGCGTGCACCCGAAGCGTCGGGTGCCCGCCTTCGCGCGCCAGACCTTCCGCGAGTGGTTCGCCGCGCGCACGGCGCCGAAAACGGTCGGGGAGCGGGTCATCCTGTGGCCTGACACCTTCAACGGCCACTTTTCCCCGCGGGTGCTCCAGGCGGGCGTCGAGGTGCTCGAGGCGGCAGGGTTCAGAGTGACCATCCCCGGACGGCCACTCTGCTGCGGCCGGCCGTTGTACGACTACGGGTTCCTCGACCGCGCCAAGCGGCGGTTGCGACAGATCATGGACGTGCTCCAACCCGACATCACCGCCGGCGTGCCGATCGTCGGGCTAGAGCCCAGCTGCATCGCGGCCTTCCGGGACGAGCTGCGCAACCTGTTCCCCCACGACGAGGACGCGCGGCGGCTGTCCACCCAGACGGTGCTGCTCAGCGAGCTGCTCGAACAGCGGGCGGCAGCCTGGACCATGCCACGCCTGCGGCGCTCGGCGGTCGTGCAGGGGCACTGCCATCACAAGTCGGTGCTGGGCTTCGGCGACGAGACCCGCGTCCTGGAACGCATCGGGCTCGACGCCACGGTGCTCGACTCTGGCTGCTGCGGGATGGCCGGCTCGTTCCGGTTCGAGACCGGGCATTACGACGTCTCGCTGGCCGTCGGCGAGCGTGTGCTCCTGCCCGCGGTCCGCGAGGCGGACGAGCGCACCCTGATCGTCGCCGACGGTTTCAGTTGCCGCGAGCAGATCACGCAGTCCACCGACCGGAAAGCAGTCCACCTCGCCGAGGTCATCCGCATGGCGCTACAAGGAGACCGAGCATGAAGAAGATCGCCTCGGAGCTGCTCGTCGAGCGGCTCGCCGACTGGGGAGTCGAGGTCGTCTTCGGCCTCCCCGGCGACGGCATCAACGGGATCATGGAGGGCTTCCGCCGCCACCAGGACCGCATCCGCTTCGTGCTCGTCCATCACGAGGAGGCGGCCGCGTTCATGGCCACCGCCTACGCCAAGCTCACCGGGCGCCTCGGGGTCTGCCTGGCGACCTCGGGGCCTGGCGGCATCCACCTGCTCAACGGGCTGTACGACGCCAAGCTCGACCACGCGCCGGTACTGGCGATCACCGGCATGCAAAGTCCCAGCCTGCTCGGCACCGGCTACCAGCAGGAGGTCCACCTCGACCGTCTGTACGCCGACGTCGCCGAGTACAACGCGATGGTGCACGTGCCCGGGCACATCCCCACGCTCGTCGACAAGGCCGTCCGCACGGCGCGGTCCCGGCGCACCGTCTCCCACATCACCTTCCCGGTCGACATCCAGGAGGCGCCCGCGGACGCCGACCCGTGGAGCATCGGGGCGCCGGCCCGTACACCCGAGACCGCGCCGACCTTCGTCACGGCGCCAGGCGTCCCACGCGCCGCCGATCTGCAGCGGGCGGGTGAGGTGCTCAACGAGGGCACGAAGATCGTGATGCTCGTCGGCGCCGGCGCGCTCGGCGCACGCGAGGAGGTGCTAAGGGTGGCCGAGTGCCTCGCGAGCCCGATCGTGAAGACCCTGCCCGGCAAGGCGGTCGTGCCTGACGACCATCCCCTCACCACCGGCGGGATCGGCCTGCTCGGCACAAGCGCGTCCCAGGACGTGATGGGCGACGCCGACACGCTGTTCATGGTCGGCACGAACTTCCCCTTTACCGACCACCTGCCGAAAGCGGGGATCCGCAGCGTGCAGATCGAGGCCGACGCGACCAGGGCGGGGGATCGGATCCCAACCGACGTGCCGCTGGTCGGGGACGCGAAGGAGACGCTCCGGGCGCTGATGCCGTTGTTGGCGGCCAAAACCGAGCGGAGCTTCCTGGAGCGGGCGCAGTCCACCATGGTGGACTGGCGCGAGCGGGTGGTCTCCCTGGAGCGCGCTGACCGCGAGCCCGTCCAGCCGCAGTTCCTCATGCGCACGATCGACCGGCTCGCCAGCGACGACGCGATCCTGTCGACCGACTCTGGGACGTGCGCCACGTGGGTGGCGCGGCATTACGACATCCGTGGGGACCGGCAGTTCCTGCTGTCGGGCAACCTCGCGAGCATGGCGCCGGGGCTGCCGTACGCGATCGCGGCCCAGGTCGCCTATCCCGGCCGTCAGTGCATCGCGTTCGTCGGCGACGGCGGGTTCGCCATGCTCATGGCCGAGTTCCTTACGGCCGCCCGCTATGAGCTGCCGATCAAGGTCTTCATCGTCAACAACGGGCTGCTGGGCCAGATCCTGTGGGAGCAGATGGTGCTCGGGTTCCCCGAGTTCGGAGTGCGCTGGGAGCGGCGCGCACGCTTCGCGCCGTGGGCGCAAGCCTGCGGCGGCATGGGCATCGCGGTCGACAGCCCCGGGGACGTCTTGCGGGCGGTAGCCGAGGCGCTCGCGTTCCCGGGGCCCGCGCTCGTCGACGTCGCCGTCAACCCCGACGAGCCGCCCATGCCCGCCAAGATCACCTACGAACAGGCCAAAGGCTTCGCGGGCGCGTTCCTGCGCGGCCAACCCCGCCGCGCCGCCATCGCCTCGACGCTGTTCCGCGACCGGCTCGACCAGTTCCAGGCGTAACGGGATCGCAAGCGACACGCCCGACGATCCGCCTAGGCTCGCCGCCATGGCGGCTTCAATGACGACCCCTCATGAAGTGATCCCCCACGAGGCGGCCCCCCACGTCCTTATCGTGGAATCGGAGCCGCTTATGGCGCAGACACTCCGCCGTCACCTGCGGCGGGGCGGCTATCAGGTGACCGTCGTGTGCAACGGCGTGCAAGCCATCTCGGCCGTGCAGTCGCATCCGCCGGATCTCGTAGTGCTGGACCTGGTCCTGCCCGGAACCGACGGGCTCGGCCTCTTCCGCCGCCTCCGGGAGCGCTGCGATGTCCCGGTGGTGATGCTCAGCCCGAACGCGGGAGAGGCCGACCGGGTCTTCGCGTTGAACCTCGGCGCCGACGACTTCGTGCCAAACCCCGTGTCTCCGCAGGAGCTGCTCGCGCGCGTGGGGTGCGTGCTGCGTCGCAGGAATTCGGGCTCACAGGTGCCGGCGGTGCTGCGCGTCGGTCCGCTGACCGTCGACGAGCGCACGCGCCGCGTCCAAGTCTTCGGGCGCCCCGCGACGCTCACCGCGCTGGAGTTCAAGCTCCTGGTGTACCTCATGCGCCACGCGGACGAGGTCTGCAGCCGCGAGACCCTGTTGGAGCAGGTGTGGGGCTTTCGTTGGGGAGAGACCTCGACGGTTACGGTCCACGTGCGCCGCCTCCGGGAGAAGATCGAGCCCGATCCCGCCGCCCCGACATTGGTCCGCACGGTCTGGGGCGTGGGCTACCGTTTGGAGGCGCCCGCATCCTGATCCGTGCCGGTCTCGGCGTTCGCGATCGCCCAGGCCGCGTTGACGAGACCGACGTGGCTGAAGGCTTGGGGAAAGTTGCCGAGCAACTCACCGGTCGTAGGATCGGCCTCCTCGGCGAGCAGGCCGACGTCGTTGACATAAGCGGTGACGCGCTCGAACACCTCCCGCGCCGCCTCGGGCTCGCCCGCCAGGGCCAGACACTCGGCCAGCCAGTAGGTGCACAGCACGAAGGTGCTCTCGCCGCCCTCGAGCCCGTCGGTGCCTCGGTAGCGGTAGATGAGCCCGCACGGCGCCGCGAGCTGGGTCGCGATCACGTCGATCGTGGCCCGCATCCGCTCGTCGGACGCGGGCAGGAAGCCGGTGATCGCGAGCATCAGCGTAGACGCGTCCAGGCCGTCGACGTCCAAAATCTGGGTGTACGAGCCGAGGGTCTCGCTCCACCCCCGCCGCAGGATCGCGTCACGGATCTCCTTCCGTACCCCGGCCCAGCGCTCGACGCGGTCGGCCGCTCCGATCTGGTCGGCGAGCTGGATCGCGCGGTCCAGGGCGACCCAGCACATCAGCTTGGAGTACAGGTAGTGCTGGGGTCCGCCGCGTGACTCCCAGATGCCCTGGTCCTGCTCTTCCCATTGGGCCGCCGCCGCGTCAGCCACGTCCCTCAGGAACGTGCGGGTGCTTTCGTCGAGGTCGCCGAGCTGCTCGCGCAACCGATAGGTAGCGTCGAGGAGCTCGCCGTAGATGTCGAGCTGACGCTGGCTCCAGGCGGCGTTGCCGACCCGTACGGGGCGGCTGGCACGCCAGCCGGCCAGGTGGTCCAGCTCGCGCTCGGACAGGTCGTGCTCGCCGCCGACGCCGTACATGATCTGTAGCCCCGTCTCCCGCTGCAGGCTCGTGCCAGCCGCCCCCATCACCCACGACAGGAAGCGCTTGGCCTCGTCGGGGCAGGCGGCGACCCACAGCGCGTTCAGGGTCAGGCTCGCGTCTCGGATCCACCCGTAGCGGTAGTCCCAGTTCCTGGAGCCGCCGACCTGCTCCGGCAGCGAGGTCGTGGCAGCGGCGATCACCGCGCCGGTCGGCTGGTAGGTCAGCCCTTGCAACACGCGGCCGCTATGGTGAACCAGCTCGCGCCAGGGGCCATCGTAGGACTGGTGCAGCTTGGACCACGACCGCCAGCCCTGCAGCGTGGCGTTCAGCCGCCGCTCGATCTCATCATGGCGCCACGGCTCGGGAAGTGGTTGCCAGCTCGCGCTGTGCTGTAACGCGAACGCCAGCGTCTCCCCGGCGCTCAGCCCGACCTGCCAGGTGGCGGTGGACCCGTCGATCGCCGTCGGCGCCAGCCCCGCCAGCGTGAGGACCGCGCTGCCACCCCGGGCGACCAGCCCACCCTCGACGAGCTGCAGGCGGGGGTGGACCAGCCCGTACTCCGGCCGCGGGGCGAACTCGACCTCGACGTCCACGCTACCCTTGGTCACCTCCAGCACACGCACGAGCACATGGGACGCGTCGCGTCCGATCTCGTGGCCGCGCTCGTCCTCGTCGAACACCAGCGCGTCGGTGAGCATGGCGGCACCAGTCGGGGTGTCCACCTGCGTTTCCAGCACCAACGACTCCGGAAGGTAGCGGCGGCGCATCTCGTAATCCCCGCTGGGACGGATACGCCAATGCCCAGCCGCGTCGTCCAGCAGCCGCCCGAACAGCGAGGGCGAGTCGAACCGTGGCACGCACAGCCAGTCCACACTGCCGTCGCCGCTGACCAGCGCAGCGGAGTGGCAGTCCGACAGCATGGCGTAATCGCCGATGGGCCTGTTGCTCATGCGGATGGGAACGCCCCCGTGGCCCGGGGAGTCTGGGGGAACGCCCCCGTGGCCCGGGGGGTCTGGGGGAACGCCCCCGCTGGCCACGGTGTGGAGGAGCCGTGGCGTTGCATGCTCGGGCCGGCGGCCGGTGGCATGTGGCCGAGCAGGCCCGCCCCGACGCGCACGAGCCGGGCGGGGAAGATCAGCCCGAACGGGTCGTACTCAAGGCGGTCCTTTGCGCCGTACACGGCCGTGACCGCGCCGACGAACCAGGAGTCGCCGACCAAGAGCGTCGACAGCACGTCGGCGGGCGGCAGGGCCAGGACAGCCCGGATCGCCTGCGACACCGCCAGGTCGTCAAAGGGGACCCCTACCAGGTTCGGTGCCAGCACCAGCGAGGCGGTGGCTTCGCTCCCGTCCGGGTCGATCGCGCGCGCGTCGATCTTCGCCGCGCCTTCCGGCCGGTCGCACGCTGGGTCCCAGGCGGCCAGCACCCCCAAGGCCGTGCCGTCCATCCCGTGGATCGGGGCTGCCGCGACGGCACCATCAGGGGTCTGTGGGCACAGGGCGAACCAGCACCAGATCATGTCAGGACCACCGCTGAGGCGGCGGGGCCTCCCAGTCCGACCGGACCTCCCGGCTGATCTCCCGGAAGTCGCGTCGCAGCTCCTCGTTGGTCGGGCGGCCCCAGAACCAGTAGCCGTGGTAGACGCGGTGGATCGCCAGGTCGGGAAACAGTGTGAACACGGTCGGCAGGTACGGAGCGTTCGCGGTGTCGTTAGTCTCCTCGAACCCCAGCCGGTCCAGCCAGGTGCGGTCCTCGTCGGACAGGAACGTCCAGCGCGCGCCCAGCCCCGCGCGGAACGCCGCGGCCACCGGCGGCGGGTCGACGCTGACGGACACGAACCTCGTGTAGGCGACCTCCGCCTCCCACTGCAAGTGGACGACGTTGCGGAAGAATGCCTGCTCCTTGGGGCACCACCAGCCCCGGTAGAACTGCAGCAGCAGCGGATCCCCGCCGGCCAGCTCCGACAACCGCCGCGGGTTGCCGGCGTGATCGGGCAGCTCAAGATCGGGGAACTGTGCCCCGCTCACGAACTCGTCGCGCTTCATACGTCACACCTCCACGCGGGCCATGGCGCGGTGGTAGCCCGTCGCACCCTCTGGTTGGCGGGGCCGCTCCTCAGGGGTCTGGACGGCGCCGGTCCGGTCGGTGGCCCGGACCAGCAGCGCGTACTCGCCGGGCCTCTCGGGCCGCCAGTCGTAGCGCCACAGGACCCACGCGAGCGGCGAGCTGGCGTATTCGAGCTGCGCCTGGAGCCAGGTCGCGCCGTCGTCGATGCTGACCTCGATCTGCTGCACACCGCGGTCCCCCGCGAAGCCCGTACCCCGAAGAGTGACCAGGCTGCCCGCCTTCAGCGGCTGAGAGAAGTCCGGCTCGGTGAACCGCGAGCGCGTGGGCACGACGAAGTTCGGCCCCCAGCCCTGCCGCTCGTAAAAGCCCCTCGCCTCCTCGGTCACCAGGTCGATGCGGGTCACCCACTTCACGTTCTTCTCGCCGAACAGCCCAGGGACGATGACCCGCGCGGGAAAGCCGTGGCGGGGCGGCAGCGGCTCACCGTTCATCTCATAAGCTACGAGCGTCGTCGGCTGCATCGCCTTCTCGATCGAGAACGTGTCGGTGTAGCCGTCAACACCGGTCAGCAGCACCTCGACGACGCCGTCCGCGGGCCCCGCGTCGCGCAGGAGGTCCGGCAGGCGCACCCCGGTCCACATGGCGTTGCTCTCTAGCCCGCCGCCGATCCCGTTGCTGATGCAGGTCAACGTGGTCTCCTGGACCGTCGAGGGCAGGCGGCGGAGGTCGTCGAAGGTAAGGGCCCGCTGGGCTGCCACCGCGCCACCGACGGCCAGGCGCCATACCTCGGGCCGGAACGCGGGGTCGACGACGTTCTTCGTCACCACGTAGAACTCCGGGTTCGGCGTGATCGGCTGGATTCCGGGCCCGTTGTACTCCATCCCGTCGTAGTGAAACGTGGACCGCTGGTAGAGGACCCGCCCGACCCCGCCCGTGGCGAGCGCGAATCCTACTCCCGCCCCGCCCGCGAGCAGCGCGCGGCGCGCGACCGACGCCGGTGGCGGCGACTCGGGTGTCTCTTCAGCGCGCCGCCGTCCGATAACCAGCCGGAACGTGACGACGAGCGCCACCGCGAACAGCGCGAGGGTCGCCGCCATCACGAGCATGGTCATGATGCGCGCGGGGGTTGGGGGCAGGCCCCGCTGGCTCGTCGGCAGCACCGGCCACAGGACGATGACCGCAACCAGCCACAGCACCGCGGTCGCGACGGCCAGCGCTTTCGCCGGCCGCGACCCGTCGCGTTGGGAGCGCGCTGACAACCGGGCGAAGCCGATGCCGAGGACGACCGCGACGGCGAGCTGCCCGAGGGTGCCCGCCACGACCCCGAACCCCTTCAACTGGTCGTAACCCCCGAAGAACCCTAGCAGGGCGAAGAACTGGTCGATCGACAGCAGTGGCGCGACCCGATCGCCGAGCAGCTCCGCAGGCGGAGACACGCCGATCCACAGACGAGCCAGCGCCTGGGCCAGCGTCAGGAGCAGCCCCGCGACCAGGCCGCACAACGCCCCGACCGAGAGCGGCCGGGCGCCAGCAAGGCTGTAGACGGCGCGGTCATCGACGGTTCGACGTGGCTTGGTCATGTCCGGTACCTACCCACGGGTCGCCGACGCCTCGCCGGGAGACGGCATCGTTAGACACTTGTTAGACACTTGTTAGCCCTGACCGGCGGCAGTCGACCTGCCCCGCGCGACCACGGCCCGGTGCGCATCGCGCCGCCCTTCAGCTGTCCTGCTCGCAACGCCGCGACGAGGTCGGCGGCAGTGTCAGGGTCATGCCGAGCCTCCCGTAAGCGTCACCGGAGCGCTGGCGGGCGTCCGCGCGTTTCAGGGTGTCGGCGAGCACCCACTCGATGGGCATCTCGACGCCGTCGAACAGCGCGAGGTCGGGCGGGCGGTCGCGAGCAGGCGTAGCCGCCGTCGGCAGCCGGGCCGAGCACCACCGCCCGGGATAGCGCAGCGGCATTTGACACGCAAGCGGCGGCACGGCTGCATCGCACTAGTCAGCATGGAACGGCCGGCTCCGGTCGCGGTATTCGTGGGTCATCCGCCCGCGGATGAACCCACGGACGGAGCCACATACGGAAAGGAGCCGGCCATGCCCAGTATCTATCATCCCGACGCCG
>JBOGED010000354.1:0-9847 GCA_050743625.1 Egibacteraceae bacterium | reverse complement strand
TGTTCCGCGCGGCCGCGGTGCCCTGTTTCAGCGCGTTGTCGTGGTGCTCGACCCGGATGTGCCGGCCGTACGTCGGGTGGAGGTGGGCGGCCACGTCGCCCGCGGCGAAGACGTCGGGCACTGTGGTGCGGCAGTGCTCGTCGACTAGGATGCCGTTCTCACAGCGGATCCCGGTCCCTGCGACGACCTCGATGTTCGGCACCATGCCAACCCCGGCGAGCAGTAGGCCGCACTCGATCTGGCCACGATCCGTGGTCACCACCAGCCCGTCGCCCGTGTCGGCGAGCGCGACCACGCGCTCGCTGGTGCGAAGCTGGACACCGGCGTCACGGTGGATCTCGGCCACCACCGCGCCGAGGCGCTTCCCCAACGCATGCTGCAAGGGCACCTCGGCCATCTCCAGCACGGTCACTTCGACGCCGAGCTGGCGTGCCGCCGCGGCTACCTCGCAGCCGATGAAGCCGCCGCCGAGCACGACGAGCGGGGATCCCGATCGCAGCCGCTCGGCCAGCGCGCCGGCGTCGGCCAGTGTGCGCAGGTAGAGGACGCGGTCGCTGACGACGCCTTCGAGCCGCCGGGGGCGGCCGCCGGTGGCGACCAGCAGCTTGTCGTAGCGGACGCGCTGGCCGTCGCTGAGCACGACGGCGCGCTCACGCTCCTCGACGCGCTCGACCCGCGTCCCGAGCTGCAGGTCCACCTCGTACTGCTCGTACCAGGCCGGTGGCCGGACGGCAAGCTCCTCACCACCGAGCTTGCCGAGAAGGTACTCCTTCGACAGTGGGGGGCGCTCGTAGGGAGCGGCCTTCTCGTCGCCGATCAGCAGGACCTGCCCGTCGAAGCCGCTCGAACGCAGCGCGCCCGCCGCCGCCGCCGCGGCCGGTCCGGCGCCGATGATCACGAACACGCGCGGGACCACTTAGGGAACCGCCACGCAGATCATCCCGTCATCGTCAACCTTACAGGGAAACGATGTCAACGCGCAGTCGCCGGGGTTGATCCCTTTGCCGGTGAGCGCATCGAACTCCCAGAGGTGGTTCGCGCACGTGAGCGTCCCACAGTCCAGGTCGCCTTGGTCAAGCGGCCATGCTTGGTGGGGGCAGCGGTTCTCGTATGCGCGAACCTCGCCGTCGATGTTGACCAGCAGGACCTTCGTGGCCCCCACCTCGACCCCGGTCAGGTCACCCTCCCACAGCTCGTCGAACTCGAGAACCGGGGTCCACGACCGGGGCTCGTCCGCGCCAGACATCGTCAGCTGGTCACCGGTGCCTCGAGGCCCAGGCTGGCGTGAAGGAGCTCGCTGCGTGCCTGCCTGGCTCCATCCGCGGCCTCGCCTGCCGGGCGGCCATGCTCGGGAACGTCCTCCAGAAGCGACCCGAGACCCTCGGCCGCCGCGTCCGCCCGCGGCGCCCACTTGCCGACCCAGCGCTGCAGGACGTCTGCGTTCTCTGGCCGCTGGGCGATCGCGTACCGGGCCAACGCCTGACTCCACCGGCCGCGGCGCTCGGAGTCCCGCAGCAGGGACGAGTTGAGCAGCCAGGTCAGCTCGTCGCCGTTGTCCCGTGCCACCTCGCCGAGCTGGCGGAGCAGGACGTCGTCCAGGGTGGGCAGCAACACCAGGTTCAGCGCGGTGAACGCCTCGGCCCAGTCGTAGGCCGTAAGCGCCAACTCGACCGCGCGGCGAGCCGGTTGCCATGCCTCGTCGGACTCCCACACGGCGCGCTCGCCGGTGGCGAACCCCTCGTCCGGCCATGCGAGCTGCAGCTCGCGCGTGCGGTAGGAGACCAGGGTCACCCGGCGCAGCATGTCCGCGGCTGCGAGCGCCGCGGGATTGGTGATATAGGGCGATGGCGCCATCATGCCGATGTAGGCCAGCACCTGCTGTCCCCCGTGCACCGGGTAGCGGGTCGGGGTGAACAGCCGTGCCAGAGTTGCTCGCCAGGCTGGGGACAGCGTAGCGTCGGCGTTCACGTCGGCGTACTGCTCGAGTACCCCCGCGACCCTCGTCTCCTGCTCATCCTGCTGGGTGACGTAGGCCCGGTAGGTGAGCGTGTCCGGGTCGCGGAAGGCGTCCCAGTCCTCCACCTGGAGCGGCGAGCGGTCCCGGTAGGTCAGCATCCACAGGTTGGCCGGCGAGGACGGGTTCTGCTCGAACGCGGCCTTCCGGCCCTTGCGCAGCGTCCAGTTGGTGCCGTGGGTGCCGATCTCGTAGTCGGTCGGGCGGCGCCTGATGTCGCCGAAGGCGCTCCAGGTGCGCTGGCGTTGCTTGGCCCGCCCGTTCGTCGGCTCTGCCATGTCAGCTCCTCCTTCAGGCGGCCGGGGCCTTGTTCGCGCCGAGCGACCACTCGATCGCGTCCGACATCGTCATGATCCGGCCCGCGAAGGCCGACATCATCACCTCTAGCGATCGGATCTCGAAGTCCGGGCCTAGGTGGCGCTTCAGCGACTCCGCGGTGACCCGCAGGCGGTCGGACGCTTGGATCCGCACGTAGGCGC
This sequence comes from Egibacteraceae bacterium, assembly GCA_050743625.1. GTDB lineage: Bacteria > Actinomycetota > Nitriliruptoria > Euzebyales > Egibacteraceae > JBOGED01. Next base: position 7,354 of record JBOGED010000354.1, on the reverse strand, counting down.
CCCGGTCGATCACCTCGATCTCGGTGCCGGGATTGTCGTCCTCGATCGCGGCCACGACTTGGTCGACCTCGTCGCACATCCGCAGGATGGGCCCCACTGGGTTGTCCATTGCGAGTCCTCCTCCCTACTTGTCGGCATAGTCGACGCGGACGTGGTCGAACGGGGCGATGCCGGCCTCAGCCACCGTCAGTCCAGGCTCGAGCAACCGGTCGTCGTGGTAGACGACCTTCTCGGCGTCGCGGGCTCGGACCCGCTTGCCCTCGACGTGGTAGGCGACCTTGGCGGCGACCTCGGCGATGGTGTCCGCGGTCGTGATGGCCACCAGGATCTCGACGAAGTCGTCAGCGAAGATCGCGTTCACCGGGACGAGCTGCGGCGCGGCGGCGGTCTCGGTCATGGTCAGCGCCCTCCTCCGGCGGCTGCTGGCTCAGGTGCCGCGAACGATTTGGCCCACGCGTAGTCGTGCGCGTCGTCGCCCATGACGTCCGGCGTCAGGCCCATGTAGCCGAGGATTCCGGGGACGTCCATCGGCTGGATCTCGCCGAGCAGGAAGCGCTCGACGACGGTGGTGTGGTTGACATTGTCCCGGTCCTCCCACCAGATCTGACGGCAGCCCTTGGTGCAGAAGTGGTAAGTGATCCCGTTGTGCTTCAGCGAATGGTTGCGTACCCGCCACTTGCCGTCCCGCCCGTAGGTGGCGTTACAGGTCGGCAGGTGGCACAGGCTGCATAGCCACGGCAGGGTCTCGGGGAGCGTCGCCTCCATGCGGCCGGCGTTGATGTTCTCGGCCATGACGCGCCACTTGTCGCCGTAGACCGTCTCCCAGTTGGGGTACTTCTCGTTCAGCCAGTCCCTCGAGGCCTGGTCCACCCCGGCGGCGGTCTTCCACCACAGCGTGGGTCGCCAGAACCACAGGCCCATATTCAAGGAGTGGTGCCAGATGTCCAGGCCCTGCATGAACTCGTCCCAGTACCAGGGCCTGCGCAGCCCGTAGTCGGTGAGCGTCCGCACGAACTGGTCGATGATCCACTCTTCCATGAACTCGCGGTAGGACTGCTTGCGGTGCTCGACTGGCGTGTAGTAGTCCATCGACGGCCCGGTCAGCGCGGCGAACGCCCGCGCGGAGAGCCAGAAGAACTTGTCGACCGTCCACTGGGCCCTGATGGGGTCGTGCTCGACGAGGATCTCCAAGGTCGGCCCACCCTGCTGGGAGTGCCGGGCCTCGTCGGTCTGGATCGAGGAGATCATGTTCGCGAAGTTGATGTCCCCGGCCTCTAGCGCGTCCGCGGCCAGCCCCACGAACTGCAGGTTCGTGAAGCCGGTCTCGAAGGTCAGCGGGAGCTGGATGGCGATGTCGACCACGTTGCCCGAGTTCATCATCGCGTCGAACAGGCTGCGTAGCGAGATGGGTACCCAGTCGTTGGTGTGGAAGGTCTTCTGGGACCAGTCGTACTGCGGGTCCTTGCTTACGAACTCGTGACTGAAGGACAGCGTGATCTGGGTGTGCCGCATCTCGTCGAGCGCGCCGAACACCGCCATGTTGCGCCACGCGGGGCTCAGGCCGAACCGCGCCATCTTCAGCTCGGCGAGGACGGCGGCGGCCTCCACCAGCGCGATGCCGCCGAAGTGCATCTTCGTCGAGGACTTCCAACCCTCGTCGAGGGTCTCGAACGCCTTGGAGCGCTGCAGCGCGGCCTTCACCGCGTAGGCGGAGCTCTCCTTCTCCCGCTGGGTGGCGACGTACCCGGGGTAGCTGACCTTGTAGCTCTCCTCCCAGCTCTGCCAGGCGTCACGAGGCACCTTCCCGGTGCCGCAATGCCACTCTGGATAGACCGCCTCGTCGTCGACGTAGCTCAGCGTCCAGTCGACGTCCCGGACGATCCCTTGCCACTCCTCACGCTTCAGCAGCGCCATTTGGATCTGCTCCTTTCGGCGGGCTCAGTCGACTTCGAGGTGGCCGAGCTGCCGGTAGATGCTGGCGTTGTCCCAGTAGCCGGTGATGCTGTCGATCAGACCCGCGTCGTCGACGTGCAGGACGAACATGTGCGGCTCGGCATAGGCTTGGCCACGGGGCGCGATGACCCCCCACGGCGCGGCTTGGGTGCCCCCGATCACGACCTCGACCGCCACGTTGCCCTTGCGGTCCGCGGTCACCGAGCTCACGGTGTTCCATAGGTTCGGGAACGCGTTGATCAGCCCGGTCCAGAACGGCTTGCCGACGGTGCTGACCTTGCCGTCGCCACGCAGCACGATCTGCTTGCGCCACATCTCGACCGGGACATAGCTGAAGTCGGCGTTTTCCGCGCAACAGTCCACCATCTCCTCGACGTCCTGGCGCCGGTAGGCGTCGAAGAACGCATGCGCTGCCTCGATGGGGGTGCGCGTCTTGCTGGCCAACGTCATCTGGTCAACTCCTTCGCGTCAGACGATCGCGACCTGATCGAGCCGCTTGACCGCCAGCCGGCGGTACAACATGTTCTGATCCCAGTACCCGGTGATCGATCGCACCCCTCCGCCCTCCGCGCGCACCAACCACACCTGGTCGATGTCCATGTGCTTCTCTTGGTTGACCACCCCGAGGTAGTCCGCGGCCTGAGTGCCCTCCATCTTCAGTTCGGTCACCGTGACGCCGTCCGTCCCGGTGAAGGACTTTTTGACGGTCAGCATCAGGTCCGGGAAGGCGTTCACCGTCGCGGCGAAGAACTCTCTGCCCTCCTTGGCCGCAGTGCCCTGGATGCCCGCCGGCGGGATGGTCACCTCGGCAGCGTCGTCCACGATGGCGAAGGCGGCCTCGACGTCCCGGGCGGCGATCGCCTGCCAGAACACGGATGCGGGATCGTTGGCGCTCATGGTCGTAACCCCTTACAGGACCTGGAGAGACTTCAGGACAGCGTCGGCGACCGCCTCGGCCGACCGAGGGTTCTGCGCCGTGACGAGGTTCCGGTCGACCACGACGTGTGAGGTCCAGGCGGCGCGGGCGTCGTCGAAGACGCCACCGGCATTGCGCAGCGCCGTCTCGAGGTACCACTGCATCCCGAGCTTGCCGCTTGGGGTCTGGCTCTCCTCCTCGTCCGTGAACGCGGTCAGCCGGAAGCCGTCGAACAGCCACTGGCCATCGGTATTCGCCGGGGCGGAGAGCAGGACCGCGGGGCCGTGGCACAACGAGGCGATCGTGGCCTTCTTGGCGTGGAGGATGCCGAGTAGCCGGCGCACGTCCGGGTTGTCGGCCATGTCGACCATCGGCCCGTGCCCGCCGGGCGCGAAGACCGCGTCGAACTCTGCCATCTCGGCGTCCGTCATCTCCGAGAGGTTCGCCGGCCGTTGGAATCCTGGGATCTCCCCGAGCGTGTCGGCCACCCTCTGGGACTCGGCCCGGCTGTCGGCCAGCGCCGACTCGATGGCGGCGTTGATCTCCGCGCGGCTCAGTGGGCCCGCCAGACCGTCATTGACCAACACCTCGGCGAAGGGGCGGTCCTGACGCCACGACTGCTTCGCGGCGCGGTTGACCAGGTCGCGCGCCCACGCCAGCGTCACGCCGCGCTCGCGCATCGCCATGAACACCCGGCGGGCGCCGATCATGCCCAACTCGGTCAGATGCCGCAGGGTGAGCCGGATGTCGTCCACGTCGTGGGCAAAGGTTCGGGTCACGGTGGCGAGGAAGTCCTCGTCGTCGTCGGGGTAGTAGAAGATCTCCTCCAAGCCGTACGGGTCCGCGAACGGCGGCTGGCCGTCCGGAGTCGCGACGACGACGTCAACCCCAGCGGCGGTGAACCGCTGGTACGGAATGAGGGCCTCCTCGGCGAAGAACCCAGTGACGTGCGGAGATCCGTCGGCGAGCGGCATCTCGCGGGCACTCGACACGAGGAACAGCAGGCGTGGCATACCGACTCCTACTGGCTGGCGAGGGGATGTGACGTGCCCTTGACCTTAAAGAGAGCACCCGGGAGGCGCCTAGCCAGGATCCTGCTGAAGACTTGCGGATTTCTCTGGCGGCGCCTTCCGGCACTGAGATCCCGCATCGATGCGTCCCGAAGTCGAAGTTGGGGGCTAGTGACGGGTTGTCGCCTGGCTCACTCCCAAGGCCAGGATGTGCCGTTGTAGCTCGGCGTACGCCCCTGGGGTGGTGCCGAAGCGGCGTTTGAACTCGTTGATGAAGTGCGACAGGTTCGTGTACCCGACGTCCCGCCCGACCTCGCTGACACTCCGTCCGCCTTGGAGCAGGAGTGCGCCCGCCTGGTCGAGCCGCATGTTCTTGACGAACTGGTACGGCGCCATCCCGGTCACCTCGCGGAACAGGTGAGCGAACGCCGAAGGGCTCATGCGAACGTGGTCGGCGAGATCGGCGACTGTCAGGGGCTCCGACATCCGGTCGCGGACGTAGCGGATGACCTCGGAGACCGGGTTGTCCTCATACTCGCTCGTGGCGGCCGCGAGCAGCCGTACGCACTGCTCAGCCTGCAGCAAACGGTAGGCAATCTCCCTCAGGTACATCGGCGCGAGGACCCGGCGATCGGCGCCCGCGCTGATCGAGCGGAGGAACCGCAGCACTGCCCCCATCAGGTTCTGGTTCACCGGCGAGACGTACGCCGGGGCAGCCGGGAGCCCCGACGGCCGCCGGAAGGTGGTCATGGCGCGTTCCGCCATGTCCGCGGACACACCTCGTACCACCGTCGGATCGATCTGCAGCACGAAGGACAGGAACGGCCTCTCGACGCTGGCCTCGAGGATCTCGGCCTCGAACCTCATTCCCCGGTTGAGGACCAGATAGTGGAAGGGATCGTAATAGTATGAAATCTCATCTATGACCACCCGCTTTCGTCCCTGCACAATGCAGCACAACGACAAAGAGCGCACTTCGTCCCAATGCGGGGCTTGGGGGCGGACGAACTGATACGTGGTCAGGCCAGGCCACTCAGATTCATTTGGCCCGACGTTCGGGGCTTGGCCCTGCATCTCGGCGATCACGTCGCCAGCGGTCAGGCGCTCCTCGAGCGGAAGCTCTAGCGAGGGCACTTTCGCTACCTCCCAACTCTCTTCCGCGCTGCACCTGAGCGACGAGTCACGTTGCGCAGGGCAAGTGAACGACGTCTACCCCTCAGATGCCGGGGTGTCAAGGGATGGAGGGGCCTGCGCGCGGGTGATGTGCCGCGTTCCATTAGTAAAATATGTCATGTAGAGTTTGTTAGTGTATATTTCTGTTTTTACCGACAAGCAAAGGATGGGGAGAGGAAATGCAGAGACGCTCTTGGTCGGATCCCGTGGCTCGGGTTGTGGCGCGCCCCTTTCAAGCGTTCATTGGGCTGATCTGCGTTCCGGTCGGCGCCACTGCCATCGTCGTCGGTCAGCGCGTGTCGCTGTCCATCTCCTTGTTGCTCTATCCGGGTCTTGTGCGGGCGTGGGGTGCGGTGCTCTTGGTCGGTGGAGCGATGATGATCTGCGGCGTGATGCTCCAGCGCTCCCATATCGAGCGTGTCGGGTTAGGCATGCTTGGCCCGGCGTTGGCGCTTTATGGCATCACCGTGTACGCGGCGTTGGGCATCGGCGGGATCGTGGCCGGATCGCTGTCATGCGCAGCCGCGCTGGCTTGCTTTGTGAAAGCTTCTGACCTCACCCACAAGATGAAGATCGTCGGAACTCTCCAATCGGCACGGGAGCACGCTCATGCCAAGTAGCGCGACCCAGGACGCTGTCGTGCGGGTGGCCGAGATCGCGCTCGGCGGCTCCATCGTCCAGGCGATCGTCGCGTTCCTGCGCCGGAGCGGAGAGGCCCGTCAGCTGGACCGGGAGACCGACTCCATCGCGGTGGACACGGCCGAGAAGACGATCCTCCTCGTCCGCTCGCAGCTCGAGCAGGAGACAAACCACGTTGCCGAGCTGGAAAGCGAGCTCTCCGACCGGATTCGCGAGGTCAGACGCCTGGCCAACCAAATCGTCAAGCTCCGGGCCGAACTCTCGGTCTTGCGAGCCGAGCGAGCGACGTCCTCAGGATCGCGCTCCTAGTGCTCCTGGAGTTGCCGGAAGATGAGTTGTGTTGGGGATGCGTGCATGATCCCTCGACAGCCGGCTCGGGGCCGCGGGCGAGTAGACTAAGAGGCAACTCTTTTCTCGCGCGCCTTCTGGCGTACCCGGACCCCCTCCGAGGAGCTTGACTTGGCGGACACTGAGATCGGCATTGGCAAGAGTGGCCGGCGGGCCTATGGGTTCGACGACATCGCGATCGTGCCGTCGCGGCGGACTCGGGACCCGCATGACGTCGACATCTCGTGGCAGTTGGATGCCTACGAGTTCCGCCTCCCGCTGCTTGGCTCGGCGATGGATGGGGTCATCTCGCCCGCGATGGTCCTCGAGCTGGCGCGCTTGGGTGGGCTCGGGGTGCTCAACCTTGAGGGGTTGTGGACCCGGTACGAGGATCCCGAGCCGTTGCTCGCCGAGATCGCCTCGCTCGATCCGGCGGTGGCGACCGGGCGGATGCAGGAGATCTATGAGCGCCCGGTCAACGAGGACCTGATCGGGCAGCGGATCGGGGAGCTGAAGTTCGCGGGGGTCACGACCGCGGCAAGCTTGACGCCGCAGAAGGTCGAGCGGTGGCACAAGCTCGCGCTCGACGCGGGACTCGACATCCTGGTCATTCAGGGCACTGTCGTGTCTGCCGAGCACGTCTCCACCCGGTCCGAGCCGCTCAACCTCAAGGACTTCATCGCCCGCTACGACATCCCGGTCGTTGTGGGGGGGTGCGCGAGCTACGCGAGCGGGCTGCACCTGATGCGCACGGGCGCGGCCGGTGTCCTGGTCGGTGTCGGCCCTGGTAACGCATGTACGACGCGTGGGGTCCTGGGCATCGGGGTGCCCCAGGCGACCGCCATCGCGGACGTCGCCGGAGCTCGTCGCCGGCATCTCGAGGAGACCGGTCGGTACGTGCAGCTCATCGCCGACGGCGGGATGCGGACTGGCGGTGACATCGCGAAGGCGATCGCCTGCGGCGCCGACGCCGTCATGCTCGGCTCACCTCTCGCCCGCGCGACCGAGGCGCCCGGGCGCGGCTTTCACTGGGGTATGGCCACCTTCCATCCGGAGCTGCCCCGCGGTGCGCGTGTCCAGGTCGGCCAGATCGGGTCGTTAAAGGAGATCCTTTTGGGGCCCGCTGTCGAGAACGACGGGACGCGCAACCTGTTCGGAGCGTTAAAGACCTCGATGGCGACCTGTGGTTACGCGACGATCAAGGAGTTCCAGCGCGCCGAGGTCATGGTCGCCCCGTCGTTGCAGACCGAGGGAAAGACCTACCAGCGCTCCCAGGGCGTCGGGATGGGCCGCTAGGGGACTTGGATCCGCGATCTTGTTGGGCGTGAGTCAAGTG
>JBOGED010000353.1:0-2864 GCA_050743625.1 Egibacteraceae bacterium | reverse complement strand
ATCCAGCACACAAGAAGACGGGTAGACGGTCCGCCCGTACGGCGTTACCGTGAATGTCATGGCATGGGGGCGGGTGCTTTGGGCGGGCATCGTGCTGCTGTTCGCGGGACTTGCCGTGGCGGGCCCCGCGCTCATGGTGCGCGACGCCCAGCGGGGGGCTGAGGAGGAGGTCACTCGTGAGCCGCTGGTCGTGATGGCGGACCTGCGGTTCTCACCCCCGGCACTCCGGGTCCCCCCGGGCACGGTCGTGGTCTGGAGTAATCAGGACATCGCTCCCCATACCGTGACGACGGACGCGGCGGACTCGGGGCTGATCGATCCGGGCGGCAGCTTCAGCATGACGGTCCAGGAACCCGTCTCCTACGTCTGCTCGCTGCATCCTGGAATGAACGGTGCGGTCGAGGTGTCCTGATACTTGAGGGGGCGGAGCGGATGGACCTGGTCGGGTTCTTCAACACGGTGACCGGCGACAACCTGCTGTTCTGGAAGGTCGTGGCGACGACGGTGGTGTTCGCCCTGGCCGGGCTGGAGGTCTTCATGGCCGCGCGATTCTGGGGTGTGAGCGAGACACCGAGGATCAGCGTTGGCGCGGCCGCCAAGATCCACCGGATCAACGGGCGGTTCACGCTGCCACTCGCGGTGCTGGTGGCGATCACCTGCCTGGTCGGCCCGGCTGGCCCGACGACGCCGGCACGCGTCCTGTTCCACTCGATCTTCGGGACCGCGCTCTTCGCGGTCCTGGCGGCGAAGTTCCTGATCCTGCGGGTGCTGCACAAGGGAGACCGGTGGCTGCCCCACCTCGGGAGCTCACTCTTCCTGTTGTTCGCAGGGCTGTGGGGCACGTCGGTGTTCCAGTACGTCACGGGAGGTTGACCATGCTCGCGAAGCGACTCCTGCTCGCGGCGGCCGCGCTCGCGCTCGCGTTCCCGCTGGCGCCGACGGCGGCGGAGGCTCAAGCGGAGGCCCCACAGCGGGCCCAGGGAACCATCTTCGACTTCGGCTTCACGACCCCTCAGCGCCTGCCCGTCGGGACGACCCTCACGGTGACGAACACCGGGGCCCGGCCGCATACCTTCACCGACCGTGGAGGCGCGTTCGACAGCGACGCGATCGCCCCGACCGCGACCGGCGAGGTGACGTTCACGGTGCCAGGCACCTACGCGATCTTCTGCCGCATCAACCCGGGCAGGATGAACGGGACCATCGTCGTCGAGCCGGGGCCCGCGCCAACGCCAGTCCAGCGCATCCAAGCCGTCGACCCGGCCCGTGAGGGCGAGACCCTTCGCTTCGACCCGCCCAACCTGACCGTCCAGACCGGCTCCGCGATCCTGTTCGCGAACGTCGGCGGCTCCCCGCACACGCTGACCGCGGACGACGGGTCGTTCGACACGGGCATCGTCGAGCCCGGTCCGGAGCGGGGCCGCTTCGCGGGCAGCAACCAGAGCCTCATCCTCAGGCAGCCCGGCACGTTCGCGTTCCACTGCGAGATCCATCCGCAGGCCATGAGCGGAACGCTCACGGTCATGGGATCACCCGCGGCGCCCGCACCTCCGCCCGCGCCTCCGGCCCAAGCCGAACGGCCCGCGGCGGCTCCGGCCGGCCAGCCGGCGGAGATCGGAATCGCGGACTTCGCGTTCTCACCCATCGAGCAGTCGGTCACGCCCGGCGCGCAGGTCGCCTGGCGCAACAACGGGCAGGCGTCACACACCGCGACGTTCGACGACGTCCCGCTCGATACCGGCCAGATGGCACCGGGTGGAACCGGGATCCTGACCGCACCCGCCGAACCCGGCAGCTACAGCTACTTCTGCGCGATCCATCCCGGGCTGATGCGAGGAGTGCTCGTCGTGGTCGGCGAGGGCATCGCCGACCCGACCGGCCTGCCCGGTCAGACCGAACAGCCCGGTCAGACCGAACAGCCCGTCCAGGCCCCAGCGCCCACACCGGCGCCCGCGGTGTCCGGTGGTCGCGCGACCCTGGCCCTCGTCCTGGTGACGGCGGTCCTCGCGGCCTTCCTCGGTGGGTTCGGGCTGTCAGCCTTTCTGAAACGCCGGAGGCCCCCCTCGATGTGACCTTCCGGGCCTCGTGGTGGATACTGCCGGGCCATGGAGTACGAGTACGAGGGAACGCAGGAGTACGGCGGTCGTGTCCTGTGGGGACGGATCGCCTTCTTCGGCGCCACCCTTGTGGTCGTGTTCTTTCTCGGAAGGTGCACGACGGCGAGCGGTGTTCCCCCAACCGAGGTCCAGCTGCTCAAGGATCAGGTCGCGCAACTCTCCGAGCAGAAGACCCGCCTAGAGGACCAACTCGCCGCCGCGCAGACCGGCGCGAACAACCCGCAGGTTGGAGCCTCCGAGAACGAGTCGGACGGGGCGGCGGACGAGGACACCAGGTCTGCCAGCGACAGCGACTCGGACAGCGCCAAGGCGAGCGGGGGGTTGCCCGCGGGGTCGAAGCTGTACACCGTCAAGGACGGGGACTACCTGACCAAGATCGCCGAGGAGGTTTACGGCGACTCGACGCCTGAGCGGATCAAAGCCATTACCGACGCAAACAACCTCGTTCGAGGAAGTCCGCTCAAAGTAGGCCAAGAGCTGATCATCCCCCCCGATCCCGGGAAGCAATAAGCGCGCGATTTCTCAACTCGCGGTTCTTCCAGTGCACACTAAGAGCGGCGAGTATCCTCGCCGCGTCACTGTACGTCCATCTTCGCGCTGCCTGCCTGGAGGAGCGCTCGGGTAACTGCCCGAGCGGGCTCCCGGTCTCGCCCGCGAGATCGTGTTTTTGGTCCGGTGGTAACGACACCATCGGAGGAGGTCAACCGGATGACCACGCCCGCCCCGACTGACCATCAGACCCCACCC
>JBOGED010000352.1:0-3305 GCA_050743625.1 Egibacteraceae bacterium | reverse complement strand
TTCCGGACCTGAGCCGACACACCCCGCTTAGAGGATCTGGGAGAGGAACAGCTTGGTGCGGGCCTCTTGGGGGTCGGTGAAGAAGTGCTCGGGAGTGCCGACCTCGACGATCTGGCCGTCGGCCATGAACATGACCCGGTCGGCGACGGCACGGGCGAAGCCCATCTCGTGAGTGACGCAGATCATCGTCATCCCTGTCCGGGCGAGCTCCTCCATGGTATCCAGGACCTCTTTGATCATCTCGGGGTCCAGCGCGGAGGTGGGCTCGTCGAACAGCATGACCTTCGGCTGCATTGCCAGGGCCCGGGCGATCGCGACGCGCTGCTGCTGGCCTCCGGACAGCTGGCCAGGATACTTGTCCGCCTGCTCGGGGATCCTCACCCGTCGGAGCAGCTCCATGGCGAGGTCGTCCGCCTTCTTCTTGTTCCACTTGCGAACCCGCCGGGGACCGATCGTGATGTTCTCCCGCACGGTCATGTGCGGGAACAGGTTGAACTGCTGGAAGACCATCCCGGTCTCTTTGCGGATCTCCTGGATGTTCCGCACGTCGTCGCTCATCTCGACGCCGTCGACGACGATCCGCCCGGCGTCGTGCTTCTCGAGCCGGTTGATGCACCGGATCAGCGTCGACTTACCCGATCCCGACGGGCCGATCACGACGATGACCTCCGCGCGGTCGACCTCCAGGCTCACGTCCTTCAGCGCCTGGAAGCTCCCGAAGAACTTGTCCACATGCTCGCAAAGAATGATCGGGTCGCTCATCGCTCTCCTACTCCCAGCCGGCGCTCCAGGCGCTGGCTCGACCTCGACATGGTGTAGCAGAACACCCAATAGACGAAGGCCGCGAAGAGCAGGGTCTGGGTCTGGAGGCCCTGGCCGAGGAACGCGCTCTGGGTCGGTACGACCTCGGCGACGTGGAGAAGATCGAAGGAGGAGAGCACCGCGACCAGCGAGGTGTCCTTGAACAGCGTGATGAACTGGCCGACGAGCGCGGGTATGACGTTGCGCAATCCCTGCGGCAAGACGACAAGGAAGGTCGTGGTGATCGGCGAGAGGCCCAGCGCCTGCGCCGCCTCGACTTGACCCTTGGGGACGCCCTGAAGACCGCCGCGGACAATCTCGGCGACGTACGCGGCGGTAAACAGCGCGAAGGCGACGAGGGCACGCGTGGAAAGCGCGGGGTTGATCGCTCCGGGAGGGAAGAAGAGCCCGAGCATCAGGTACAGCATGAACAGGACGGTGACGAGTGGGACGCCGCGGATCAGCTCGATATAGCCGGCGCACACCGCTCGCACGACCGGCAAGGTCGAGCGGCGTCCCAGCGCGAGAAAGACGCCGAGGGGAAAGCACAGCACGATCCCGCCGAGGGCGAGGAACAGGGTGAGGAGCAGGCCGCCCCAACGCTGCCACCCGACTCCCTGGAAACCGGTCAACGCGGCGAATACTCCGGCGACGCCAGCCAGCCAGATCAGCGGCGCGAGGCGCCGAGCACGCGCGGGCAGGCGCCTGCCGACGACGAGCCCGGCGCTCGCCGCGCCGAGGCTCGTCACCGCGAGCGCCGTGGGCACCCAGGTCCTCGTGAAACCAAGAAGAATGACGAGGAGCAACAGGAACGGCCACAATCGGCGCCCCCGCTCCATAAGGGCGGTCGCTTCACGGCGGCGCCGCTCCTCCAGTCCCGCGCTGACGCCTGAGAAGGCGGATGCGAATACGATGGCGACCCAAACCCGCCACACCTGGTCACGGGGAAAGTCCAAGCCGACCATGAACGTGGTGAGGTTGACCCTGACGATCTCCCAGTCGCTCGCCAGGAACAGGAACCGGATCAACTGGACGAAAACCCCGCCAAGCCCGATCGCCATCACCAGCGTGAGCAGCGAGTTCAGCGGAGTGCTGAAGAGGTTCCGGCGTACCCATTCAGCCGGGGGAACCCTCTCGCGCCGGACCTCAACGGAGACGATCGGCTCGAGTGGCGCGACGTCGATCGGCCCCGCTTTCATCTCGTCTCCAGCTGGAGGCCACGGTTCACCAGGTTGGCGGCGAGCGCGATCGCAAGCGAGATCGCAAGGTAGATGAGCATGTTGGTCGAGATCGCCTGAGGTGAGGGATTGCCGTTCGCGATAACCGTCTGTGTCACCATCGTGAGCTCGACGTAGCCGATCGCGACCCCGAGGGACGAGTTCTTCGCGATATTGAGGTACTGGTTCGCCAGGGGCGGGACCATGATGCGGAACGCCTGCGGCAGGATGACGTACCGCATCCGTTGGAGTCCCGACATCGCGAGGGCACTCGCGGCCTCGGACTGGCCCTTAGGAACGGCAAGGATGCTGCCGCGGACGATCTCCGCGATATGGCTGGCGGTGTAGATGACCAGCCCAGCCAGCAGCGCGGCGTAGAGCGCCGACATCGCGATCCCGCCGGACACCACCCGTCCCTCGCGTGTGGGCAGCGACAGGGTGAGCGGAGCGGACAGCGCGGCGTAGGCGACCGCCGCGACGGAGATGAAGACCCCACATCCCCACAGGAACCCGTACGCGGGCTCGCCGGTCCGGTCGTACCGGCGCTGGCGCCAGATCCACGCGGCGACGCCGAGCGCGAGCGCCAGCCCGGAGACGACGAGGAACTCCCCCGCCGCCGCGCTCGGCTCACCCCATGGCACCCAGATCTGCTGGTTGGACACCACCACGGCGCCAAGCCACTCCGGCGCCTCGGTCAACCGCGGAAGCCTGAGCAGCACGGCCGTGTACATGAAGATGATGATCAACAGGACCGGCACATTGCGGAAGAACTCGACGTAGAGCTGCGCGGCCGTCCGCACGAGCCAATTCGCTGACAGGCGCGAGACCCCCAGCACGATCCCGAGCACGGTCGCCAGCAGGATACCGACCAACGCCACCCGCAGGGTATTGACCGCACCCACCAGCAGCGCGTCGCGCACCGGCTGGCCAGGGTCGAATCCCGAGTCGACGATGTTGAACCGGGTCGGCTGGGAGAGGAAGCCATACCCGGTAGGCAGGTTGGACGCCCGGAGATTCGCCGTGAGGTTCCAGAGGATCCAGCCGACGAGCCCCAGGACCAGCACAAGAAACACGACCTGCGCCACGACCCGAAGCACCCGAACATCCCGCCAGAGAGGGGGACGCCCCGCCATAACCTCACCCTCCGGATCCGGAGGAATGTTGCATCCTCCGCCCGGCGCTCCGGTTTTGACCTGCAGCTTTCCTCCGCATCCGCAGGAATGTTGCACCTTCGCCTGGCACCGCCGGTTTTGACCTGCAGTTTTCCTCCGTATACGGAGGAAAACT
>JBOGED010000351.1:0-2603 GCA_050743625.1 Egibacteraceae bacterium | reverse complement strand
GTGGGGAGGGCATCGAGCCCTCCCCACCGCGCTCCGCTTCGCTTCGCTCCTTGTCCACGGCCGCGGTTGCTTCGGCTCTGAAGCGTTGGGCTGCTGCTCGTAATGCGTGTTCGGGGTCCACACCGTGGCGGCGGGCGAGGGTGACTACGGCTGCGAGGAGGTCGCCGATTGCCTCGGCCCGCTCGTCGCGCCCTTGGGCCTGTCCGAGGCGGTCGAGCGCGGCTCGGGCCCGCGCCTCCGCGTCGCCAGGGGGCGCGAGGCCCGCCCGCTCGGCCCGGGACTGCAGTTTCGCGACGAGCGCGAGGGCTGGCTGCGCGATGGGGACGCCATCGAAGAGGCCCTCACGCTCGGGCTTCTCGGCAGCTTTCAGCACCTCCCAGTTCGCGAGGACCTCAGCGGTGCCGGTGACCTCCACGTCACCGAACACGTGCGGGTGGCGGTGGACGAGCTTCACGGCGATCGTCTTGGCGACGTCGTCGATCGTGAAGTTCCCCTCGTCCTCGGCGACCTGCGAGTGGAACAGCACCTGCAGGAGCACGTCGCCGAGCTCCTCACGAAGCGCATCCACCTCGCCTGAGGCGATCGCCTCAGCCAGCTCGTAGACCTCCTCGAGCGCATGTGGCGCGAGCGTCTCGTGGGTCTGCTCCTGGTCCCACGGGCATCCACCGGGACCACGGAGCCGCTCGGTGATCCGAACCAGGTCCAGCAGCTCGACACCTTTCGGGGCGAGCATGAAGTACACGACCTCGACCTCGACGCCCTCTCGCGCGGCCTCCAAGCCGAGCGTCCGGGTGAAGTCCTCGCTGTCCTGAGGCCCGAAGAGGTACGCGACCTCGCCCTCGGACTTCACACGCTCGACGATCCATTGAGCTGGCCGGTCCCGGGATCCGACGACCTCCCGGCGGAGCTCGGCGAGATCTAGGTGCGGCACGAAGGGGTGGTCCTCGGACCGCACGAGGACCAAGTCACTCGACATCACGGCCGACCAGCTGTGGATGGGCAGGAGCCCAGGCAGCTGGTCGGCCGTGTCGATCAGGAGAAGCCTCGCCAAATCAGCCCTGTGGCTCGGCGGGCGGCGGGGCTTGCAGATCCTCACCGAGCGGTGCGGCGGGGACGATGCGCCCCGTGGCGGCATCCCACTGTCCAAAGCGTGGGTTCACCTCGACGGCGGCCTTCTGGCGCTGTTCCGCGACGAATGCCTGGAACGCTTCGAGACGTTTCGCCTGGAGGAGCTGCTCACGAAGGCCATCGTCGACCAGAGAATGTGGCGGCGGAGAGCTCAGCCGTTGGATCAGGTGATACCCGAACTGGGTCTTCACCGGCCCGACGATCTCACCGTCCTCCGCCTCGTTGACGGCCTTCTCGAACTCTGGGACCAACTCACCGGGGATAACCTCGCCGAGAAGCCCCCCCGCGTTCGCGTTGGTCGGATCGGCGGAGTGCTCACGCGCGAGCTCAGCGAAGTCCCCGCCCTCGTCGAGAGCGAGCTTTACCTCTCGCGCCTCCTCCTCAGTCTTGAGCAAGATATGGCGCGCGACCGGCCGCTCACCCGTGAAGCGCTCCTCGTAGGCGCTCTGGATGTCCGCGTCGAGGATGTCAGAGTCCCTGACCTGCTCCCCGATCCGCTCTTGGATCCGCTCACCGAGCATCAGCGCCCGAAGCTGGGTGCGGACGTCATCGTCGGAGAGGCCTTGGTCTTGGAGCAGCTGGTCGTACTGCCCCTGGCCGCCGAACTGCGTCTGGATCTCGTCCCGCAGGCGGCCGTCCACCTCCTCTTCAGTCACCTGGACGCCCGCGTCCGCGGCCGCCTGCTCGAGGAGGATCACCTCGACCATCCGGCTCAGGACCTGGGTCTCGATCTCTTGGCGCGCGGCGGGATCGCCCTGGACCCGCTGGGCGATCTGTTCGCTGGCCAGTGCGATGTCGAGCCGCGACTGAAAGTCGGTAAGCGGGATGGTGACCCCGTTCACGGTGGCGGCGACGTCTGGGCCACCTGCCGCGCCGCCGCTGCATGCGGCCATGGCGAGCGCGAGAAGAGAGAGGAGAGCACGTGAGAGGATGCGTGGAGGCACAAAAACCACCCTGGTTACGTGAGATATGGGCACCGACGCTCGCGTCGGCGTCGTGACAAGATCGCTCCAAGCCGGTCCACGGCGAAGCCGACCGAGTCACCAGTGCGTGGCAGGCGCAACTCTAGCGCGCCGGCGCCAGTGTTGTAGATGGCCGTCGGGTCGGTGGCCATAGCCGCACCTCCGGAGTGTGCGGGATCCCGGCGGCCCGTACTCCCCCCGGGCACGGACGCAACGTACGGTCCACCGCGGTTCGGACGATGTGCGGTTGCGAGCGCATATCGCTGTCAAGACACATGCGCCGCGTTCTGGGTGGCGCCGATGCCGAGCAACAAGCGTTCAGCGTGCCGGACTGTCAGTTTCCTCCTTATCCAGAGGAAACTGACCGCGCAACGCGCCAAGACCTGGCCAACGGCGCCGCTTTCCCTCGTATCCGAGGGAAAGCGGTGCATTTCCCAACTCACGACACTACCGAGGAGCGCTTGGCTGTGTCATGCCGCACACGCTCATCGGGCCCGGGCGAAGCCCCGCTAG